>CAZBUL010000087.1:0-2502 GCA_964495045.1 uncultured Desulfobacterales bacterium | reverse complement strand
GTTCACATCGCCGCTGAAACCATCGCTGCCCTCAAAGCTCAAGGGTTCAGCGGTGTCTTGATATCGACCATCGGATGGGAAGACAAGCTTCCCGATATTCTGGAAAGAATTTAAACAAACCGCCGACAACGGGCTGCCTGGTTTCCCTACGCGCAGTCCCCAGTCCCCCCATTATCAAAGGAAGTCGCTTATGGAAAAACAGGCAGATCCCCTTATTCCAATGGCTGAAAGCGATGGCAGCGTGTCGCAGGCACCCGTAGGCGCCGTCATGGTCGTGGGCGCCGGCATTGCGGGCATGCAATCCGCCCTCGATTTGGCCAACTCCGGATATTATGTGTATCTGGTCGAGGAAACCGCGGCGGTCGGCGGTATGATGTCCCAGATCGACAAGACGTTTCCCACCAACGACTGCGCCATGTGAGTGATCTCACCCAAACTGGTCGAGGTCGGCCGGCATCTGAACATCGAGTTACTCACCCAAACCGAGCTTCTGGAACTCAACGGCAATCCCGGCAATTTTTCGGCCCGGGTCCGCCAGAAACCCCGGTTCATCGATCTTTCCAAGTGCACCAGTTGCGGCGAATGCGCCAAAGTCTGCCCCATCAGTGTTCCGGATGAATACAACAAGTGCCTGACCACCCGGAAAGCGGCGTATAAGCAATATGCCCAGGCAATTCCCGGCACATTCGCCATCACCAAGCGGGGGACGGCCCCTTGCAAGGCCATCTGCCCGGCCCATGTCAGTGTTCAGGGATTTGTCGCCCTCATCAACGCCGGAAAATACCGGGAAGCGCTGGAACTCTTCAAGCAGGATCATCCCTTTCCCGGGGTCTGCGGCCGGGTCTGTCATCATCCCTGCGAATCCATCTGTACCCGCAATCTGGTGGATGAGCCCATCAGCATCCAATATTTACACCGCTTTCTGGCCGATGAAGATTTGAAGAGCGGTTCCCGCTTCATTCCCAAAATCAAGGAATCCCGAAACGAAAAAGTCGCCATCGTCGGCTCTGGCCCGGCCGGTCTTACCGCCGCCTATTATCTGGCCATCGAAGGCTATGCGGTAACGGTTTTTGAAAAACTGCCGGTACTGGGCGGCATGCTCACCGTCGGCATTCCGTCCTATCGTCTTCCCCGCGACATCATCGAATCCGAAATCCAGACCATCAAAGACCTGGGGGTTCGCTTCAAAACCGGGGTCGAAATCGGCAAGGACTTCACCATCTCCCAATTGCGGGAAGATGGTTTCAAAGCATTTTTCATGGGTATCGGCGCCCACGAGTGCAAACGATTGGGCATCGAGGGGGAATCCCTGACGGGTGTCTATCCGGGTATCGAATTTCTGAGAGAAGTCAACCTCGGCAACCGGATCCATCTCGGCAGCCGGGTGGCGGTCATCGGCGGCGGCAATGTCGCCATGGACTCGGTGCGAACAGCCCTTCGCACCGGCTCCTCCAAACCCTTCATCATCTACCGCCGCAGCATGGACGAAATGCCGGCCAGCCGGGATGAAATCACCGAATGCGAAGATGAAGGCATCGAAATCAAGACCCTGACCCATCCCATACGGATCATCGGCGATGACACCGGCAAAGTCACAGGTATCGAATGCATCCGGATGGAACTCGGTGAACCCGATCCCAGCGGCCGGCGTCGTCCGGTGCCGGTCAAAGGCTCCGAATTCATCATCGAGGTGGATACCGTCATTCCGGCCATCGGCCAGGAATCCGACTGGGCCTGCCTGACGGATGAATGCGCCTGTACCCTGACTGGGTGGGGAACCATGGTGGTGGATCCCGTCACCCTGCAATCCAAAGACCCGGATATTTTCTCGGGCGGGGATGCGGTCTCCGGCCCCAAAACCGTCGTGGAAGCCATTCAGGCCGGAAAAGAAGCCGCCATTTCCATGCATCGGTTCATTCAGGGGCAGGATATCATGGAAGGCCGGGAGGCGGATTGGACGGCGGTCACTGATGTGCCGATCGAAGGAGCTGCCAAAGCCGGCCGGGTGCCGATGCCCCATCTGCCGCCCCAAAACCGGATGACCAATTTCAACGAAGTCCAGCTCGGATTCGCCGAAGAAAACAGCCGCCAAGAAGCCGAACGGTGTCTGGCCTGCGGCGTGTGCTCCGAATGCTATCAGTGTGTGGATGCCTGTCTGGCCAATGCCGTGGATCACAATCAGCAAACCGTCATGCGGGATATTTCCGTCGGGTCGGTCATTCTGTGTCCGGGCAGTGAAGCTTTCGATCCGACACCGCTCCGGCAGTTCTATCACTACGGCAAAAATCCCAATGTGATGACAAGCCTCGAGTTCGAGCGCATTCTGAGTGCCTCCGGCCCGACCATGGGGCATCTGGTCAAGCTCTCGGATCATACCGAACCCAAACGCATCGCATGGCTTCAGTGTGTGGGCTCCCGGGATGTCAACCGGTGCGGCAACGGCTATTGTTCATCCGTCTGCTGCATGTATGCCATCAAGGAAGCCATGATCGCCAAGGAACA
>CAZBUL010000086.1:0-12651 GCA_964495045.1 uncultured Desulfobacterales bacterium | reverse complement strand
ATTCGCGTGTTGCTGGTAGATGACGAGAAAGATTTCATCGATGTGCTGGCCGAACGTCTCGAGGCCAGAGACTTTGCCGCATCCAAAGCGTACGACGGCAACGAGGCCATGAAGCTGATCCGGGAAACCAATGTGGATGTGGTTCTGCTGGATGTTCAGATGCCGGGTAAAGACGGCGTGTCTGTACTCCGTGAAATCAAAACACACAATCCATTGATCGAGGTCATCATGCTCACCGGCCATTCCACCGTGGAATCCGCTGTGGCGGGCATGAAGATCGGTGCCTACGATTACCTGCTGAAACCCACGGAAACCAAGGATTTGGTGGAAAAAATTGCACTGGCTTACAAACGCAAGTCCGAACAGGAAAATCGCATCAAACAGGCAGAAATTGAACGGATTCTCAGCCGAAAGGGTTGGGCCTGATTTTTTTAACAGCCATGAAATGAGAGGGAATATGCAATCGACAAAAGTGAAGGAATTGATGGTGCCCCTTGCCGAATATGCCACGGTTTCGGAAGACGCCACACTCAACGAGGCCATCCTGGCCCTCGATGACTCCCAGAACAGGGTCTCGGAGTCTCGTGAAAAACATCGGGCCATTCTGGTGTTGGACAATAACCGCCATCTGGTGGGCAAACTGACCCAGTGGGACGTGAGCGCCGGCATCGAACCCGGATACCGTTCCATTGAAACCATCACCGAAAAATCGCACTTCGGCCTGAGTTCGGAATACCTCCGAACGATGATGCAGGATTTCGGCCTCTGGAAAAAACCGCTGGAAGATCTCTGCCGCAAAGCTGCCGAAATACGGGTTAAGGATATCATGAGCAAACCTGCCCCCGGCGAATATATCGATGAAGAAGCCACACTGAATGAGGCCATTCATCTGCTCGTGATGGGGCACCTTCTATCGCTCATCGTCAAGAAAGGGGATACCATTACCGGTATTCTCCGAATGAGCGACGTGTTCAACAATATCTGCGACAAGGTCAAAACCTGTAAAATCTGACACGAACATTACATTCAACCGTTTTTATGAAAACTGACTACTGATTATTGAAAAGGAGTTGGCCGCCATGGCAGAAGAAATCAGAAGCATCCCGGCGGGAGCGAATATCGCCGATATATCCGATGATATCCTCAGCGCCTCCAAAAAGCTGAATTTCGATTGGAAAAGAATATTTTTTATCGTTCTCGGACTTGTCTTGTTTTTCACCTTTTATTTCATGAACGATCTGCCGGATGCGATCGATCCTGCCGGCAAGCATTTTCCCCTGCCGTCTCAGGGCAGAATGGCGATCGGACTATTTTTGATGGCAGCCACCTGGTGGATTTTCGAGGTCATGCCCATCGGCGCCACAGCCATTGCCATCGGGTTTTTTCAGGTCGTCTTCACCATCCGCCCGGCGGATGCCGCCTTGAAAGACTTTTTCGATCCATCCGTCTGGTTCATTTTTGGCTCCGTTGTTATGGGACTTGCCTTCGCTCATTCCGGTCTGACCAAGCGCATGGCCTATAAAATGCTGGGGGTAGTGGGCGAAAACACCAATTTCATCCTTCTCGGCACCTTTCTGATCGTTGCCGGCATGACCCTGCTCATGGCCCATACGGCTGTGGCTGCGGCCATGTTTCCATTGTTGATGGCCATCAACTCCCTTTACACCGATTCTGACAAGCCCACAAAATTTGGAAAAGGTCTTTTCATCGGTATGGCCTGGACCGCTGGGGCTGGTTCGATCATCACATTTCTGGGCTCGGCACGTGGTGTGGCCGGCGCCGGAATGTTCAAGAAGTTCACGGGCGGAACGGAAATCGGGTTTTTCGAGCTGACATGGTATATGCTGCCTCTGGGAGTATTGATGGTTTTCCTGATTTGGCTAATCGTGATATTCTGTTTCAAGCCCGAAAGAGCCCGTATCGATGGATTGCGGGAACGCGTTGCCGGCTTGGCCAAAGATCTCGGGCCGATGAATACCAAGGAAATATTCGTCATCGTGATGGTGTCGGTAGTGCTGGTGCTTTTTATGCTCAAATCATTCTCTTCCACCCCATTTTTCAAGGACATGGATCGCGCATGCATCATGCTGGTGCCTGTTCTCGCATTTTTTCTTGCCCGCACGCTGGGCGTTGAAGAAATGGAATCCATTCCCTGGAACATTCTGCTGCTGTTCGGCGGAGCAATGAGTATCGGTTACTGTCTATACGAAACCAAGGCGGCCGAATGGATGGCCGTCAGTTGGGTGACCTGGTTTCAGTCCGCCCCCTGGCTGCTCTTTGTATTGGCCATCGCCTTTCTGGTGCTGTGTCTCACCAATTTTATCATGAACGTCGCCGCCATCGCCATTGCGCTTCCCATATCCCTGGTCATCGCCACCTATCTGGGTGTGGCGCCCCATGTCATTTTCTTTGCATCACTGGCAACAGCAGGCATGCCTTTCAACCTGCTGATCGGAGCTGCCCCCAACGCCATCGCCTATGAAAGCAAGCAGTTCACGACCGCCGAATTTTTTCTCTATGGGTGTATTCCGAGCATTGTACTCATGGTGCTGTTGGCATTTTTCTGTTATTTTATTTGGCCGCTTATGGGCATGCCGGTACTGCTCAAATAAAATTGATATTTCGTCGGAAAATGGAATAATATGAATCATGTTCTTGGCGCATAGCAAACACATGCTCAACCACATATCATTGAGAAAGGATTTGTATCTGAAATGACAACCAATAAATTGATCGCCGGCATCCTCCTTATCTGGCTAATGGCTTTAGGTGCACCGTTCCACACCGCGTTACATGCCGCTGAAGGCGGGCCTTCCGATGTCCTCGTCGTGTCCGGAACCATTACCAATGACCAGGGCAAACCGTTGAAAGAAGTGAACCTTCACTTTTTTATAAATGGTAAAAAAATCCACATCGAAGAAGAAGTCACCACGTCAAAATCCGGCCGATACGAGGCTGAGTTGACATTGCCGAAGGGAGCGCTGTCCGGCGCCAAAGTGGAAATCTCAGCGGATAAGCCGACTTTCAAAGATTCGGGGTTTCTCGTTCTGGAAAACATCGTTCGGGAAAAAGCCGATGTCAACGGTGTTGGATATTTTCTGGCCCATCACAATTTCATGTTGACCCGCATCATCACCCCGGCATTCTGGATCGCCAGCCTCGTGCTGTTAGCCGTCTATGCCCTGATTGCATTTGAACTTATGCACCGGACCCTGGCGGCTTTTCTCGGCGCTGCGATACTGCTGACCATCTCTTATACGGCCGGAACATTCAACCCGAACTTTGTCATTCTGACTTTCGAAGATGCGATGCATGCCATCGACATGAACGTCATTTTTCTGCTGATGGCCATGATGATCATCGTCGGCGTCATGAAAAAAACCGGGGTGTTTCAATGGATGGCGTATAAATCCTACCAGTTGGCCAAAGGAAATGTCTTTGTTCTGGCTGCCATTTTGATGGCCGTCACGGCCTTTACATCGGCTTTTCTCGACAATGTCACGACCATGCTTCTCATCATTCCGGTCACCATCGAAATTGCATTGACATTGAAAATCAATCCTCTCTCTCTGCTGATGCCCGAAGTTTTCGCCTCCAACGTCGGCGGCACCGCCACGCTTATTGGCGACCCGCCCAACATCATGATCGGTTCCTATGCCAAACTGTCTTTTGTCGATTTCATCATGAATCTGAGCCTGGTCAACGTCATAGGGCTGGTCATTACCATCGTCTATTTTCTGTTCTGGTACAAAAAAGACTATATGATGGCCCAGGTAGGCGATGTGGGAAAGATGATCGAAAAACTCCGGAAGGAATACAAAATTACCAACAAGGGTTTACTGATCCAATGTGGAACGATTCTGGGAATCGTCATCTTTCTTTTTATCATTCATGGCGTGCTGCACATGGAACCGAGCATTGCAGCCATGGTCGGCGCCGCCGTACTGATGACGATCAGCAAGGTGGATATCGTCGAAATGCTTGAAAAAGAAGTCGAGTGGCCCACGCTGATATTCTTCATCATGCTATTCATGGTCGTTGCCGGTGCCGAAGAAACCGGCCTGATCCAGATCATCGCCACTTGGGTCAAAGATATTGCACAGGGCAATCTCGTTGTCGCCATCCTCATGATCTTGTGGGTGTCGGCCATTGCATCGGCCATTATCGACAATATCCCGTTCACGGCCACCATGCTGCCGATCGTCGGATATCTGACGACCGTCATTCCTGGTGCTCAGGAAGGGGTGCTGTGGTGGGCTTTGGCTCTGGGCGCATGCCTGGGCGGCAACGGCACCATGATCGGGGCCAGCGCCAATGTGGTCACCGTGGGAATGGCCGAACGGGCAGGATACCCCATCTCCTTCATGGCGTACATCAAAGCGGCTTTTATCCCCATGATCATCACCATCATTCTGTGCTCTGCGTGGTTGCTGCTGGTGGAAATATAATTCAACATGACCGTTCACCTCCTCCCATTGGGGGGAGGTCGGGAGGGGCGTCATACTGTGTTTACAAAGAGTTACCTTCTTTCAGTGATACGCTGCAGGAAGGGGGCGTAAACAGCTACAATTCAACGAACGGCCATTTCCGACGGGGATGTCATCTTTCGAGCCGTTTAACGTAACAGAGGAGTCAATATGAGTTATCGAACAATCGTATGCGGTGTAACGGGATCGCTGCATTCCCAGAAGGCGGCGATAGAGGCCGCAGCCATGGCCGCCAAATCGAATGCGGCATTGATATATGTCTATGCCGTGGATGTTTCGTTTCTGAGTATGGGCAGTGGATATATTTCGTCCGGCGTGGTGGCGGAATCCCTGAATCGTCTCGGAGAGCAATTCCTGGACTTTGCCGAAGAACTCGCCAAAACCCAGGGCGTGACCGCCAGGAAGATATTGAAAAAGGGGCCGGTTCTGGAGGTGCTGATCCAGGTGATTCAAGAGGAAAAAGCCGACCTTCTGGTTCTTGGTCACGAACCCCGGACATTCATCGAAAAAGCCATCGTCAAGGGAGAGGTCGAGGATCACGTGGAAGAGCTCAACAAACAAACCGGCGCCGAGATACTGGTCGTCCGCTGAATACAAAGGAGGGGAGCAAATGGAAACACAACCTTATTACCGGGCATTGATGCGAAACATCATGCTGATCGTCATCCTGGTGTCTTTCGCTCCCCTTCTGCTGATCAGCGTCCTCAATGAATACCGCTTCGAAAATTCATACCGGGAGAAAGTGATTGCCCACCTGATGGAAGTGGTCCAGAAACATCAGCAGGGAATCACGATGTTTTTGAACGACAAACTGGCTTATGTGGTGAATCTGGCCAATTCGGTTTCTTATGATCAAGTCATCACCGAAACCTATCTCGACCAGAAACTGGCCATCCTGCAAAAATCGTACGGCGGTGTGTTTGTGGATTTGGGCGTTGTGGACGAAAAGGGCGTGCAGGTGGCATATACCGGTGCGTTCAAACTGGAAAATGCCGATTACGGACAGACGGAGTGGTTCAAGAAAGCCATCACGCAGAATTATTACATCAGTGACGTGTTTTTGGGACTTCGCCGGCAACCCCATTTCATCATCACGGTCAAGCAGAAACATGAAGGAAAAGACTGGATTCTTCGCGCCACCATCGATTTCGAAGTATTCAACGCCCTGGTGGAAAGTGTGCATATCGGCGAAACCGGTTCGGCCTTCATCATCAACAAAGAAGGTGAATTTCAGACCAAGCCCCGCATCAGCTCCAAGCTGAGTCAGGAATTTCAGGAGAAATTCATCAGTAATCATCGCGGACAGATGTCCTCGAAAGCCATATCCAACGTCGATTTGGATGATTTCGATATGGCTTCCATGGGGGAAAAACCGGTCGGAGACAGAAGAATTTCGGTCGGCAAAGTCAATTACGCCGGCAGAGACCTGATTTATCTGACCACCCCCCTGAAAGGGGAGGAATGGATTCTGGTGTATCAGCAGGAAGATGCGGATGCCTTTTCCGATCTCAATCAGACACGGAATTTATCCATCATTATTCTGGTGATCGGCGGTATCGGCATCGTTGTCATGGCGTTTCTGTTATCCAGAAATATCGTTGCCTACATCAAAAAAGCCGACAGCGCCAAAGAGATGATGAACGAGCAGGTGATCGAGGCCGGCAAACTGGCTTCTGTCGGGGAATTGGCGGCAGGCATCGCCCATGAAATCAACAATCCCATTGCCATCATGGTGGAGGAGGCCGGATGGATCGGTGATCTCCTCGATGAAGAAGACCTGGTGCAATGCCAGAATCTGGAAGAATTCCGCAGAGCACTCAGTCAGATCAAAACCCAGGGCAGCCGGTGCAAGGAAATTACCCATAAACTGCTCAGCTTCGCCAGAAAAACCGACCCCAGGGTGCGGGATATCCCCATCAACGATATCATCGAGGAAATCGTCAGTATCTCGGGGCAGGGAGCCAAATACAGCAATGTCAAAATCATCATGCACCTCGAACCGGAACTGCCGATGGTGGCGGCGTCCCCTTCGGAAATGCAGCAGGTGCTGCTGAACCTGATCAACAACGCCATCGACGCCATCGGAACCGGCGGCGGCACCATCGATATCACCAGCCGACGCAACGGGGATTTGGTAACCATCGATGTGGCCGATACCGGACAGGGCATTCCACATGCGGTGATGAACCGCATTTTCGACCCCTTCTTTACGACCAAGCCGGTCGGTAAGGGAACGGGCCTGGGGTTGTCGATCTGTTACGGGATCATCAAGAAAATGGGCGGAGATATCACCCTGAACAGCAGCGTGGGATTGGGCACCACGTTTCATGTTCATCTGCCGCTACCCAAGAATGATGAATTAACTCAACAATAATATTAATGACAGGAGAGTTGAAAATGAAAACAGTTGTCTTGTTAGTGGATGATGAAGTTCCTTTCGTGGAAACCATGACCAAAAGATTGGCCAAACGGGATCTGACGATCGTTTCGGCCAACAGCGGCCCCGAAGCCATCAACCACCTCGGTAACAACGAGCATATAGATGTGGTGATTCTTGATGTCAAGATGCCCGGAATGGATGGCATTGCAACCTTGCGGGAAATCAAGAAAGCCCATCCCCTGCTCGAAGTGATCATGCTGACGGGGCATGCCACCATCGAATCTGGCATCGAGGGCATGAAGCTGGGAGCGTTCGACTATCTTATGAAGCCCTGTGACATCGACATGCTGATGCAGAAAGTTCTGGAAGCCAAGGCCAAAAAAGACAAACACAATGAAAAGATCACCCAGGCCAGGATTCACGAAATTTCACTGCGGCATGGGGTTTGAGGGTTCAGCAGCGTCTCGAAGAGGAAAAGTTCATGTCTGACACTGAAGTCAATCATAAATATCCGATCAAATTGATTCTCGTGGACGATGAGCCAGGGTATGTCAGTGTGCTGGCCAAACGAATGGCCAAGAGGAATATCATCGCCGTGGCCGCCACCAGCGGGAATGAGGCGATCCAGATTCTTCGCAATGTTCATTTTGACTGCGCCGTTCTGGATTTGAAAATGGAAGACATGGACGGCATCGAAGTCTTGAAAATTTTCAAGATAATGGCACCGACCATGCCGGTAATTATGCTGACCGGCCATGGATCGGAAACCGCCGCACGGGAAGGCATCAAATTCGGGGCGTTCGATTATCTCACCAAGCCCTGCAATCTCGATGATTTGATCCGCGTCATCAGCCATGCCTGCAAACGGGAAGTTCAGTAAAAAGCTGTATCCACTAACCCACAGAAATCATCATGAACTTCACCCAGAACATGAAATGGCATTCATCCATTTTTACTGATTACTGACTTCTGATTACTGTATTTTAATAATTCGTTGATTTATTCGGGTCCGAGAATTTTGTATTCTCGGAGGGTTTATGATAGTCGGGCCGCTATCACGATGAACTCGTGGTGTGCGGCTTTTTTTGTTTTTGCACATTAATATTTTTTGGGTCTGAGAATTTTTGATTCTCAGAGGGTTTATGATAGTCGGGCCGCTATCACGATTTTTCGTGATGGCGGTTTTTTAATTGGGGAATGTGGGGATGCCTGTCACTCTAAATTTATTTCAAGAAAGGACTTTATCGATGATAAAACGCAATTCACTTATGGGTCTATTTCTGCTTTGCCTGCTGAGTCTGGGAATCGCCGTCCAGGCTATGGCATCCGACAAACCCGCCGAGATTCTCGTGGTATCCGGAACCGTTACCAATGATCAGGGCAAGGCATTGAAAGAGGTCACAATTCATTTCTTTCTGAACGGCAAGAAAATCGACATGGAAGAAGAGGCTACCACATCGAAATCTGGCCGATATGAAGCCGAGCTGACATTACCGAAAGGGGCTCTGAGCGGAGCCAAAGTGGCAATGGAGGCGAGCAAACCGACATTCAAGAACACTGGCCATATCGTTCTCGAAAATATCGTGCGGGAAAAACCCGATGTCAATGGTATCGGTTATTTCATGGCCCATCACAATTTCACAATGGAACGCATCATCACCCCCGCTTTCTGGATTGCCAGCATCGTGCTGATCGCCGTCTATACGTTGATCGCATTCGAGCTCATGCACCGCACCCTGGCGGCCTTTCTGGGGGCATCCATGCTGCTGACGATTTCATACACCGCCGGGTCATTCCATCCCGATTACATCATCCTGACGTACGAAGATGCCATTCAGGCCATCGACATGAACGTCATCTTTCTGCTAATGGCTATGATGATCATCGTCGGGGTGATGAAGAAAACCGGCGTTTTTCAATGGATGGCCTATAAATCGTATCAACTGGCCAAAGGTAACGTCTTTGTTCTGTCCGCGATTCTCATGTTCGTCACGGCGGTGACCTCCGCGTTTCTGGACAATGTCACGACCATGCTGTTGATCATTCCCGTCACCATCGAGATCGCCCTGACATTGAGGATCAACCCCATTTCTCTGCTCATGCCCGAAGTGTTCGCATCCAACGTCGGCGGTGCAGCCACGTTGATCGGCGATCCCCCCAATATTATGATCGGATCTTATGCCAAGCTGTCTTTTGTCGATTTCATCATGAACATGACGGTGATCAACGCCATCTGCCTGGTTTTTGTCATTGTCTATTTCCTGTACTGGTACAAGAAAGACTATCTCAAGGCCCAGGTGGGAGATGTGGGGAAGATGATCGAGAAGCTTCGAGATGAATACAAAATCACCAACAAAAGTCTCTTGATCCAGTGTGGAACGATTCTGGGAATCGTGATCTTTCTGTTCATCATACATGGCGTACTCCATATGGAACCCAGCATTGCGGCGATGGTCGGTGCAGCAATTCTGATGGCTATCAGCAAAGTGGATATCGTCGAAATGCTCGAAAAAGAAATCGAATGGCCGACCTTGATATTTTTCATCATGCTTTTCATGGTGGTTGCCGGTGCCGAAGAAACCGGCATGATTCAGATCATCGCCACCTGGGTCAAGGATATCGCCCAAGGAAATCTCGTGGTGGCCATTGTCATGATCCTATGGGTTTCAGCCATTGCTTCCGCCATTATCGATAACATCCCATTCACCGCAACCATGCTGCCCATCGTGGCCTATCTGACGACCGCCATCCCCGGTGCCGAGACCGGAATTTTATGGTGGGCTCTGGCCCTTGGCGCCTGTTTAGGCGGTAACGGCACCATGATCGGGGCTAGCGCCAATGTTGTCACCGTGGGGATGGCCGAGCGGGCCGGTTATCCCATTTCCTTCATGGCATATGTCAAGGCGGCATTTCTCCCCATGATTATCACCATCATTATGTGTACCGGATGGTTGCTGCTGGTGGAAATCTAAACATAATAATCGGCGCGATTCGATTTCATTGAATTCCAGCCAAATTAATGAACCAGTTTTTTTAATTGATAAAATTCGACGATTATGCCATAGTCGCGAAAAATTTGTTTTTTTCGGGTCTGGGTATGCTGTGGTACTCAGAGGGACTTATTGATAGTCGGGCCGCTATCACGATCTATTCGTGTTAAGCGGCCCGATTTTTTTTCAGATAGGCCGCTATCACGATTGTTGTCGTGTATAGCGGCTTTTTTTATTTGAGACGGCCGGGCGGGAAAGCATTCGGCGGCACAGTGTGTTTTCAACTCATCACATTGCAAAGGAGACAACCCACATGAAACGACTTATGAATGCCATGGACAAAGCCTTAACATTTTTTGAAGAATGGAGCATTTTTCTGATGGTCATGACCGGGTTGCTGGCACTCTTCGCCAATGTGATCTTAAGGTACGGTTTCAATTACACCCTGGCATGGTCGGAAGAATACATCAAGCTGGTCATCATCTATACGACATTTATCGGTTTGAGCGCCTCGGTCAAAAACAAATCCATGATCAAGGTAGATGTCCTGCTTCAGCTTGTACCCAAGACCCGCTTTCCCCTCATCGTTTTCAGCCATTTGGCGACCATCGTCTTTTCCCTCATCATGCTGGTATATGGATGGAAAATGGCGGCTCAGCAAGCAACAACCGGCCAGACAACCATTATCATGCAGATTCCGATGGTCTGTCTCTATGCGTTGATCCCCCTGATGGGCGGGTTGACGCTGATTCGATCACTCCAGGTGCTGTATCAAGACATCAATGCTGAAAAATTGAAAAAATCAATTGCTTAAAGCAAGCGATTCGCGTCCGCCATCCATCCCGCCAGCGCATCCACGGCGCCGGTGATGCCATTTTTTTCATCGGCCGCGGCGGACATTAACAATTCGCACGTTCCCGCATAAGTTTCAGCCATTTCTGCGCCTACGGCGGCATTGAATTCATCTGTCACCGTTTGGATGAACGGTTCCGGGAAATATTCTTCCCGAAGCGATTTCAGAACATCCGCAGCCGCCTGTAATTTTTGGTACGCCCTTGACACATGCCAGCAGATTTGCAATCATACTGTAAATTATCCTGAACAATGGAATATTGGAATGTATCTACCCAGAACTCTTGAATCTTTTCTTATAAACGCGACCGAACATTTTCCCGTTTTGTTGGTCACTGGGGCCAGGCAGGTCGGAAAAACCACCTTTCTACAGCACATCAGCCAGAACGAAAGAGAATATATTTCCCTGGACGACCCACTCGTGTTGGAACTTGCCAGAAAAGATCCCGCGCTTTTCATGCTGAAATTTCCCCATCCGGTTCTGATCGACGAAATCCAATATGCCCCAGAGCTTCTCCCGTATATCAAAATGGCAGTGGATCGGGATCGCCGTCCCGGCATGTTTTGGATCGCAGGTTCACAGCAGTTTCATTTGATGAAAGGCGTTTCTGAATCATTGGCCGGACGGGTAGCGGTTGTATCACTGCTGGGCCTCTCCAGAAAAGAAAAGATGGGCTTGGGTCATCAGGATAGGCCGTTTTTGCCACTACCGGAAGAAATTCGGCAAAAGGTCCGCGCAACAGAAAGCCTGCCGATAAAAGAGATATACAGGAGTATCTGGCGAGGTGCTTTTCCGGCCATCGCATTGGATGACAGCATGGATCGGAACCTATTCTACAGTTCTTACGTCCAGACATATCTGCAGCGCGATGTGCGAGATTTATCTCATGTCGGCGATCAAATGGCGTTTTTGCGATTTCTTCGGGCGGCTTCAGCCCGTACAGCTCAACTGCTCAATCTATCTGAACTGGCTCGGGATGCCGATATCGCACCAAACACCGCCAAAAGCTGGTTATCCATTTTACAGGCTTCCGGCATGGCATATCTTCTGGAGCCATACCATACGAATGTAACGAAACGGCTGGTAAAAACGCCCAAACTCTATATCCTCGATACCGGTCTATGCGCCTATCTAACAGAGTGGTCCAGCCCGGAAACACTCGAATCCGGTGCGATGTCCGGTCCCATTCTGGAAACATGGATAATCTCGGAGCTCCTAAAAAGCTACTGGCACAACGGCCGCCATGCCCCCTTTTATTTCTATCGCGATAACAATCGCATTGAAATCGATCTTCTCATTCTTCAAGACGATACTTTCTATCCACTTGAGATTAAAAAAACAGCTTCCCCCGGAAAAAACGATATACGCCATTTTCAGTCCCTCGAAAAGCTGAAACGCCCCATTGGACCGGGCGGATTGATTTGTCTGGCCGAGCAATCCCTACCACTGACTGAATCCACCCTGTCGATTCCCATCAGAGCAATATGAACAGATGTTTTTGTTGAGTCGGAGAAAATGATGGCCAAAAACGTATTCACCATTCAAATCAGTGTGCGATTCAGAGATATCGACAGCATGGGGCATGTCAACAATGCCGTCTTCTTTACATATTTCGAAGAAGGCAGAAAAACATTCTTTCAGAAAATTTCAGAAGGCGCCGATTTTCCGCTTTTTCCATTCATCCTGGCCCGAATCGGCTGCGATTTTGTCAGACCGATCATGTTGGACAGTCAGGTAACCCTGGAAATGTCGGTCAAGGACATCGGAAACAAGAGCTTTGCCCTGGCCTATCGACTGGGGGATATAACCGATTCTTCTATCACGTATGCCACCGGTGAATCCGTTCAGGTTTGTTACGACTACGAAGCGAACCAGTCCATGACAGTTCCTGCGGGGTTGAAACAGAAACTGAGTGAATACCTGGTATCCGCCATGGATTAG
>CAZBUL010000085.1:11060-12664 GCA_964495045.1 uncultured Desulfobacterales bacterium | reverse complement strand
TTTTGTAAAGTGCACATTCCGGAGGAATTTTAACCCCTTTCAGGATATCGCCGCAGGCACATCCCCGAATCATGACCGATGCGGAAACCTGAATATCGAGTTGACGGGCGGCGTCATGATCGGCATATCCATCCCGGATTTTCAACCCGCTGCCCGCAATGGTGCCGATTCCCCGCCAGACCGCGTCCACCGGTTCGAAGACCGTGTTCATGACGGAAACGGCTTTGGGATTGCCGGTCGGAGTGACGGCACGGGGATAGGCGTTTTCCAGTTCCGCATGCCCCGTGTGAATCTGTACAACCAGTGCATACACCGCCTGAAGGATGTCGGCCGGCTCGAATCCGGCGATCACGGCCGGTGTATGATGATCGGTTGTCAGAAACCGGTAGGCATCGGAACCGATAATAACCGATACATGGCCGGGAAGGATGAATCCATCGATCCGGACATCCGGTGCCGTCACGAGAGCGGCCAATGCCTGCGGAACGGTTTTGTGGGCCGAATACACCAGAAAATTGGACAGTTCCGATGCCTTGGCGGCCATGATGGTGGCCGCGATGGTCGGCGCCGTGGTTTCGAATCCAACGCCCAGAAAAACCACACGTTTGTCGGGATGTTGCCTGGCAATATCCAGGGCATCCATGGCCGAATATACCACCCGAACTTCCCGACCGGCAGCCCGTTCAGCCTGAAGTGAGGAGTCTGTTCCCGGTACCCGGATCAGATCACCAAAAGTGGCCACAATCACCCCATCCATCCGGGATATGGCAATAAATGCATCGATATCGCCCTGGTCGGTGACACAGACCGGACATCCCGGACCCGACACCAGCGAAATCCCATCCGGCAGCACCGAGCGGATGCCGCTTCGGAAAATGGAAACCGTATGCGTTCCGCAGACCTCCATCAAGCGGACAGGCCGTGCGGGAATGGCATGAATGCGCTCGATCAGCCGACGGGCCAGTTCCGGGTCCCGGTATTCTTCAAGATGTTTGATACTCATGACTTTCCGTTTTTCATGTTTGGGCAGTCCGCAGCCGTTTTTCGGCGGCGCACACGGCCTGACCCAGGGAAATTCCGCCGTCATTGGTCGGAACAAGGCGATGTGCAAACACCGTAAACTCCGCTGTTGACAACTCACGCATGAGACCGGTCAGCAACCGTTCGTTTTGAAAAACACCACCGCTCAATACCACGCGGTTCAGACCGCTGTCCTGACGAATTTTTCGGCAAAGGGCCGCCGACATCCGGACAAGGGTGTTATGAAACCGGGCGCTGACCCGTGCCGGCGAAACCCCATTTTGAATGTCTTGAACCACGCCTTGAACGATCGGATGGGGCAATATCCGATATCCGTTTTCTGTCAACCACTCAAAGGGATACCCCTCCCCTTCCCCATTGTCAGCCTGCATCTCGAGTTCCATGGCTGCCTGCCCTTCGTAGGTCGAGATATAGCGGATACCTGTAATGGCGGCAACTGCATCGAACAACCTTCCCATGCTGGATGTCTGGGGACAATTGATGTTTCTGTCCATCATTCCCTGGAGAAAACGAATTTTTTTGGCATCGATCTCCCGAAACAGGGGAATATCCAGATGCCACAT
>CAZBUL010000085.1:9677-10960 GCA_964495045.1 uncultured Desulfobacterales bacterium | reverse complement strand
CTCAAAAACGCCTGATCCTTTGAAATGAGACAGATTGTGTTTTTGAGCTCGGCCCCGCAGGCCAGCACCGTCGGCAGCGGCCGTCGCAGAAAAACCGGCACCGGAACGATGCCTCGGGATCGCCGGATGACCCGATCCGCACCCGCCGTGTGTCGAACCAGGGAATCGTCGCTGCGCAGATAAATCGGCCGATCATGCATCAAAAAGCCGTCGGCGATTCCCGACAGCCGCTCCAGGGCTTCGTCGTTATCGATGGCAATGGGTTCATCGTTTAAATTGCCGCTGGTCATGACGAGGGCCGACAATCCCTGATGCATCAGCAGATAGTGCAACGGTGTATAGGGAAGCATGACACCGATCAAGGCATTGCGGGGAGATACGGCATCGAATTTCCCCAAGCTCCCTCCCCCAGCGGGGGAGGGCTGGGGTGGGGGCTCAAAAATCGGACAGGTATTTTTTTTTCTCAAGAGAACAATGGGTCGGCGAAACGATGTCAAAAGAGATTCTTCTTCAGGCGTGACAACTGCATATTTTCGGATTGTTTTCATATCCGGGGACATGACAGCCAGCGGCTTTTCCTCACGCCGCTTACGAAGCCGAAGCCGCTCGACGGCCGGGGTGTTTCCGGCATCCACCGCCAGATGAAACCCTCCCAGCCCTTTGATGGCTATAATTTTTCCGGCTTTCAAAAAATCGGCAGCCTGGGCGATAGGATTTTCGCCAGGGATCAGCGCTCCGTCCGCATCCCGAAAAAACACCTGCGGACCGCAGACCGGGCAGGCATTGGGCTGAGCGTGGAACCGGCGGTCGTTCGGATCGTCATATTCGGTTTGGCACTGGTCACACATAATGAAATGTTTCATGGATGTGTTGCATCGGTCGTAGGGGATATCCGAAACGATCGTGTAGCGGGGGCCGCAGTTGGTGCAATTTATGAATGGATAGCCGAACCGTCGATCCGCCGGATCGAACAGTTCCTTCAGACAGTCATCGCAAACCGAGACATCCGGAGAAATCAGGGTCGAACGCCTGAATTCGGCAGTGCTTTGAAGAATCGTGAAGGTATCGAGACGGCGGACGGTATCGGGTGTTTCAACCAGTTCGGTGATGTGGGCAAGGGGGGGAAGATCGGCACACAGTGCGTTGCGGAACCGGTCGATTTGCTCCCGGCCGCCTTCGATGTGGATCATGACACCCGAAGACGTGTTGGCGATATCCCCCGCTATCTGATACATACAGGCCAGCCGATATACGTGGGGTCTGAAGCCGACTCCTTGAACGAT
>CAZBUL010000085.1:7859-9577 GCA_964495045.1 uncultured Desulfobacterales bacterium | reverse complement strand
GTTTTTCGCTGAACACCATCCACGTCGATCGTGGCCATTCCGTTTTCATCGATGTGGATAATCTTCGAGGGGATGGCAAGACACACGGGCTTGACTCCTTTTTTGGCAGTGGGCTCCGAGACGATCCAGTTCTGTGATCACCATCGTCGTAACCGGTTCGACCTGGGACAGAACAACCGGGGACAATTCGATGCTGAGGGTATCGATATCCTCGGGTTCCACCCCGATAATGACTGTCTCTGGCACTTTTTCAAGGGCCTGGCATAAGGTGAGCGCTTCGAGAAAATCGATTTGATGCAGGGAATTCTTGGCACGGATGCGGTCGGGAATCTGACTTTTTTCAAGGCGGTACAGGTCGCCGGGATGCCCCTGATGGCGGATGGCATCCACCACGATCAGATAATCGGCTTCGGACATCACCCCCAAAAGGTTGACCCCCAGCACCCCGCCGTCTATCAGGGAAACATGATCGGGAAAATCATATTCGGCCTGGAGCTTCTGAACCACCCGCACACCGAATCCTTCATCCCGATATAACAGGCATCCGATTCCCAAAACCATGATGTGTGGTGGATTCATCGTTATCTCTTATAAAAAAAACCCGATCGAACGATCGGGTTTTTATAGATATGATTGGCGGAGAGAGAGGGATTCGAACCCTCGGTAGAAGTTTCCCCCTACACACGCTTAGCAGGCGCGCGCCTTCAGCCTACTCGGCCATCTCTCCGTTAAACAATCGGCGGAATTATCGGAATGGATCATCCCCTCTATCTTCCACCATTTTTATGGCGGAGGGAGTAGGATTCGAACCCACGGAGCTGTTACACCCTACGGTTTTCAAGACCGCCGCTTTAGACCACTCAGCCATCCCTCCAATTTTGAATCGGTATTATCTATCATTTTACCGATTCAGGGTCAACGATTTTATTCTGGTCGTTTCGAAATCTCCCATGGTCATTTCGCCAGAAGGCAGCAAACCAGATCAGGCGCTACCCCCTCCCGGCCTCCCCCCGCTGGGGTGAGGAGATGAAACGATGACAAGCAGGGAACAAAAATGATCAAAGGTCAGTCCGCTTGACGAAAACCAGCCGATCGTTCTCGGCCCGCGCCTCCACCTGGCTGCCGTCCGGGATATCTCCCTTCAGGATTTCCATGGACAGCGGATTTTCGAGATATTTCTGAATGGCCCGTTTCAGGGGTCTGGCTCCGTACAGGGGATCGTATCCCTTATCCACAATCAGGCTGCACGCGCTTTCCGTCACATGCAGCGTGATGCGGTGTTCGGCCAGCCGCTGTTCGAGCCGCTGTGTCTGGAGTGTTACGATATGGCGTATCTGATCCTTCGTCAGATTCTTAAATATGATGGTTTCATCGATCCGGTTCAGAAACTCGGGCTTGAAAACGGATCGCAGGGCCTCGGTGATCCGATCTTCCATTTCTTCCCGTCGGGATTCGCCCAGCTCCAAAATCCACTGGCTGCCGACATTGGATGTCATGATGATCAGCGTGTTCTTGAAATCCACCGTCCGGCCCTGGCCGTCTGTCATGCGGCCGTCGTCGAGAATCTGCAGCAGCACATTGAAAACTTCGGGATGGGCTTTTTCGATTTCGTCGAAAAGCACCACCGAATAGGGACGCCGGCGCACGGCCTCGGTCAGATATCCGCCTTCATCATATCCCACATACCCCGGCGGGGCACCGATCAGCCGGGATACCGC
>CAZBUL010000085.1:0-7759 GCA_964495045.1 uncultured Desulfobacterales bacterium | reverse complement strand
GTCCAGCGGGAAACGACTTCGGCAATGTCTTCATCATCGACTTCTTCCTTCAGCATCTTGCTGTGCTCCTGAAGTTTGGCCAGATCCTGGTTGGCTGCCTCCAGACGCCGCGCAAGCTCGAGGGCTTTCCCGTAACGGATTTCCGCCACCTTGGCCAGATTGCCCTCCCGCTGGGCCTGCTGCTCTTCGGTGCCAAGCAATTCCTGCGATTCCTTGATCTTGCGGATGGTCTGGATAAGGTCCTTTTCATTCTGCCAATGGGCCTTCATGGAAAGTATCTCTTCCTTCATTTCGCCCAGATCGGCTTCGAGTTTCGCCAGCCGTTCCCGCGAAACAGCATCCGTTTCCTTTTTCATGGCTTCCCGCTCGATTTCCAGTTGGATGATCTTTCGCTGGATTTCATCGATTTCGGTCGGCATGCTGTCGATTTCGATACGCAGCTTGGAAGCACATTCATCCATCAGATCGATGGCCTTGTCGGGCAGAAACCGGTCGGAGATATACCGGTGAGACAAGGTGACCGCCGATACAATGGCCGAATCCTTGATCCGAACCCCATGATGGACTTCATATTTTTCTTTGAGCCCCCGCAGAATGGCGATGCTGTCTTCCACCGACGGCTCTTTGACCAGCACCGGCTGAAAGCGTCTTTCCAGAGCCGCATCTTTTTCGATATACTTGCGGTATTCGTTCAGGGTCGTAGCCCCCACACAGCGCAGGGTGCCGCGGGCCAACGCGGGTTTGAGCATGTTGGATGCATCCATCGCACCTTCGGCCGCCCCTGCCCCGACCAATGTGTGCAGCTCATCGATGAAGAGGATCACCTCACCCTCGGCGGCCTCCACTTCTTTCAGGACGGCTTTCAACCGATCTTCGAATTCCCCGCGGTATTTGGCGCCGGCAATGAGCGCCCCCATGTCGAGAGACACAAGTCTTCTGTTTTTCAATGTTTCGGATACATCACCGGCCACGATCCGCTGAGCCAGCCCCTCGATGATGGCGGTTTTGCCCACGCCCGGCTCACCGATCAGTACCGGGTTGTTTTTGGTGCGGCGGGACAAGACCTGCACCACCCGACGGATTTCATCATCCCGGCCGATAACCGGGTCGAGTTTACCCAGACTGGCCAGATCCGTTAGATTCCGGCTGAATTTTTCAAGGGCCTGGTATTTTTCTTCGGGATTGGGATCGGTGATGCGCTGGCATCCCCGGATGTCCATGAGTACCTTGAGGATGGCTTCACGGGTGATGCCCTTTCGGGCAAGGATTTTGGCGGCGTCTCCGGTTTTTTCATCGGATATGGCCAAGAGAATGTGCTCGATGCTGACATACTGATCCTTCATCTTGTCGGCTTCGGCAAAAGCGGCATCCAAAACCCCTTTGGTCCGCTGGGATATATAGACATCCACCGCCCCGGTGATCTTGGGAAAACGGTTCATGGCCAGTGTCATTTCCTGGCCGACACCGGCGGGAGACACCCCCAGTTTTCGCATGATGGATGCGGTGATACTTTCGGATTCTCCCAGCATGGCACTCAGCAGGTGTTCTGGCTCGATCTGCTGATTGTTCTGCCGGGATGCCAGAGACTGGGCGTTTTGGATGAGCTCCTGAGATTTCACCGTAAATTTATCAAATCGCATGGTTCCTCCTTTGTGCAAACTGAACGGATTAAATTTAGTGTTTAAATTATATGCACTTGCGATTTGATGTCAAACACACCTACTGGATGAGCCCCATCCCCTGCAGGGCCGACAGCATGATGGCAGCCGCAATGACAGAACCAACCTGCCCGCCGGTATTGGCTCCGATGGCATGCATCAGGAGAAAATTGAACCGGTTGTATTTCTGCCCTTCCTTCTGGACTACCCGCGCGGCCATGGGATAGGCGGAAATCCCCGCAGCGCCGATGAGGGGATTGATCTTACCGCCGGTGACAGCATTCATCAGCTTTCCGAACAGCACCCCGCAGGCCGTATCCAGACAAATGGCCAAAAAACCGAAGGCCAGAATGAGCAGGGTCTGGGGCTTGAGAAACTGCGGGCCTTCCATGGTGGCGCCGATCGAAATCCCCAAAAAAAGAGTGACCACATTGGCAATTTCGTTTTCGGAGGCTTTGGTCAGCCGGCTGACCACACCCGATTCTTTCATCAGATTGCCCAGCATGATGGTGCCGAGCAGCGGCAATCCCTTGGGTGCCACAAATCCGCCGATAACCGTGATGACCAATGGAAAAAGGATACGGGCGGCTTTGGAGGCCGGCACGGTGTCGGTGTCCATCACAATCTGACGCTCCTTTTCGGTGGTGAGCATTTTCATGATGGGCGGCTGGATCACCGGCACCAGAGACATGTAGGAATAGGCAGCCACAGAAACGGCTCCCAGCAGATGCGGAGCGTATTTGGCCGTAACATAAATGGCCGTCGGCCCATCACAGGCGCCGATGACACCGATGGCCACGGCATCCAGTTTGGAAAACCCGAAAGCCAGGGCGAGCCCTATGGTCAGAAAGATGCCGAACTGCCCGGCCGCCCCCAGCAGAAAGATTTTGGGATTTTCGAGAAGGGGGCCAAAATCGGTCATGGCACCGATACCGATAAAAATCAGCAGCGGAAACAGTTCATTGGCGATCCCCATGTTATAGATGGTCCGCAGGAAACCTTCTTCTCCCATGAGACCAGCCAGCGGAATATTCACCAGAATGGCCCCGAATCCGATGGGCAACAGCAGCAGCGGTTCGACGTCTTTTTTAATCCCGAGATACAGCAACAGTCCCCCGATGGCAATCATGATCGGGTTAGACCAGTGTATATGGACAAAACCGGCACCCAATCCGCTCAGTCCATTGATAATCGCATCAAACATGGCAGATTATCTCCATTGAATCAGGTTAGTTGGAATTATCTTCGCGATGAGGAAATATTTTTTTCAGCGCCACCATCAAAATGGCGAACAAACCTAACACCGTCAACGTTCCGCCCATTCCGACAATGATCATGGTCACTCCGAATTCCCAGTTACTCATAAAGAAACTCCTGTCTTGTTTACCTCAGAGGGATGATAATACATTCGGCTGGTATAACGAATAGGAGCTATGGATGATGTCCTCGATTCAGGATGATCTGAAAAGAAAAAACCGGCGGAACATGAGAGCAATACGCCCTTTCAAAATTGAATTCCCTGTTCTATCAAATGGATAATCTCATTTTCAGCCTGCCGCAACACCTGGTTCCGGGTGGCATGATCAGCAAAAGAGGAAACGAATCCATTATATACGATTTTCAACAAATCCCAGATACTGAGTCCGCCAGGCGTCATGCGGGCCGCCCGGTG
The DNA here is from genome assembly GCA_964495045.1 of uncultured Desulfobacterales bacterium. Classification (GTDB taxonomy): domain Bacteria; phylum Desulfobacterota; class Desulfobacteria; order Desulfobacterales; family Desulfatirhabdiaceae; genus RAAP-1. The sequence goes on along the minus strand of CAZBUL010000085.1, from coordinate 4,429 downwards.
AAGCTCCCGGGTAAAATCGGTTCTGGATATTCCGGGATTATCGGCACTGACCGTAACTTTCAATCCGGCATCCAGATAATCCTGGAGCGGATAAACCGGTTTATCCTGAGATTCGGCAATATAATTATCCCTGAACCCCAGAACCTGCAAATCACTGGAAGGACACAACTCGACAGCGATTTTTCGGTCGAGAAATTCCCCCTGGATATCGGGCTCGATCCATAAATTCAGCGCATGACTGACCCGTTCAGCATTGAGATGATACACGGTTTCCCAAACGCTTGCGGCATCGGCGTTTCCAAGGGCATTCACCGTAACATGCTGACATTTCTCCATGAAATGGGAAAAATACTTACGCAGTTCACGGGCCGGGCTCGTCGCTTCATTTTCGGCCAGATCGAACCCCCGCAAGCGAGTTTCTTGAACGGGGTTTTCCATAATCCGCTTGGCCACATTGACCAACTGCATCAAATCCGATTTCAGGCGATGGCGACCGATTGTGAAAATAATCGAATAATCCTGAAAAGATTTGCCGATTTCTTCCTCGATCATGGCCACGATCCGGATCGGGTTCAACCCGGCTGTAATATATCGAATCGGTGAGCAGAACACTTCGAGATATCGAACTTTATGCAGCACCGCCTTTTCCACCAACACCCGACAGGTTTCCCGGATGCTGGCCTCACTTTGCAGCAACCGGATACCCTGGAGCTCCCCCAAGGCTTCGTAAGCATGCCCCCCAATTCCAATGAAATGGGTATCCAACCGGTTTTGCCCATAAATCAATTCATCCAGAAGTCCGGGCGAGCCGTTGAAAAGCTGGAGAAACGCACAGAGACTGACCGGCTCGGGAATATCGCGAACAGCCTCCGCTATGGTTTTTAAAGGGCTTTGCTCCTTGAATTCCTCAATACTCAGTCGATCCAGCATGCGCCGCCACTCCCGAACATGAAAAGCCGTGCGCAATTTATACCGATCCGTCAGCAGATAATTGGCATTGGCGACCCGGATCAGTTCCACGGCATCCAGAAGGCCTTCCAACTGACAGTGCAGAACCGCTTTGGGAATCTCGTTCAGCCATTTCAACTCCTGAGTTTCCATATTCGGATCGATACCCATCCGGGTGTGTTTCAGGCGATTCATGACCCGTGCAGGCAAACTGTACAGGGCCAGAAAGCTGGTATCCCTCTCCCCGGTCAGTTGCACGTTGACACTTCTTCCAGGCAGAAAATCGGCATATTTGTACCGATCGTCAATGGCCTGCGACAACAGCAACTCCTTGGGATCGATGTGGAGTATGGCCAATCGATCGTTTTCCGATCCCATAATTGGATAATCTGAAGCCTGAATCGGATTCACTTCGGCGGATGACATGCCGAGCAGGATGCTTTCGGTTTTTTTTCCGGTAACCAGCACCGTCATGATATCGCTGAAATCTGCAGGCAAGGGCGCCGTGAACAACTCCGGTTTGTAGTCGGTTATCGTTTTCACCGGATGCGACGGAGAAAAAGCCGTTTCCACCACCTGCATCATGGCATCACACCCGAACACAGATGCTGCCAGTTGCATATCGGCACTCATGGTATGGGACCCGCCGGCAAACGACAACAGGAGCTGTCCATCGCCAACGTATTCGACGGCATGCAGCACAATCCGCAGAATGGCCTCTTTCATGATGAGACATTCATTTTCGGAGATCATTCCATCGGCGCCGGAGACCTGAAATATCTTCAAGACAGGCCAGTAAGACGTATCGATCAGGCCGGGCCATTCCTTGACTTTTGCCATCAGTGTACTGGGCGGTTCGAGCAGTGCATGCCATTTCTGAACTGCATTCAGTTGCGGGGCAACCCTGCCCTCGGTGGTCACCACCCATATTTCATTCACCGGCAGCAACCCAAATTCATCCCGGATCTGTTTCATTTTCTCGTTCGATGGATGCAGTCGATACAAATCCACGACATTTGGGTTGGTCAACCCCAGAATCTGCGGCAGTTTCTGCCAGGACAACCCCATTGTCGTCACCAGTATATTGGACATTCCTCCATCTCTCCAAATCAACAGATCGGTGTCATTTAAAATAGAAAATGCGCAACATTTCAAGACAAATTTTTCATACCGCTCAAATAATCGGCATCACTTCGATTCCAGATTCAGCCGATCCCCATGGCGGCCAGAAAACCGGCATGCACCGCATCGTTGATTTTTCCGGGTTTGATGCAGTCTCCGATAACCGCAAAGGGGATGTTCAGCGAGGCGATGTCTTTGGACAATAGCTGCACCGACCGAGAGCCCGATGCCAGAATGACGGAATCGAAGGATTCCTCGGCAGAGACGCCGTCTTTTTCATAGATGACCGTGCCGTTATGAATGGAAGTTACTTTGGTGCCGGTGTTGACCTTGACACCGTAGCGTTTGAGGTTGTCGTTCAATATCCATTTCGTGGATTTACCGACATCCTTTCCGGCTTTGGTGAGCATTTCGAAAACCGTCACGCGGGATGAGCCGTGAAACATCAGCTCCCGCAGCCGTTCAACACTTTCGGCCTCATAAGTAAAGAGAAAGTGCAGAATTTCCGGGGTAATGGTTCCCTTGGCCGCCACAAACAGCGCCGTTTCAAGCCCCACTGCCCCACCGCCGATGACCGCCACCCGCTGCCCCAGAAGCGGATTGTCGCGCAGCACTTCCCATGCATTGAGCACGCCCGGTTCGGTTGCCCCATGAATCGGCGGAATCAATGCTTCAGCCCCTTCAGCGATCAGAATATAATCGGGTTTGCTGATTTGAATCATGGACAAATCCACAGATGTGTTCAAAAACAGCGGAATCTGAAGCCGGCGGATCATGGCCCAATAATAGCGGATATATTCCAGAATCTCCCGCTTGTGCGGAGGTGCTCCTGCCATCCAGAGCTGACCGCCGATATCGCTGCTCTTTTCATACAATTCAACCCGGTGACCGGCCTGAACGGCGGTGACGGCCGCCTCCAGCCCGCCCGGACCGGCACCCACGATCATGACGCGTTTCGGATCGCCCGTCTTTACAATGTTTCGTTCGGTCTCGAAACCTGCCCGCGGATTGCCGATACAAAACACCGGCTTTCCGCTGAACACCTGATCCGTGCAGCCCTGGGAACAGGCCACACACGGCCGGATTTCATCAGCCCGGCCTTCAAAGGCTTTCAGCGGCCATTCGGGATCGGCGATCAACACCCGGCCCAGATTGACCATATCGGCATATCCATCGGTCAAAATCTTTTCGGCGGTGGCCGGATCCGTGATCCGGTTGGAGGCCATGACCGGCAACGATACGGCCCGTTTAATGTTGAGAGCCAGATAGGCATACGCCGAACGGGGAAGCTCCATGGGCAACTGCGGCACCCGGGATTCATGCCAGCCGCCGGTAATGTTGATGGCATCCACCCCGGCCCGTTCATACACACGGGCGATCTCCGGAGTTTCTGTATCACTGTTGCTACCGGGAACGAAATCGTTGCCGGCCATGCGGATGGTGATAGGAAAATCCGGCCCCAGCGCCTCCCGCATTTTTTCGATCAGCTCCCTGGGAAACCGGGTTCGGTTCGCGAAACTGCCGCCATAAGCATCGGTTCTCATATTCCGCAGGGGAGACAGAAACTGGGACACAAGATACCCGGCCGATGCAATGATTTCCACCCCGTCGAATCCGGCGGCTTTGGCTCGAAGCCCGGCTTGGATGAAACTGTTCTGGACGTGGTGAATATCCTCGATGGTCATTTCGCGGGGGGTGACCCGGGTATAGCCGGAAAACACCGCAGACGGTGCCATGGGCTGCTTGCCGTCGATCAGAATGGGATGGGAATAAGCGCCGGCATGAAAGAGCTGCACCCAGGCTTTGGCCCCGCCGTCATGGATGATGCCGGACAGTTTCTCGAATGACGGCAGCGCTTCGTCGCCTGCCAGAGACAGGGCCAGCAGACCGGAGCCCAGAAAATCCACCCCGACCGGCCCCACGGTCACCAGTCCGGCACCGCCCCTGGCGCGCTCGGAAAAATAAGCGTAATAGCGATCGTTCAGTTTGCTGTCGTAAGAATAAAGCAATCCCAAAGCTGGATAGGCGATTCGGTTCTTGATTTCTACAGTATTGATGTGTATCGGGCTGAACAGTGTTCTATACATGAATAATATTCCTCACTTCGTTATAATCCCATGAATTTGGCGGCAATGCCTTTCATGATTTCATTGGTTCCGGCAAAAATGGACATGACCCGCACATCCCGCCAGGCCCGGGCCATGGGAAATTTTTCCAGCATTCCCTCATCTCCCATGAGCTCCAGGGTTCGGTCGGCGATCCGGTGCACCATGTCTGTGGTCCAGAATTTGGCCATGGATGTTTCCACGACCACGTTTTCGTGTGCGATATGTTCCACAACCAGTTTATCCACAAACAC
>CAZBUL010000084.1:0-12929 GCA_964495045.1 uncultured Desulfobacterales bacterium | reverse complement strand
GGTGTGATTTTACTTGGATTGAAACAACAGGGCATAAAGAGGAACAAAAAAGGCCGTCAACAAACAACTCAAGAATGAGGAGGTATCTGTTTAACAGCCGGGTATGGACTTTCAGAAAATTCATTTCGAAAAGCAGCAGGATGGAGATAGTACCGAAGAATATCTTTGTCCGATAACGAAGTGAAATTACATTCCCGAATATCTATTTGAGACGAATTTATCACCTGAACAAATAAATGAGCACATCATCTACGCCCGCGGCTCTTTTTTGTCGGCGGCTTTGCTTCGTTACATATAAGGGTTCTCTGATTATATTCTTTGCCGTTTAGCCCATCCATCACTTTGTGCCCCGTCGAACGGTTGGCCGTCTCGACAAAACCAAAGCCTTTGGACTGCCCAGATATTTGATCGACGATCAATTTAACGCTGACCACTTCGCCAAAAGGGGCACATAAAGAAGAAAGCTCGGATTCGGTGATGGTATAGGGAAGACTACCTATAAAAAGTTTCATGCTCGGTACTCCACAGTGGGGATTTAAGCATAAACTTTTATGTATCGAAAGCGTCGATATTGATAGCGATGGATATCAAAGAAGAGAATGCTAATTGATTTTAGGCTGACGATAGACGATTAAGCCGAACATTACAAGCAAATAATGAACGATGGGTAACGCTCGTGTTTTATGGATTTCCGCCCAAAATATCCGCCAGAACAGGCAGTAATCGGAAGCGGGCATCCAGAAAACGCTTGTCTTTGAATCCCGTCTGCCAGGTCAGGGTTGAAAGATCGTCTGAGACCACCAGAATGGCAGCCAGCGATATGCCGAGAAATTCGGCTACTGTAAAGAGGGCCGACAGCTCCATCTCAACGGCGACGGCACCTTTTTCCCGAAAATGAATGACTTTGTCGGGGGTTTCCCGATAGATGGCATCGGTGGTCCAAACCGCTCCATCGTGAAAAAGCAGGGCATGGGATCCAAGCGCCGCCCGCACGTTGCCCGAAAGGGAAGGGGAGGGGCTGGCACAGGTTGTTTCGGCGTAGGATCGGGATGTGCCTTCATCGCTCCAGGCCAGTGTCGGAACGATGATATCCCCGATGGAAACATCCTGGGAAATGGATCCGCACCAGCCCAGAAAAACGATCTGTCGGGCTCCCCAGGCGACGAGGGACTCCAATATCATCACACTGTAGGGGGCGCCCATGAAGGGGCCCGTCAGAAATACGCCGTCATCCCGCATGAAAAGCTGGCTCATGTAAAGAGGACGGGCATGCCGGTCTTCCATTCCGAGAGCGGTGATCAGCGGTGTTAGATCGGAGCGGGTGGCGGACATGATCCCCAGCGAACCGAGCCGGGGAGTTTTGGACGTGACAATGGGACGAACGATGCCGTCCATTATTCCGGACTGACCCGTGAGGCCATTTCGTTTTTGATTTCGTCGATCGTGTCGTATAGCCACAAAATATCTTCCATCGTCAGCCGGCCGGCTTTGACCGGCGTGCGTTGGCCGCCTTCTTTTTTCATCAGGATACGGGGGCCGATCTGCAGCTTGGGCTGTCCTTTATCATATTGGTTGATGGAGATGATGAGACCGGTTTCTTCGCATTTCCAGGCTTTCAGAACTTTGTCTTTATCAGGGTCAAACGGCATTTTAAAACTACCTCCAGGAAAAAGTATGCAGTGTGCAGTAAATGATTGTTGCAGGTTATTGTAGAATGTTAGGCAACTCACATGAAATAATATCCCAGATCGAGATGTTTTTTAATTCACATGGATGAACAGGATATACATGATAAAGATTTCTGTTTTGTGTTTTTCATTATCCTGTCCATCCTGTGTATCCATGTGAAATTGATTCTTCAAGACATCTGTGGTTGGTCAGGCGGAAATTTTTGTGAAATCCGCAATGTCATCAAACAGGGAGCCGATTTGCTTCAGCAGGGTCAGGCGATTCTTGCGAATATCCGGATCGTCGGCCATGACCAGAACCGCATCGAAAAACGCATCCACCGGATCGCGCAGGGAAGCCATTTCCCGAAGGGCCAAGGCAAAGTCGCCCGATTTCAGGTGGTGAGCGACCCGTTTACAGACTGTCTGGTAAACCGTGTGGAGTGCGGATTCTGTCGGATCCTGAAACAAGGCGGTATCGATAACCGGTAAAAATTCGATGTCGGCTTTCCGAACAATGTTGGCCACCCGTTTGAAGGCAATGGCCAGCGGTTCGAAGTCAAGGGCCGATTTGAGCCCCTCAAGAGCCTGAACCCGGTTCCAGACATGGGGAATGTGGTCGGACGAAGCGCTGAGCACCGCGGCAATGCTGTCTTTGGCAAATCCTTGCTCGGCCAGCAGGAACGACATGCGGTTCTGAAAAAACGCCATCAGCGATTCTGCGGTGTTTCGCATGGTTTCGGCATCGAATCGATCGTAGATTTTCAGGCTGTTTTCGATAATCCTGGCCAGGGAAAAGGAGAAGTTTCGGTTCAGCATGATCTGAATCACACCGATGGCCTGTCTGCGAAGGGCATAGGGATCGGATGCACCGGTCGGGGATAGCCCCACACTGAAACAGCCGCAAAGGCTGTCAATCTTGTCGGCGATGCTGACAATGGCACCGATCAGGGAATCGGGCAGTTGGCCGCCGGAGGCCGTCGGACGGTAATGTTCTTCGATGGCGATGGCCACGGCTTCGGCTTCTCCGGATGTGGCGGCATATTCTTTTCCCATCGTTCCCTGAAGTTTGGGAAATTCGACAACCATCTGGGTGACCAGATCGGCCTTGGAAAGCAGTGCCGCACGGGATGCCAGTTGAGTGTCCGCAGCCGACAGTCCGGCTTCAGCGCCGATGAATTTGGCCAGCTTCTGCACCCGCAGGGTCTTATCGTAAACCGTTCCCAATTTGGCCTGGAAAAGGACACCTTTCAGACGATCCACACAGGCTTCGAGAGGTGTTTCGAGATCGGCCCGGTAAAAAAATTGGGCGTCGCTCAGCCGGGCTCTCAACACCCGCTCATGACCCCGTGCCACCACCTCCATGTCTTTGGCCTGTGTGTTGTTGACGGCAATGAAACAAGGCATGAGTTTTTCTTTCGGATCGACAATCGCAAAATATTTCTGATGCTCCCGCATGGAGGTAATCAGCACCTTGTCGGGCAGTTCGAGAAACATCGGATCGAATTTGCCGGCTATGGCAACCGGATATTCCACCAGATTCGTGACAATTTCCACCAGATCGGTGTCTGGCAGCACCTTGCCGCCCAGACGTTTGGCGATTTTGGCGATTTCCTTGGTCACCATTTTTTTTCGTTCCGCCACATCGACCACTACGTGGGCGCCTCGCAATGCATCGGGATATTCCGATGGATCGGCCAGCTTCACTTTTCCGGGGCTCATGAACCGATGGCCCAACACATACCGGTTGCTGGAAATATCGCCGACCTTGAAAGGAACAATTTTGCCGCCGTAAAGAGCCAGGACGGAATGAATTGGCCGGGTGAATTGAATCCGTAACTCTCCCCATCGCATGATCTTGGGAAAAGGAATTTCCAGAATGAGATCCGGCAGCAGGGTTTTCAGCAGCGTGAGGGTGGATTGCCCCTTGTCGGTGACCGATGCGCAGAGATACTGTCCTTTAGGGGTATCTTTGACCGACAGTTTTTCAATGGGAAGACGCACTTTTTCGGCGAATTTTTCGGCTGCCACCGTGGGTTTGCCACTTTCCGTATATCCAACTTTGACCGGCGGCCCCAGCACTTCCATTTCCAGAGCGGCTTGCTTCGGAGCAACGGCATGAATTTCGATAGCCAGCCGTTTGGGGGTTCCATAAGTGACAGCCTTGCCATGGGCGATACGGGCGTCGGTGAGTTTCTGGGTCAGGGTCGAAGACAGAAAGGAGAGGGCGGGTTCGATATAGCCGGCCGGAATTTCTTCGCATCCGATTTCAAGTAAAATGGTTTCCATGATGACCTCGTTGTTATTTTTTCAGAAGGGGAAAGCCCATAGCCTCGCGCTGTTTCAGATAGGCTTCCGCGCAGGCCCTGGCCAGATTTCGGATGCGGGTGATGTATCCGGTTCGTTCGGTGACACTGATGGCCCCTCTGGCATCCAGCAGGTTGAACGTGTGGGAGCATTTGAGGCAATACTCGTAGGCGGGAAGCACCAGAGACTGCGCGATGATCCGTTTGGATTCGGCTTCGTATTGCGTGAACATGGAAAACAGCATATCCACATCCGCAATCTCGAAATTGTAGGTCGATTGCTCAACTTCCTGCTGATGATGCACCTGGCCATAAGTGACGGTGTCGTTCCATTTCAGGTCATAGACATTGTCCACCCCCTGAAGGTACATGGCCAGACGTTCCAGACCATAAGTGAGCTCGACGGATATGGGGTGGAGTTCGATGCTGCCGGCCAGTTGAAAATAGGTGAACTGGGTAACTTCCATGCCGTCGAGCCAGACTTCCCATCCCAGCCCGGATGCCCCTAATGTCGGGGATTCCCAGTCATCTTCCACAAAACGGATGTCATGGGCCAGCGGATCGATGCCGAGCGCCTTCAGACTTTGCAGATACTGATCCTGAACGTCGAGCGGGGAGGGTTTCAGCAGAACCTGAAATTGATAATAATGCTGAAGCCGGTTGGGATTGTCTCCATACCGGCCGTCCGTGGGTCGTCTTGACGGCTGCACATAAGCCACATTCCATGGTTCCGGACCAAGGGCTTTCAACAGCGTGAAATGATGGAACGTTCCGGCGCCTACCTGGAGGTCGTAGGGTTGAACCAGAACACAATTCTTGGCTCCCCAGAATTTCTGCAACGTCAGTATCACATCCTGAAAATTCATTGTTTTCCTCGTATATGCTAAAAAATTGCCATAATAAATTCACCGCAAAGGCGCAAAGATCGCAAAGGGTAAAATAAATGTATTTAAATATTTCTTTGCGTCCTTTGCGTCTTTGCGGTGAATATTCATTGTCGATTATTTGAACAGCGACACCTTGCCGTCATCCAGATCGTATTTGGCGGCCACGATCTTGATTTTATTTTCATCGGCCAACTGCTTGAGAATCGGCGATTTTTCCGTCAGCGCTGCGGCGACGGTCTTGACATTGGCATCGATGACACATTCTACGAATTCGGCCTTGTTCGTTTCGACACATTTTTTCTTGCCGGTGCAGGCTTCGCAATCCTTGGCGGCTTTCTTGACGTTGGGTTTGATCGTTCTTGCGATCGCATCGATGTTGGAACTGCCCGATTTTTTACCTTTGGCATCGACCGTAGCCGTCACCGCACCGCACCGTTCATGACCCAGCACCATGATCAAAGGGGAGCCGAGATGTTCGGCGGCATACTCGATGCTGCCAATCACAATCGGGTCCGGGATGTTTCCGGCAACCCGCACGACAAAGATTTCGCCCAGGCCCTTGTCGAAGATGATTTCCGGCGGCACACGGGAGTCGGAGCAGGTCAGAATGACGGCGTAGGGCTTCTGGGAGGTGGCCAGCGATGTCCGGGCGGCGGAATCGGATGCGGCGGCGATTGTCATTTTGTTATCGACGTAATGCTGGTTGCCGTCCATCAGTTTTTGGAGGGCTTCATCCGGTGATACGCCGGATCCGGTGCCGGGGTTCGAGAAAGCCGATCCTGCAGCCAATACAACCAATCCCAGGGCCAGTGCAGCAATTTTCATCGTGTGGATTCGTGTCATGCCTTGTGCCTCCTTGTGTGATAATAAGTTAGTGAATGATCAATCCATCTGAATCGATTCGGACGGGCAACAAACAGGCGTCCGAAACCTGAGTGAGCAGTTCTTGCCATATTGGCCGCAATCGGTCGATGGCATCCGATTCTCCGATGGCCCATAAGCAGCCGCCGCCGCCGGCGCCGGTGAATCGGGCGCCGCAGTCGAGATTTTTGGCCGATTCAACCAGTTGGATGCCCATGTTGTCTAGCACATCCGGCGTCATCCCGCGGCGGATGTCGGTTTCCTGATTCATGATAGTGCCTGCATATTTGTAATCACGCATGTTCAGAGCGTTGACAAAAAGATGGGTCCGGTTGACGATGGATTCCCATTCGGTGCGGGTGTCTCCGGCAATGAACCGATCCACCCATTGTTGGTTGATTTTTTTGGATTCATGGGGGATGCCGCAATAAGCCAGCAGAATGTGTTTCGAAAACGCATCGTGCAGGGATTTTTTAAACAGAATCTTTCTTCGAGAAACGATGATATTCAGGGCGTTGTCCCAGTACCAGGCATTGATGCCGCCGCAGGCTGCGGCCAGTTGATCCTGAAAGCCGCAGGGAACGCCAGCCACACTTTCTTCGATGGAATGCGCCAGAGAAGCCGCCTGTTTTCGCTTCAATGGCTTTTTCGGCGGCTCTGAAACAAGTTTGGCCAGCGCAGCGGTCAGTGCCACCGCCGCGGCTGACGATCCGCCCAGAGCGCTTCGCGGTGGGGATGCGGAGTCGATATGGATATGAATGCCGCTGACGCCGAAATAAGCGGCGATGGCAAACATCAGCCCCAGCGGGTGATTGAAAGGCGCTTGGTATTCAGGAAAGGTAACACTTTCAAAACCCGTGGAACTGACTTTGATTTGACCTTTCGTGAAAGGGCGAATCAACACCCGCGTCCGTAAACCGATGGCGATGTTGACCGTGCAGGGATTGAATTGTCGCAGGGGAAGATAAAATGTTTTGATATCGAGTGTTCCGCCCATGTCGATCCGGCAGGGTGCGGATGATTCGATGGGTGCGGATTCCAGAATTTGTCGATAATCTTTCGGCATGATCGGTTTATTCCATTTTTCGTTCGCTGCGATACTGCCGCAGCACAGAGAGACTTTTGGGTTCCTTGCCGAGGTGATAGGGAACGAATGCCTCAAGAAAACCAAGGCTTTCCTGAATCGACTGGTTGGAAAGCCTTGCCCGTGCGATTTTATTCCAGTTGCAGCATCCCATCCACTGGAGCTGCTTGATGGTGCCGCGGGACAGATGGATCACCGGTGATCCGGTCGTGTTGCACGACGAACAAAGCAGCCCTCCCTTGGGAAAACTGATGCCGATACGGCATTCCTTCAGCTTTTCCAGGTCGGTGTGACAGGTGCAGCAGGTCGAGAAATTGGGAGAAAATCCGGAAACGATCATCAGGGCCATCTGAAATGCGATGCTCAGCAGATCGTCGGGAAGATCGCTGCGGTCCAGCCGGTCGAGAACCTCGACCAAGAGTTCGAAAATCCGGGGCTGGGCCGTATCGGGCTCCATCCAGTTGTTGACGATTTCCGCAAAATAGCAGGCATAAGCCGTTTTTTCGAAATGGGCCCGAATCTGACTGAATGGATTCTGGACGGACGCTTCCTGGAGGATCGGAAGGCGGCCTTTGCCAATGGTGTAAACCAACTGGCTGACAGAAAACAGATCGAGGGCACCACAGAAGCGTTTTCGGCTTTTTTTGGCGGATTTGGCCATCAGTGAGATTTTGCCACAGGTCGGAGACAATACGGTCAGAATCAGATCGTCATCCCCGAAATCGACGCGTTTAAGCAAAATGGCAGGTGTTGTAAAACTGATGGTCATCGTCGGCAAATGGTCTGTAAAGAAAAGTAGTTGGGACTACAACATGATGTTGATATACGATTTGGATCGCAGTTCCTCGAGCCATTTGCTGAATTTCTGATCCACAATATCTTTGTAGAGTTTGTTTTCGATTTGGGCCGTGGCGTCATCAAATGTTTTTCCCGCGGTATTCACCTTATCCATCAGGCGAAATATCTGGGGGCCGTAATCGGTTTCGATCACGCCGGTATATTGACCCGGCTGTAAGTCTGCCAAGGCCTGCCGGATCTTGGGATCGAGGGAAGATGCGGAAAAAGTACCCAGATCACCGCCCATCACCTTGACCGTATTGCTGGAATATAGTTGAATGACCTCATCGATGGATTTTCCGTCTTTGAGATCCTGAAGGATTTCCTGCAATTTCAATTGGATTTGTATCCGGCTGGCGGCATCGGCTTTATCGGTGAATTTGACCATGACGTTTGCCAGGTGATATTTTTCATCGAGCGCGTACTGTTCCGGGTGGGCCTCGTAATAGGCTTTGACATCTTCTTTGGTAATGACGACCTTGGATTTGATTTCGCGGCTGACGAGGGTGGCCCGGAGAATTTGCTCTTTGGTGCGTTTCCGGTAATCTTCGTAGGTGATGCCTTCTTTGGCGAGTGTCTGCCGGAAGGTTTCGTCGGTAAAGGAATTGATCTGTTTGATTCGTTCGATGGCGGCATCCACTTCTTTTTCAGAAGCCGTGATCTTGTAACGGTCGATTTCCTGATCGGTCAGTTTCTGATCGATCATTTGATTGAGCACGTCCTCCCGTACTTTCAAGACCATCTGACGTTCCTTGTCTGGCGGATATCCCATGGCATAGATTTTTTCCATATAGGGTTTCATCTGGCGATTGAGGTCTTCCAGAGAAATCAAATCGTTGTTGACCACTGCCACAATCCGGTCGATCACTTCGGCACCGAAAGCCATATCTCCGGCACACCCGGCGGCCAGTATTCCCAGGACGGCGGCCGGAAGCAGGAAATATCGCTTGAAATGGGTTTGGTAGGTATGTTGAATCATGACTGTCTGTCTGCTCCTTGTATTATTTTCCATGATCAGGAATTGTTAACACGCTGACCGATCTCTTTCAAGATGTTTTTGGTTTCAGACAGCAGACCGCTGAAATGGCGTTTACCCAAGTGCACTTTTAAAACATGGTCCGGCGTGAATTCAAAGCGGCCTTTTTCAGAAACAACCATATCCACGATGCCGAACGGATTTTTCTGATGTGCTTCCGAAAACCGCAGGTGAAGCTGATAACCAAACAAATCCAAACGCTTGACACCTGCTGCGACGCACAGCACCTTCATCATCATTTTGAGAAGCAGATTGGCGGCTTCATCCGGCAGGGCGCCGAACCGGTCGATCAATTCCTTCTTATAGTCGGCAATCTCCGCAAGACCGGTCATCTTGGCCAGTCGGCGGTATGCCACAAGGCGCTGGTCGATATCCAGGATATAGGTTTCGGGAATGTATGCGCTCATGGTGATCTGGATGTCGGGTTCGAGGCTTTCCAGGATTGGCTCCCCTTTCATTTCGGACATGGCTTCTTCCATCAGCTTCAGAAACATGTCGTATCCGACGGCAGCGATATGACCCGACTGGGATGCGCCCAAAATGGTGCCGCCCCCGCGGATTTTCAGATCACTCATGGCAATTTGAAAACCCGATCCGAGATCACTGTGTTCCATGAGAACTTTCAGCCGTTTGAGGGCGTCCGGGTTCAGGGTGTGTTCGGCCGGAATGAACAGGTAGGCATAGGCCTGTTCGCTCGATCGGCCCACCCGGCCGCGCAACTGATATATCTGGGCCAGTCCGAACCGGTCGGCACGGTTGATCAGCATGGTGTTGGCCGAGGGTACATCGATACCGGATTCGATGATGGTGGTGCACACCAGCATGTCGAGCTCTTTTTTCGTGAATCGCAGCATGATGGTTTCGAGATCATCGGCGCTCATCCGTCCATGGGCCGTTTCCATTCGGACTTCCGGCACCAGTTTTTGCAGGTGATCGGCCATGGAACGGATACTGTGGATATTGTTATGCACAAAATAAATCTGGCCGTTGCGCTCCAGTTCTTTGCGGATGGCTTCGGCCACGACGATATCGTCGAACTCCGAAATGAAGGTGACAATGGGCTGACGGTGTTCGGGCGGCGTGGAGATGATGCTGATATCCCGGATTCCCATCATGGACATGTGAAGGGTGCGGGGAATGGGGGTGGCCGTCAGCGCCAGAACATCCACATTCTGCCTGAAGTTTTTCAATTTTTCCTTGTGCTTGACCCCGAATCGCTGCTCTTCGTCCAGAACGATCAGCCCCAGATCCTTGAATCCGATGTCTTTCTGAAGCAGGCGATGGGTGCCGATCACGATATCCACGGTGCCGGATTTAAGGCCTTCCAATATCGTTTTTTGCTCTTTGGCACTGCGAAACCGGCTGAGACAGGCCACCCGAACCGGATACCGCTTGAACCGGGCGGAAAATGTCTCGAAATGCTGTTCTGCCAGAACCGTGGTCGGCACCAGCACGGCCACCTGCTTGCTGTTGTTGATGGCCAGAAACGATGCCCGTAGCGCTACTTCGGTTTTGCCGTATCCCACGTCTCCGCACACCAGCCGGTCCATCGGTATGGAAGACTGCATGTCTTGTAGAACATCTTCGATGGCCCGCAACTGATCCGGTGTTTCTTCATAGGAAAAGCTGGCTTCGAAATCCTGAAAATAACTGTCGATGCCCTGATAGGAAATGCCGGGAGCCACTTTCCGGGCGGCATACAGAGTGAGCAGTTCACCGGCGATTTTTTCAACGGACTGTTTGACCTGCCGTTTGACGCGATCCCAGGTTTTGCCGCCCATTTTGTCGAGAACCGGGGCGACACCTTCCACCCCCAGATATTTCTGGATCATGTTCATCCGAACGACTGGCAGATACAGTTTATCGGCATCCCGGTAGGTGATGAACAGAAAATCGTTGGTGGTGCCATCCACCACCAGTTTCACCAGACCTTCGTACTGCCCGATGCCGTGATCGTTGTGAACGACAAGATCACCCCGTTTGAGGTCTCCGAAAACGATTTGTTCCGTATGGATTTTTGCCGTTGGAATCCGCTTTCGGTGATGCTTTCGTCCGAAAATCTCATCTTCGGAAATGAGCGCCAGGGATTCGTCCGGCCACATAAAGCCGGACGAAATACTGCCCAGGCAGGTGAATACCTGACCACGGCCCGCAGCGATATCCGGCAGGGTGTTGGATAGTATGGTGAGGATTCCGTAAGGCTGGAGGAGCGCATTGAGCCGTTCGGCTTGGGATGGCGTACTGCACACGATCAGGATGGTGTATCGCTGTGCTTTCTTTTCGTTGATCCAGACTGCCAGCGGCAGCAGGAGCTGATCGGTGTTGCGCTGAGCGGCCAATTTTTGCTGAATATCGGAGTTGTCTTCGACAGTGAATGCCACCGACGCGGCCGGCTGCGGCGATTTGGACGGACTGGTCAAGGACACCTGCCGAATGATCAGCGGATGGCATGCCATAATGGAATGGGATACCGTGTTCCACGTTTCATACAAGGTTTCGGGTTCGACGCACAATACCCCGTTTTTTCTGGATGTGTCGAATTGACGAACCGCTTTGTCATGAAAGGCCTGGGCCGATTTCTCCAATTCCCCCGGTTCTATCAGGACAAACAGCGTATCGTGCGGCGCATAGTCCAGAAGATTGTCCATTTCGGGATAAAAGAGGGGGGTCAGAAATTCAATTCCTGAAAAAACCCCTTCTTTTTGGATGCGTGCGACCAGATCCCGGACCGTGGTTACCGGAAGTTCCAGGCGATCAGCTTGCTCATGAATCCGGCCAACGACCGATCCGATGGTTTCCATTCGAACAATGGCTTCCCGTGCCGGAATGATAATGGCCTCGGACGCTGTGCCAATCGTTCGCTGGCTGGATGCGGAAAAAAATCTTATGGATTCGACGGTGTCACCGAAAAGTTCGATACGCAGCGGATCAGGATACAGGGGGGAAAATACATCCAGAATTCCGCCGCGGATGCAATAGTCCCCTGGTTCTTCGACGATCATCGTTCGGGCATAACCACCGGCAACCATTTTTTCCACCAGTCGATCTAAACCGATATCTTCGTTTTCCATCAGCAATTCGGAATAATCGCTGAGTTCCTTTCTGGGAATGAGTTTTTGAAGCAATCCTTCAATGGGGGTAATCAGAATGGAAGGAATCGTGGCGTTAATGAGTCGATAGAGACCATTGAGACGTTTGGTGGAAGTTTCACTGCTGCTGGAAAGCGATTTATACGCACCCGTTGCAGACGGTGGAAAAATACCGACAGGCAGCGGTGACGATCCTGAAAAAAAAAGCATATCGTCCTGCAAGTTCTGGGCTTCCCGGACAGACGGGGTGATGATGATCATCGGATGCGGACGGGTGCGATACAAGGATGTCAGAAAGTAAGCCTGTTGGGAGGTGAAAATTCCTGAGCATTCAATATGTCGATTTCTATAAAGAATTTTATCAATCAGGGAGCGAATCATATTTTTTTCTTGATTTTGAACAATAAAAACAGTATCCAACCCAAATAATATTGATCGGCCGGCGTAGCTCAGTTGGTAGAGCAGCTGATTCGTAATCAGCAGGTCAGCGGTTCAAGTCCGCTCGCCGGCTCCAGAAAAAACAAGGGGTTATAGCTTAAAGCTGTAACCCTTTTTTTTATCAGATGGTCAAAACAGTCATTTTGTACAACCCCTGTACAACTCTTTTTGTGATGGGAAATTTTTTCATAGCGCCGGTATCTTTATCAGCCTAAAAATTTTCAGTCAATATTCATATCCTGTTATCTTCCACCAAATGGCGATTGATACCGGCAGCCCAAGAACCATTGTCGGAAGCCGTGACCATTGAACCAAAGTTAAAACCAGAGATTTCCGCCGAAACCACCGCAAAGAAAGCCGGAACGTCTCCATTGATCGGAGTCATTTTGAATTTTGTAAACGGTATTCGAAATAACTGACACGGTTATCCCGCCCTGGTCGATCTTGCGGCCGATGATCCGAGACAGTGATCCGGATCACGAGCGGTCGGTTCACATGGATGGGTACCTGCCCACCGACGGGCAAATGGTTCAGCTATCGATGAATCATGTCCGGGTGATCCGAGACAGTGATCCGAATCACGGGAAGGCGATAAACGATATCCCGGCCAAATGAACAGATACCATGATCCGAATCACGAGCGGCCGGTTCGCCAGGATGGGTACATGTACACCGACGGGCGGTTATTCCTGCCATCGATGAATCATGTCCGGGTGATCCGAGA
>CAZBUL010000083.1:10915-13026 GCA_964495045.1 uncultured Desulfobacterales bacterium | reverse complement strand
ATAGAATGATCTCCAGACGCATTGCAGCACTCTCCCAGGGGGTGGGAATCATCGGTGCCGGAAACCTGAATCACCGTATTGCCACGGATGGCGACGACGAGCTCTCGGATCTGGCCCGATCCAGCAATGAAATGGCCGACAAGTTGAGGCGGTCTCATACCTCTGTGGAAAACCTGCAAAAAGAGATAGCCGCGCGCGAGCTGGCGGAACAACAAATCAAAGAACTGAATTCAGAACTCGAACAACGTGTCATCGAGCGTACAGCCCAACTAAAAACGGCCAACGCTTCAACGGGTCATGATCAACCTCATTTCAAATGCCCTGAAATTCACACGTAATCAATCCAGAGCGGAGATCACCATCGCCTGCACCGAGAATGCAGACGCGCACGTTTTTTCTGTCAGAGACAATGGTGTCGGTTTCGACATGAGGTACGATGACAAGCTGTTCACTCTGTTTCAGCGGCTTCATCGCCAGGATGATTTTGAAGGTACCGGCGTTGGTCTGGCCCATGTCCGCAGAATCATTGCCAGACATGGCGGCCAGGCATGGGCGGAAGGGAAGGTTGGCAGCGGGGCTGTTTTCTTTTTCTCGCTGCCATTACGCCCCCAGAATGAAAAAAGCAGTTGCACCGATTCGTGATATGAAGAGGAATGTATGGATGTTAACGATAGACCGCAGTTTCTGCATCTGGAAGACAACCCCATCGATGCCGAGTTGATTCGGGAAAAACTCGAAGAAATCTGGCCCGGCTGCCTGATAGAACAGGTTGATACGGAACCGGATTTCATTCTGGCCCTGGAACGGGGGGGAATCGATCTGATTATTGCCGACTACGTGCTGCCGACTTTCGATGGATTGACGGCCCTGAACATTGTCCAACAGCGGTTCTGCCACATTCCGTTCATCTTCGTATCCGGAATCATGGGCGAGGAATCGGCCATCGAATCGCTGAAAAGAGGGGCAACGGACTATGTGCTGAAACAGCGTCTGACCCGCTTGATTCCGGCAGTAAAAAGGGCTCTGACGGAAGTCAGCGAGCGCGCAGCCAGCCGAAAAGCGGAAGAAGATTTGAAGGCGACCCAGTTCCAAATCCTTCAATCCGACAAAATGGCAGCCATCGGACAATTGGCGGCCGGCATCGCCCATGAAATCAACAACCCGGTAGGGTTTGTCAGCAGCAACCTGAAAACATTGACCGACTACCAGATGAATCTCGGTCAAATGATTTCCGAATACCGGAATTTCATCGACCATCTATCCCAGGCGAAAAGCACCGGATTGGATGACTCTGAAATTGACAATCTGACCGCTTCACTGCAAACGAAGGAGACGGAACTGGATATCTCGTTTATCCTGGAAGATATCCCCAACCTGATTCGTGAATCCTGTGAAGGGCTGGATCGCATCAAACAAATCGTTTTGGATCTCAAAAATTTCTCCCATCCCGGCGAAGATGTCCTGAAGCTGGCCGATATCAACCATAACCTCGACAGCACCCTGAACATCGTCTGGAATGAGTTGAAATACAAGGCAACCATCATCAAAGATTACGGTGAGCTGCCACAGGTCAATTGTTATCCGCAACAGATCAATCAGGTGTTCATGAATCTGCTGGTCAATGCGGCGCATGCTATAGAAAATAAAGGTGAAATACACATCACCACCCGGCAGTCCGGCAATCATGTGGAAATTGCCATCAGCGATACCGGCCAGGGGATTGCCGCGGAAAATCTCCCCCGGATATTTGATCCATTTTTCACGACAAAAGCCGTCGGTAAGGGGACCGGATTGGGACTGAATGTGTCTCATAACATCGTTAAAAAGCATCACGGTGTCATCGATGTTTCGAGTGAGCCGGGAAAAGGCACGACATTCACCGTCCGGCTGCCGATTACCGGACCGTTTTCAGATAACCCCCCCCCCTAACAGCACTTGTTTGATCATTCACGGGGCTTCAGGAGGCTGATATGAAAGAAATGCCGCGGATTTTGAATCTCGAAGACAACCCGATAGATGCCGAACTGATTCGGGAAAAGCTTTGGGAATACTGGCCCGACTGCAGGATCGAACGGGTCGATACGGAAATGGATTTCATCCAGGCCCTGAGG
>CAZBUL010000083.1:6579-10815 GCA_964495045.1 uncultured Desulfobacterales bacterium | reverse complement strand
AAAGATATTCGAAGAGACAAAAGTTGTCCTGACTGTGCCGTAACATACAGACTGCCGTGGGACGTTTTGTTAGGCCGATCCGTTTGATCAAACTTATCTTATCTCACAGATACGATCTCGCCCACATACATCCGATGATAATCCTTTTCCGGATAATTTTTGTCAATTCCGGCATCCAGAAAATTGTCCGGATTCAGGTCCTGATAATAGATTTTCCTACATTCGATAACCAGTCGGGCTTCCGTAAAATAGATGGCTCCGTTTGTTGTCTCGGCGGGGGTTATGCCGGTTTCCTGTACTTTATTGCAGTCTCGTCCCGACTTGGTACCACACAGATTCAGCACATGCTTATATCGGGATTCAAAAAACGACAATGTGTAGAAATTGGTTTCTTCAATGAATTTATAGGTGTATCGGCATGGTCTGATAAATATGAAGCTGACGTTCTTGTTCCACAGCACCCCCAGCCCGCCCCATGAGGCGGTCATTGTGTTGAAAGAAGCCTTCGTTCCGGCTGTTACGAGCATCCACTCGTCGCCGATCAGATTGAAAACGTTGTCTTGAATGTCGGTTGGTTTGATAAACTTTTGATCGGTCATTGTCCTCTCCATATTATTGATATTCAGTCAGTTTTTGCCTCAATGCAGGGGAAACTGCGATTGGCTTATTTTCGCCGTAATCATACAATACCTGAACCGACTCACCCTGAGCATAAACAATTGATTCATCCATCACGTCCAACAGGAAATAATCCAGCCCAATACTCTTGCTTCCAATATTCGTTACCCGAATGTCAAGCATCAACCGGGTATTCAGTGTGACGGGTCGGAGATAATCACAGCTTATGTGAGCCAAAATAAAAGAAAAGGTGGAGAAATCTGTGCTGTTGGTAATTTTTTGGAAAAATGCCAGCCGCCCTTCCGCAAAATACGAGAAAAACACGGCATTGTTTACATGCCCCCTCTCACCGATATCCCGGAATCTGACAGGTATTGGACATTGGAATATCTTCTTCATGCTTTCTCGATTATTCAGATTAAGGTTAGCCCCGAAGTCACGACCGATTTCGGATAAAATCAGGCGGAGGTATGAATTTTCGTTCTTGTCTCTCTGCCAATTTTCCTTGAAATTTAACATGGCAATAATATATTGTCTATGCCTTTGTGGAGGATATGGCAACGCTTGCCAGCATCCTGAGCGCCGGGAAAGTCGGTAGAAGTATAAGAACTCACGCACAATGTTTCAGGGCGGTCAAAAAATTCATCTTTTCCTAAACCGGAATTTTCTGGAACTTGGGGGGCGCAAGTCATCCCATAATAAAGGTAATTTTATCATTTCATGAAAACACAAAACAATCATCCAAACGATGTGAACGAGGCTCTGGGCGAGCTGCGCAACGATATCGACGCCATAGATGCCCGGATCGTCTCTTTGCTGTCGGAACGGCAGGACGTGGTCGATCGGGTGGCGGCGCTCAAAAAAGCCCATCATCTGCCGGTATATCATCCGGCCCGTGAGGAAGACCTTATTTACCGTCGCAGACAGCAGGCAAAGGATATGGGTCTCGATCCGGATTTCATCGAGGAAATCTACCGGGCCGTCATCCGGTGTTCGCGAGAGTCGCAAGCCCGCAGCATGTCTCTGTCATCGGTTCGCCCCGATGCTTGTGTGCTGCTAATTGGCGGAAGCGGCGGAATGGGGCGGTATTTTGCGTCCTCTTTCACACAGGCCGGTTATCGTGTCCGGATTCTGGAAAAAAACGACTGGGGAGATGTGCGCTCCTTGTGCGACGGCATCGATATGGCGATGATCTGTGTGCCCATCGCCATATCCTGCTCGATCATCCGGGATATCGGACCATTTCTGCCGGCGGGAGCCGTGCTCTGCGACATCACCAGCATCAAAACCGGGCCCCTTGAAGCCATGCTGGATGCCCATGCCGGTCCGGTGGTTGGTCTGCATCCGCTATTTGGCCCCACAACTTCCAGTCTCGACAAGCAGATCATCGTAGCCACTCCCGGACGGGATCATGCGGCCTGTCAGTGGGTGCTGGATCAATTCACCGCCTGGGGTGGGGTCGTTGTCCACGCCACGGCCGCAGAACATGATGAGATCATGGGTATCGTTCAGGCCCTTCGCCATTTTGCCACATTCGCCTTCGGTCAGTTTCTGAAAAGAAGACAGGTGTCTCTGCCGCGAACTCTCGAATTTTCAAGTCCTATATACCGGTTGGAGCTTGGCATGGTGGGCCGGCTGTTCGCTCAGGATGCTGCGTTATATTCCGAAATCATCTTTGCATCCAAAGAACGGCGGGAACTGTTGAAAGATTTTCTGGTGTCGATCGGGGAAAATCGGGAAATGCTGGAAAATGCCGATAAAGAGCTATTCGAAAAGGAGTTTCAGAACGTTGTCGAATGGTTCGGCCCGTTCAGCGAACAGGCCATGCGGGAGAGCACATTTCTGATCGATAAGCTGATCGAGCGGTTTTAAAGAATGGGGTCGATTGTTATGACCGGCGCAACCGCTTACGATGGATTTCATCTGTTCAACAGCCGGGGGCCGGTGTGAAAACCACCCCTACGACCGTGTTAAAAGATCACAGACCAGGTTGACCACCCCCCAGATGGCATCCGCCGACAGATGCCGTTCGATGGATCGATCAAAAAGGACCGACAATCGCGGCGGAAATTCTTCATCGCCTTTCCACAATAAAAAATGCAAGGGAATTTTCGGAAACGGCCGCAGTTTGTATGCCATATCGGCCATGGTCAGACGGACGCCTCCCAATTTTTCGGCAGCCTGCCGAAATCCGTCGAAATTGTGTCCGAAACGCTCCAGCACCCGATGGGTTCTCAATTCGTGGGGGCCCTGAAAAAAATGGGCGTCTTTCAAATCCTGAACTGTGACGGTTTCGTTGAAGAGCCATCCCGGTTTGACCTGAAGCAGATAAACCAGAATGAGCAGTTCCAGCAGGGGATGATCGACGATCTGCCATTCACCGTCCTGTTTCAAAAAGCACCGGCGTTCGAAGGGGTGCACCCGGATTTCGGTGTGAAGGAAATCCAGGGTCAGGGTGTCCGGGGTTTCCTGTCTGGCCAGGGCGATATCGCAGATCTCGGTCAGATTCTTGTGCTGCAAATCTTCCCAAAAAGCCGGCGGGGTTTCAATCGATGAATCGGAAGATGTCTGGGAATTTGGCATTTCTTGACGTCTGCGCTCCTGCATCTGTAAAAAACTCTGACTGAATGGATAGGGGCCTTGGGAGAAATTCTCGCACGGAAAGCTGCTGCAGTCTCTGAGGCAGTAGGCGATCTGGTTCAGTTGGGCACAGGCCAGAATCGGGCATGGTTGGCCGAGTATCCGCTCCTGAGCCCGAATTTTTCGGATGGCTTCGGGGCTGGTGCCGGGGCCGCACTCCGAACATACGCCCTTGACATAAAGCCTGCACACTTCGCAGTTGATCCCACAGGCTGCTGTTGACATACCCTGATTGTTTCGCTCCTGATCGATGGGTCTCTCTGATAAAAAATCTGACGCTTCTCGTTTCATGCTGTATCACAATCACTTATCGTTGTGCAATCCTGAATCCGGTTGCAATAAGTTTGTTCAATGCGACTTGTTACAACCAAAGATTTCAACCATGCCAGTCCGTAGCATAAGCCACTCGGCAGATCGTCCGGGGTGGGGGTTCAAAACGCGCAGATTGTTCCCGCTCGCAGTATGCCACCAGCACAGAGCATTTATTATTGCGCCTCTTTGAATATGAGGGTATTTAAAATACAAGAATGCCGGAAGGCCGCTGATACAGGAGAAAGATCATGCCATTACCGATCAACATAGACGATCTTCTTCACGGCCGCTCCGTGGAATGGGAGCGGCTGGAATTTAAAAAAGGGTGGAATCCAAAAGTCTATATTGGTCTTGATCAGCTCCGAGCCGGACAAGCAGTGACCCGTCGTTATCGCAACCGGCGTATCGGGGAATTTCTAAAAGAACTTGGTTTGACCGAAGGACGTTCTACAGGAATTCCCAAGATTCTCCGTACCATGCATGCGAATGGATCACCACCACCTATCTTTGAGACCGACCCGAATCGATCTTTTTTTCTGGTTCGCCTTACTGCTCATCCCCAGTTCTCGGTTGCATTGATCAACCTGCCTTTCCTTAAGGATGACTTTGGCACCGCATCAAATAGCAGTCAAAGGAAGTCGGGGTCAGAGTCGGGGTCAGAGTCGG
>CAZBUL010000083.1:0-6479 GCA_964495045.1 uncultured Desulfobacterales bacterium | reverse complement strand
AGTCGGGGTCAGAGTCGGGGTCAGAGTCGGTTCAAGATCGAATCTTAAATGCGCTTAAAAAAAATTCCCTTTCCAGATCGGAAATCGCAGCCATGATAGGGCATAAATCAATTACCAGAGCAGTAAGACGGGCATTGAATCAACTGATGGATTCCGAAGTGGTGGAATACACGATTCCAGAAAAACCGCAGAGCCGGCTTCAAAAATACCGCATCTCCAGTGCAAAGTGAAGCAGCTTGCCAGTACCGAGTCATATCAAAACTACTTCTCAATGGTTAGGTCATTATGCCGCTTTTACATTTGATGACAACGAGGGGCACAACCGCCGCCGTTTGACTTTTTATCAGAGTATTCTAAGCGTTATGGGGAGAATACAGTAATGATCCACACAGAATTCATCTCTTTAATTACCAGCAACAATACGTTCTCCAATTTGATTGCTGTATGTCCGGACGGAATCATCGGTGTGAACAGGCACGGTACCGTTGTGATTTTCAATTTAAAAGCAGCCACATTAACCAGGCGCAAGTGCGGGGATGTTCTTGGGAGTCTGGAAATTGGTCACATATACGGAAGCCGGGAACAGGCTCAGCGAATCAAGGCGATTCTCTATTCCGAAGATTTCGGAGGCGCAGGCCGTCTTGATGGCTTTGAAACTGCTATTGTGGACATTGACAATAAGATTATCCCGATACGACTGTCTGCTGTGCTGATTACAGAAAACGGTAAGGAGATTGGAAGTGTTGGTTTTTTTCATGACTTGACCAATCAGAAGATTATGGAAAGAAAACTCGGTAAACTTTCCATTACCGATGGGCTCACTACCTTGTACAATCAACGGTACTTCCATGCCTGCCTTTGTGAAGAAATCGAAAGGACTATACGATACAATCGTCCGTTGAGTCTGATCTGTTTCGATCTGGATAATTTCAAGAATTATAATGACCGGTTCGGACATTTGGAGGGAGATAACGCCCTGCGGCATATCGGAAATCTGCTCAATGTCGTCACCCGCAGTACGGATAAATGCTTTCGATATGGCGGGGATGAGTTCTTCGTAATGCTGCCGGAAACCGATTTGGACCATGCGCTGATTGCTGCCAATAAAATCCGTCAGACATTTAATGATAGCTGGCCGTATGAGACGCTTGAATCCGATGTGTTTTCCAAGGTTACATTAAGCATTGGCGTGGTACAGAGACAAAATGAGACTTCCGGTGAGCCACTGACCAAAAGAGCCGATATGGCGATGTACAATGCAAAAAATCAAGGGGGAGATATGGTTGTTTCAGGTTGAAAATATAGACTTTCAGAAAAATAATTTCGCGTGCGTTATCGGTCGGAAATGGCCGAAAAAGGCCTATTCCCTCCCTACCGCCTTGCGAAATGAATTTTCTGAAAATCTATATCAGGCATCCAGAACCGATCGGACTTTTTGAAGAAAAACGGATGGCAAAAAGGGTTTCTCGATAATATTTGCTTTTTCAATCGCTCCGAATCGGCCGGCCATATCACCGGAATAGCCGCTGGAAAACAGCGCTTTGATTCCGGGAGCCATTTTGTTGATAACCGCATAGGCATCCGGACCGCATTTCTTCGGCATGATCATGTCTAGAACAACGAGTTGAATTTCATCCTTGTGTGCTTTGAAACACTGGATGGCATCGTCGCCGTCCACAGCAAGAATGACGCGGTATCCAGAAGACTCCAGCACAATCCGGATCAGTTCCCTCAGCGATTTATCATCTTCGGCAACCAAAACCACTTCGTTACCCCCGGCCAAAATCACCGGCGTTGACATCTCTGCGGCTTTCATCGCCGATGATTCAATGAGCGGAAGATAAAACAAAAAGGTTGCGCCTTCTGTCGGTCGGCTGACAACATCCAGATAACCGCCATGCTGTTTGATGATACTGTAGGAAATGGCAAGCCCCAATCCGGTTCCTTTTCCGACCGCTTTCGTCGTGAAAAAAGGTTCGAATATTTTTTTCATGATGTCCGTGTCGATACCGCTGCCGGTATCGGAAACCGAGATTCTGGCATATTTTCCCAATTTTCCATAACCGTGGGCCGCAATGAATGACTTGTTCATTTCCGCGATTTCAGCCGTGATGGTCAGGCTGCCGCCAACTGGCATGGCATCTCGGGCATTGGTGATGAGATTCATTAAAACCTGCTCGATCTGAAGACTATCCGCCATTATCGGTAACCGCTTTTCATGAACATTTACCGACAATGCGATGTCTTCACCGATAATTCTCAGGATCATTTTTTTAAAACCGGCTATCAGTTCAACCATATTGACAGATTTAACTTCCAACGTCTCTTTTCTGCTGAAGAGAAGAATCCGTTTGACCAATTGCGCAGCCCTTTCAGCGGCCCCGAGCACTTCTCTCATATACTCTCTGAGGGGGCTGCTCATTTCCAGAGCCTTCTCCACCGTCATGCCGTATCCCATGATCACATTCAGCATATTGTTAAAATCATGGGCAATGCCGCCGGCCAGTGTTCCAACAGCCTCCATTTTCTGGGCATGTCGAAGCTGGGATTCCAGCAGGATATGTTCTTTTTCTGCGTTAACTCGCTGTGAAATATCATGAATGGTGTGCACCATGGAGGATAGCTGCCCATTTTCATCAAGAATCGGGGACGTGGAAACAGCCAGCCATTTATCCAGGAAAGGTTCGTACAATTCCACATATTCCTGCTGTTTCGAAAACCTGGATTTTTCCATGGGGCAGCCGGCAATCGTTTTTTCCAGTCCATGAAACACCTGAAAACATTTTTTTCCGATCACATCTTCGACCGATTTTCCCAACAGCCGACAGGCCTCCCTGTTTATGTTCAGAATCGTATGGTTCGCACTGAGGATGGAAACCCCATACGCCATGGCATCAAAGGAAATCTGCCATTGTCGTGCAGCCAACAGCAGCTTGTTTTCGGCTTCTTGCCGGGCGATTCGCTCCGCACGCTCATTCAATGCCCTTTGAACAGCAGGCACCAGACGGGAAAGACGATGTTTCAAAACATAATCCGTGGCACCGCTTTTCAGGGAATCGATGGCAGTCTCCTCACCGAGGGTTCCCGAAACCAGGATGAATGGAATCTCTGGAAAACGCTGCCGGCTTACATGCAAGGCAGCCATGCCATCGAACCCCGGCAGAGAATAGTCGGCCAGGATGACATCGACACCCCCGTTTTCAATTGCCTGGATAAATTCCGCTTCGGTATCCACCCGCATCATCGAGCAATTCGGCCATGTTTCCCGAAGGGTTTCATAAATCAGCTCGGCATCGATCTCACTGTCTTCAAGATTGAGTATTTTCAGGTCGTTAAACATCTCTGTCTCCTGACACCACACTTCACAGACGGTTGGTCAATATTTCTCCAGCGGCATGCCCTCTCTGAATGGCATCCTTACTAAACGGCGGCGGTTCGTTGACGGCCGCCCAGAACACCCCAAGAGCCTTGACAGATTCCATGAAATCCGCAAAATTCACTGGCTTTACCACATACGCGTTCACACCGTTTGCATAGCAGTTTACCAGATCGCTCTCCTCTCGGGAAGAGGTCATCACCACTACCGGTATGGTACACAATCGGGGAGTTTTTCGAATTTCCTGAAGCACTTGCCGGCCGTCCATTTTGGGAAGTTTGAGATCCAGCAGAATCAGAATTGGATTGACCGGCAGCCGTCCGGTATATGCCCCCCGGCAATTCAAATAATCCAGAACCTGCTCTCCATCGTTGAACCATTCTATCTCGTTGGCCAGATTGATCTCAGACAGAGCTTCCAATGTCAGTTCCGCATCATTGGGGCTGTCTTCCACCAGCAAAATCCGTTTCAATTCGTTCATCGAGGAACCTCCCTGTTCTGAAAGTCTATATCAGCCGGGTTGGGGCAGGCATCGAGAAATAAAAGACAGCACCCTTTCCAACCTCTCCTTCCGCCCACGTGTCTCCGCCATGCCTTTTGACGATGCGGCGGACATTGGCCAGCCCGACCCCCGTTCCCTCGAACTCCTCGGTGCGGTGCAGCCGCTGGAAGAGATTGAACAGCTTTTCGATATATTTCATATCAAAGCCCACACCATTATCGCGAACGGAAAAAATATATTCTCCGGATGCTCCGGGGGTGCATGAAATGGTGATTTCTGCCGCGTCTTTATTTCGCGTAAATTTTACGGCATTGGCGATCAGGTTCATCATGACCAGTCGCAGCATGGCCATGTCCCCTGCCACCACCGGCAGGGGGGTAATGTTCCAGGTGATGGTCCGACAGTGGATTTCCGGTTGGAGCGTATTCAGTACATCCGATACGATTTTGTTAAAATCGACCCGGACAATGCCCATTTCAGTGCGACCCATGCGCGAAAAAGACAGCAGATCGTCCACCAGCAGGCTCATTTCGGTGGCAGATGCTGAAATGACATCTAAATAATGGCGGATCTTGTCATCAAAGTTATCCGGCGCCCTTTTCCTCAGCAGTTCCGCAAAGCCAATCAAGTGCCGAAGCGGTGCCCGCAGATCATGGGATACGGAATAGGAAAACATCTCCAATTCCCGGTTAGCGGCTTGCAGTTGGGCTGTGCGCTCCTGTACACGAAACTCCAGTGCTGCATTCATTTTTTTGACTTCACCTTCCGCCTGTTTTCGGGCTGCAACCTCTTTCTGTAAATTTTCGACAGAGGTATAAGACCTTTTCAGATTGTCCGCCATTTCATTGTTGAGCCGCGCCAGCTCTGAAAGCTCATCATTGCTCTCAATGGCTATCCGAAAGTCCAGATCACCACTGCCAATGATCGCTGCACTTTGGGAAAGGGCAGTGATTCGACGTGTTATCGTTTTGCTCAGGACCCAATTGTTGACAATGATCGACAATGTGCAGGCAGAGAACAACAAGAACATCATCGATACACCCCGATTGCGCGTATGAATGGCTGTCTGCATCGCTGATTCACTCAACCGGTCGATGCTGTTCTTCATCAGATACGTCTTCAAGTATTCCTGCGTTATCAGAATTCTGGCGGGTTCCGAAATGGTGGTGCCATCATTTTCAGTGATGCTCTCTTGATCAAGCCGATGGACGACATCCAGAAAAATTTGGATGGATGTGTTCAGATTTATCCGGGCATTTTGCAGCAAAACTTGATCCGATTGACTCGGAAACCACTGGGCGGCTTGATCCATCAAACTTTCCAGGGCCTGCGACTTTTCCAGCCACTGTGTTTTTGCCCGCGCTCCTCTAAAGACAATAAACTCATCCCTTAGCAACACCCTTTCAAACACATGTTGCTGCATTTTATCACTTAACTGAATTGCTTTTTCGGCAGTGGAAATCACCCGAAGGGAACCGATAAACAGCACCAGCATCACCGCGATGGCACCGAGAAAGACCCATGTCGTCAATTTCAGTCGGGTCCTTATATTCATGGATTACTCCTTAACGGATGATGCGCACGGCTTCGGGTTTGACAGATTGTAATATTTCCGGGGAAATGAAATCCAGATAATTGGGCATGTCATTGCGATGGATCAGATCATTTTTTATTGCCCAGCGTGTTTGATTTTCCAGGTTCACGATCAGTGTTTGATCCAAAGTCACGTTAAAAGAATAAAAATTCCAGATATCATCGAGCACTACCCAATCCATCAGACAGAAATCGGACACAATCTTTTCGGCTTCTTTCGGAGAATCAATAACAAACGCTTGGGCCATGATCAGTGCCCGTAATACCTTCCGGACAGTATCCGAGTGGGTAAGGGCATAAGTTTTCATGGAAACCAGACAAAACGATTCCATATATATGGAATCACCCATAAAAATAATCCCGTTGCCGCCCAGTGATCTCATAATCTGAGCTGCTGTCGGATTCCAGATGGAAACCGCATCCACCTTTCCCGTGAGGATCGCATCTGGCATTTCGTTGGGCATGAGGTTGACGATGGAGACCTGTTCTTTACCGATATTGTGTATCATCAAGATGGAATCGGTGAAAAAGTCTCCCGTTGTTCCCTTTGTCACCCCGATGATTTTCCCTTTCAGAGCATCCACGCTCCCAATGTTCCGATCCTTTCGGGCAACGATAACCTGGTTTTGGGTGGAGGTTTCGATAACGGCAAAGGTCGTAATGGCGTTACCACCAAGGATGGCATACATCACAGGCGTGTCGGCGGCGGTTGCCATATCCGCCTTGCCGTCGATAACGGCATCCAGCGCCAATTTACCGAATTCATACGGCTGAACCGTAACATCGAGACCGGCTTGGCTGAAAAAGCCCTTTTTTGCAGCGATTTGTACGAGCGCAGAAGCAGGATTCGTCGTACAGGCAATGGTCAGTTTTTCCGGCAATGCCTCTTTTTCACCGGATGGCTTGCACGCATATTGAAAAAACAGGAGGGTGAAAGATAACACCACAGATAAAACTGTTCGAAATGGATACGATCTTCTGCTTTTCATCAACAGTCCCTCACCAATA
>CAZBUL010000082.1:11325-13030 GCA_964495045.1 uncultured Desulfobacterales bacterium | reverse complement strand
CGCATTCTGCGGACATATCGACGATTTTGATGACAACGACCGTCACGTCGTCTTCCTTGTCGAGGGGATAATGAAACTGTTCCAGAGAGGTCATGATATTCCCGACGATTTCGGCGGCCGATGCTTCGGAACAGGCTTTGATAATGGATTTCAGCCGGTCTTTGCCAAACATCTCCCCTTGGGCATTGTGCATTTCCCAGATGCCGTCGGTGCCGATCGTCAGGACGTGTCCTGGCAGTATTTCTTTTTCAGATTCGATATATTCCGCATCATCCATCACCCCCAGGGCCATTCCCCGTCCCTTCAGTTCATGAAATTCCCCGCTGCCGGAATCGTAAAGGATGCCTGGATCATGTCCGGCATTGACCCACCGCAGCCGAAGCCGGGCCCGATCAAGCTCCCCATAAAACAACGTCATGAAATGGCCGGATTCTTCCACATCCCGGGATAACTGGCGGTTGACATCGGAAATCACCTCGGCAAGGCTGCCGGACATCGAAGAGCGCATCCGCAGCAGAGCACGGGCTGTTGTCATGACCAGAGCGGATGAAATCCCGTGGTCGGAAACATCTCCGACCACGACACTGAATCGATCCGGACAGGATAAATCCGGAATGTAGATATCGAAATAGTCTCCGCCGGTTTCATCACAGTAACTGCACGCACTGGCCATATCGATGCCGCGGATGGGGGGAATCGATTTCGGCAGCAGATTCTGCTGAACCTCCTTGGCCATGTTCATGGCTTTTTGAAGGCGGGAACGTTCTCTGAGGACAACCATCATCTTGTTGAAATTATCCGCCATCAGGCCCAGTTCATCATTGGAGCGGACCAGTACCGATGCGTTCAAATCTCCATTCTCCACATGGGTCATCGCCTTTTCGATGTCCCGGATGGGATCGACGATGCTGTGGGCAAACTGACGGGAGAGCACAATGGATGAGGACAAACCGATAACCACCAGAAAAATGGTCAGATTCAGTGTATCGGAGAGCACTTCTTGCGGATTCATGACAGCTATCAGACCGGATTTGTTGTGGATCAGCAGGGCCATCAGACCCAGCGGTAAAATGCTGGTCAGGAAAAAGGTGATGAGCATCCGTACTCGCAATTTCAGTTGAAATGTGTTGGGTGTCTTGACAAGGTTGCCGTTCGGGAAAAAATAAGGACGGATTTTCCGGCAGAGGGTTTCCATGGTAAAGAGAATGACAGCGCTTGTTACCAGTCCGGCCAGCATGGTTCCGCTGAACACCCGTAAGGCATGTTTGATGTTATCCGAAAACAACGGGGCGGCAGGCAGAACGAACAATCTGAAAAATGCCATCAACAGGGAGGCGACCATCCACATCAGAAGGGAAATCCCGGCGGAAATCACCGGAAGATTTAAAATCTGGCGCTGAGCCTTTTTTTGCAGTTTCTGCGGAACATTTTCCCCTTGAACGATAAGGTGCAGGTATTTTGTCAATTTGGTCTCCCACCGGTGTTGCACCCGCTTGCCGATTACCATCAGTAAAATGGTGACGACAATCGGAACGACAAATGCATGATAGACATTCGGTGCCCTGCCGGCCGGTTCGAAATGATAAAAATAGAAGATACAGATGCCTGCACCGATGCTGTTGGCGACGGTATGCAGCAGTCTGAAACGGCGCCATTCACAGTCAACCAAAGAGCCTTTACCCATGCAGGAGAACGTAATGTTGTC
>CAZBUL010000082.1:0-11225 GCA_964495045.1 uncultured Desulfobacterales bacterium | reverse complement strand
GAAACCGTTTATAACGTTCAGTTATCGGCTTACGGCAATATTTTGTTGCTGCCTCAGACCACAGTTGTCGATCTCGAAAAAGCCAAGGTCGATACCTTGAGCGCACGGGATGCCATCGACGCCAAAATTAAGGAAATTGCCGACAGAACCGCGCCGTTCGCGCAAATGTTGAATCAAACCCGTGAGCAGCTCAGTTTGAATGAAAAGCAACTGGCGGATTTGGCGTCCAGTGTGGGAGCGGGCGACTCGGTTACAGGTAATCTGAAAAAAAATATCCAAACGTTGATTTCCCTGCTGACAGCCAAGCAAAAGCGGATCGAAAAAATACTCGATATCTACCAGCCATTGAAGCTTCAGCTCGACGAAACCCGTACGGCCATCACCGAGCTCTCCGAAAAGCTGAACCGCCAGATCGCCGTCAAGAAAAAAGAGGCCCTCTTTCAGCGCAGGGTATCACCGCTTTTTGCCTTGAATGTCATGCAGATCAAAGAGGAAGCCACTGGCGTTCTCAACAAAGCATGGACGCTGATATCCGAGGATATGAGGAGCGTGCTCACCCGTTCTTTCTGGGAAACCACGGGGCATAAAGTCATGACGGCATTGTTTGCATACACAGGCATTCTGTGGGGCATGTTTCGTATCCGCCGAATTGGCCGCACTTATGAACAAAGCGGTCATCTGACCGAAACCCCGTGGAGTCATCTGGCCTTCTGTATGCTTGAAAAGTCCCTGATTCTTTCTGGAACGACGGTGTTCGTTGCCGGATTTGTCTCACTTCAACATGAATCGGCCGACATGACCGCATGGAAAATCGCGCTCAATTTCCTGTGGTTCTGGCTTCAAACCTGCTGGGGGCTGGTCGGTATTCAGACATGGAATCGGCTGCCTTTACCGGTCATTCCAGAAAGAATTTTCCGGGGATTGCGTTTTGGGCTTCGCAGCCTTCGAATATTCGGCATCGTGTATCTGATGCTGGATTGGTTTTTGGGTGGATCGGGAAACATCCTGGTCATCGCCCGGATCCTGTTTGGTATCGGAATGCTGACAGGTTTCATCCATTTCTGGAAAGCCGCGGGCCCATCGATCTCCGGCATTTCCGGCAGATTTCCTCAGATACGGACCATCGTCGGCGGAATCGGCTATGCCATCACCGGCCTCGGCCCGGTGCTGGAGCTGACCGGTTATGGCTACCTGGCCATCTATTGGTTTTCATCCTGGATTACAACGATCATCGTTGCATTCTGGAGCGGCATTCTCATGATGACGATTCGCGAATGGCAGCGGGTGTTCAAAAAGAGACAAACCACCGATGTCGGCCTGCAGAAGTCACCGCATCATACGCGGCAGTGGCTGTTGCTGCGGACGCTGTGGATCGTCTGGTTCCCCTTGTCCTTCATCGCCGTTTTGATGGCGTGGGGTGCCAAGAACGCCGTTGTGTTCGGAATTTTCGAGATCGTCAATTATCCCGTTCCCATCGGGGATATGCAATTCAGTGTTCTGGGGGTCGTCTGTGCGGTTATCACGCTGGTCTTCACCCATTTGTTCACCCGACTGTGGCGCCGCATGCTCCGTGAAAAGTTCCTGGCCGGCAGCGGGATGGATACGGGATTGAAAGATTCCATCACCACCATTTCGATCTACCTCATCTGGACCATGGGGATTTTCATTTCCCTTCGCATGGTCGGCGTCAGCTCGACCTCCCTGACCGTGGTTTTCGGTGCCCTCAGCATTGGCTTGGGTTTCGGGCTTCAGAATATTTTCAATAATTTTATCAGCGGAATCATTCTGTTGTTCGAGCGCCCAATCCAGGTGGGGGATGCGGTGGAAATCGGCGGCGTCTGGGGTGTCGTCCAGAAAATCAACGTTCGATCGACTCTGGTGCAGACTTACGACAATGCCTCGTTGATCATCCCCAATTCAGAATTTATCAGCAACAAGGTCATCAATTGGAGCTTCAAGGATCATCGCATCCGAAAAGTCATTACCGTGGGCGTGGCGTATGGAACCGATACCTCGCTGGTATCGGCCACTCTCCGGGAAATCGCCGGAAAAGCCCAGTGGGTTCTCAAGTTGCCAGAACCCGATGTCCTTTTTTCCGATTTCGGAGACAGTGCTTTGATTTTCAAACTTCGGGTCTGGACCCTCGTTGACCACATGGTCAAGGTCGAGACGCATATCCGTTTCGAAATCGAAAGACTTTTTCGGGAACGTCAGATTCAGATGCCGTTCCCGCAGCGGGATGTGCACATCATCGAAAACCAAAATTTGTCCGCGGTCGTTCCATGATCCTTGCAACTCGTCGATTTCGTAAGAAAACGGTATGTTTTTCATCATCGGCATGGTATATTGGCCATGCATTTTTCAACGCGGCATGCCGTCCAATGTTCCTTTGTCGGTGCAAGAGAGGTGAATTTGTATGTCTGTAGTTGTCCTGGATACCATGGGAATAAAATGCCCTCAGCCCATTCTGAAGATTGCCGTAAAAGCACCCAGCATGAATCCGGGTGATATTCTGGAAGTTGTCGGAGACTGTCCGACGTTTGAAAGAGATGTCCGCGCATGGTGTAAACGCCTGGCGAAAGTCATTCTGTCGATAACGGAAGAAGGCGACACCATCAAGAGAATTCAAATCCAGTTCTGAGGTGGACTGCCGTGACCACTCACGCCTGCTGTTGGAAACAATGTGACTGCAACCAGGAAGAATGCCTGGCAAAACAGCTCGATGAAGCTTCGTGCTGGACCGTTCCCACGCTCCACTTCCGTGGACAACTCCTCGAAGATTATGCCCAAAAAATCAAAAAATGTTTGGGCTGTTCGTATTTCAATCAACACAAAACCCCGGAAATTCTTGAAAACCTCCTGAACTACCTGATCGATCATCACACGGAGTGCTTCAGGCTCGATGTCGAGAGAAAGCAAGAATTGGATCGCACCCGCATCGAGATGACGCTGGGTCTCTCTGACGTGTTCGAAGCCCTGAAAAAAATCGCCGCTGGAGACCCAACCGTCCGCATTTCAGAAACATCGGGTCTCGAGCTCATTTCCCAATTGAAAAAACTCGTCAATCTCACCGCCCTCAATATGGGTGAAATCATCGATCTGTCTCATGAATTCGCCATCGGTCTGGCTGAACATTTCGATGTCCTTCATCGGGTATCGTGCGGTGATCTGTCGCCGCGCATCACGGGGATATCTCCCGTTGAGCTTCTGGAAGCCCTGAAGCATGTCACCAACGACATGATCCAGAATGTATCGAAGCAGATCGCCAACCGCAAAAAAGCAGAAGAAGAAGCCATGGAGAGCGAACGGCTGGTTTCGACATTGATGAAAAATTTCCCCGGCATGATCTATCGCTGCCGTTACGATCATCTGTGGACCATGCTGGATGTCAGTGACGGGTGCATGAATTTGACTGGATATGCACCTCATGACCTGATCGGCAACCGCCTCCTGGCATACAATGATATCATTCATCCGGAAGATACTGAAATGGTTTGGAAACACGTCGAGGAAGCGGTTGTTCGACAAGTTCCCTACCAGATGCAGTACCGCATCCGAACGGCTTCCGGACAGGAAAAATGGGTGTGGGAACAGGGAACCGGCGTATATACGGATGAAGGAGAAGTGCTGGCTCTGGAGGGTTTTATCAACGATGTTTCCGAACGGAAAACAGCGGAATTCATGCTCCGGGATTCCGAAGAAAAGTACCGGACACTTGTCAACAAAATGCAGGACGGTGTATTCATCTTGCAGGACGGCCGATTAAGATTTGTCAACGAAGCCCTCGCAGGCATGATCGGCTATACGGCTGAGGCACTTACAGACAAGGATTTTTTGCCGCTGGTCGCCCCCGAATTCAGGCAGATGGCCCTGGAACGGTATCAGAAGCGTCAGAGAGATGAAACTGTCGAAAACGAATATGAACTGGATATCCTTCACCAGGACGGTTCCACCTGTGTGACGGTCAATTTGAGCATCGGTACATTTTTTTATCAGGGAAAAAAGGCCAATCTGGGCACCATCAAGGACATCACGGATAAAAAACGCGCCGATCAGGAACGTAAAAAACTGGAAAATCAACTGCAGCAGGCCCAGAAAATGGAGGCCATCGGAACTCTTGCCGGCGGGATTGCCCACGACTTCAATAACCTGCTGATGGGTATTCTTGGCAATACCACGCTGACCATGATGACCCTGAATGCCGATCATCCCGGATGGGTTCGGCTTAAAAATATCGAAAAATATGTTCAAAGCGGTGCCGATCTGACCCGGCAGCTTCTGGGATTTGCCCGG
The DNA here is from genome assembly GCA_964495045.1 of uncultured Desulfobacterales bacterium. Lineage (GTDB taxonomy): Bacteria > Desulfobacterota > Desulfobacteria > Desulfobacterales > Desulfatirhabdiaceae > RAAP-1. Next base: position 6,932 of record CAZBUL010000082.1, on the reverse strand, counting down.
GGGGGAAAAGTCGAGATCAAGCCGACCGATCTGAATGCGCTGATTCAGCATACATTGGATCTGTTCGGTCGTACAAAAAAAGAAATTACCCTGACCACCCATTTTCAGAAAAAGTTATGGAATGTCAATGTGGACCGCGGCCAGATCGAACAGGTACTCTTGAATTTCTATGTAAATGCCTGGCAGGCCATGCCCGACGGCGGCAATCTTTCTCTCAGCACCTCCAACGAGGTGCTGGATCAGAGCTATTTCAAGGTATTTTCTGTCATCCCCGGGAATTATGTGAAATTTACGATCACCGACACCGGCATTGGGATGGATGCTCACACCCAGAAACGGGTGTTCGAGCCATTTTTCACAACCAAGGAAAAAGGCAGAGGAACGGGTCTGGGACTGGCTTCGGCTTATGGTATTATCAAAAATCATGGCGGGCTGATCACGGTCAGCAGCGAGAAAGGGCTGGGCACCACATTCACGGTGTATCTGCCGGCATCAAAACAGACGGCCGCCGTCGAAACGAAATCGCCGGATCCCATCGTCAGAGGCTCCGGAACGATTCTGCTCGTCGATGATGAACAAATGATTCTGGATGTTGGCAGCCAGATGCTGACAAAACTCGGATATCGGGTGCTGACCGCATTGAACGGCCGGGAAGCCATTCATGTCATGGAAAACCATCCGGAAACAATCGCGCTGGTCATTCTGGACATGATCATGCCGGTGATGGGCGGCGGCGAAACATTCGATATCCTCAAATCGAAATATCCTTCTCTCAAATTTTTGCTGGCGAGCGGCTATGCGGTCGATGGTCAGGCCTCCGAAATACTATCGAGAGGATGCAATGGGTTTATCCAGAAACCCTTCAATATTGAACAACTGTCTCAGAAGACATACCAGATTCTGAATCCGTAATGAATCACTGTTCATCAAAGTATCTCTCCTGTTATTTCCATCTCCATCCGCAGTATCCGTCCGTGTGTCTATTATCAGCATACTGAATTAACAAAATATATCGATTAATATTCTGTAACGAAATGTTTTTCTTGACATCCGATATCAAGCTTTGATAAATGAATGAGTATTCATTCATATTTATCGGGCACGCTTATTTTCGGGTATATGACAACCACCATTCAGGAGGCAATTATGAGTAGAAAAATCAGGACGGCTGCAGTTATCGGCTCAGGCGTCATGGGCGGCGGGATTGCAGCGCTGCTGGCCGGCGCCGGCGTCAAAACGCTGTTGTTGGACATTGTTCCGTTTGATCTGAAAGAATCGGAGAAGACCAGTCGGGAAGCCAGAAACCGGATCGCCAAAGCCGGGATGGATACGGTACTGATGTCCCGGCCGTCTCTGTTGATGCAGCGTAAAGATGCCGATCTGATCTCCATCGGAAATCTGGAAGATGATTTTCACAAGATCGCCGACTGTGACTGGATTGTCGAGGTTGTCGTCGAAAACCTGAAAATCAAACAGGCGCTTTTCAAACGCATCGAACCGGTTCGCAAAAAAGGCAGCATCGTCTCATCGAACACCTCCGGCATTCCGTTGAAGGCCATGTCCGAAGGGCTGAGCCAGGAATTCCGCCAGCATTTTCTCGGCACCCATTTCTTCAATCCCGTTCGGTATATGAAGCTTCTGGAAATCATTCCCGGCGAGGAAACCCTGCCGGAAGTCCTGTCTTTCATGGCCGATTATGGCGAACGCATTCTCGGGAAAGGCATCGTCTGGGCCAAAGACACTCCCAATTTCGTCGCCAACCGGATTGGCGTCCAGGGCATTGTCAAGGCTATGCAGCTCATGCTCGAAGACGGCATCCGCATTCCCGAAGCAGACGCCCTGTTCGGCCCGGTTCTTGGTCGTCCCAAAACCGCCATGTTCAAAACCACCGACCTGGTGGGGCTGGATACCATGGGGCACGTTGCCGGCAACACCTATGATCTTGTTGTCAACGATGAAGCCAGAGACAGTTTCATCATTCCGGATTTCGTTCGGAAAATGATCGAAAAGAAATACCTTGGCAACAAAACCCAAGGCGGTTTCTATAAAACGGAACTGACCCCGGAATGGAAAAAAATCCGGAAAGTCATCGATCCGGCCACCCTGGAATATGTTGAACCGGCTCCGGTGGAATTCCCCTGTCTGGAGGCCGCCAAGAAAGCCAAAACCCTGCCGGAGAAAATGAAGGCCGTTCTTTACGGAGACGACAAAGGCGCCCGCTATGCCTGGAAAACTTTGGCCAACAACCTGATTTATTCTGCCAACCGGATTCCGGAGATTTCCGACACCATCGTTGAAATCGACAACGGCATGAAATGGGGGTTCAATTTCACCCTCGGGCCCTTTGAAACCTGGGATGCTATCGGACTGAGCGAATCGGTTGCCCGCATGGAAAAAGACGGCATGGCAGTTCCGGCCTGCATCCAGAAAATGATCGCATCCGGCCATACCGCATTCTACAAAAGCGAAGCGGGCAAGACCCTGTATTATGATTTTGCCACCGAATCCTACAAGCCTGTTCAGGTCAGCGGCAACATCATCTCACTGGCCTCGCTGAAAGCCGCCGGAAAAGTTGTTAAATCCTGTAAATCCGCCTCCCTGGTGGATATCGGAGACGGCGTTTTCTGCTGCGAATTCCACACCAAAATGAATGCCATCAACGGTGAAATTGTTCAGTTCATGGAAGAATGCCGGGAATACGTGGATGCCAACGGTGTGGGGCTGGTCATCGGCAATCAGGCCGGCGGTATGCCCGGAGCCTTTTCGGCTGGTGGTGATCTGGCCTTTATGTTGACCCTGGCCAAAGAAGGCAAATTTGCCGAAATGGATGCCTTTCTGGCCCAGGCGCATGCGGGAATTGTGAAACCCACCCATTTTCCTGTCGTGGCCGCACCCTATGGCATGACCCTTGGCGGCGGGTGTGAAGTCTGTCTGGGAGCCGACCGGATCGTGGCCCATGCGGAACTGTACATGGGTCTGGTGGAAATCGGCGTCGGCCTTCTGCCTGCCGGCGGCGGGTGTCTGAATCTCTGGAAAAAAATGACGGCCGATATCCCCGAAGCGGTGACGGATTTGGACTTGGCCAAATTCTTCGTACCGACCTTCATGGCCATTGCCATGGCCAAGGTATCGACATCGGCCGCCGAAGCCCGTGCCAACGGATTTTTGGGGCCCAAAGACCGCATTGTCTTCAACCGGGATCATCTCATCGGAGAGGCCAAAAAAGAAGTTCTCAAAATGGTGGATGAAGGCTATGCTCCGCGGGTCAAACGCAAGATCAAGGTATTCGGTGAAGCGGCTCAGGGGATGATCAATGCCGAGCTCTTCAATATGCAGAACGCCAAATTCGTCAGCGAATACGACGTGTTCCTGGCCAAACGGATCGCGTACGTCATCAGCGGCGGCGATGTAAGAACCAACAGTGCAGTGGATGAAGAAACAATTCTGAAACTCGAACGCGATGCGTTCATCGATTTCTGGAAACAGGAAAAAACCATCGCCAGAGTCGAACACCTGCTGAAAACCGGCAAACCGCTCAGAAATTAAGATGAGGAGAATCAATATGAGAGATGCATATATCGTTACATCCATCAGAACCCCGGGATGCCGGCGCAGCAAGGGGGGATTCAAAGACACCCGGCCGGAAGACCTGCTGACCTTCATCCTGAATGCAGCCGTCGATAAAACCCCCAATCTCGAAAAGAAAGACATCGACGACATCATGATCGGCTGCTGCTTTCCGGAAGCCGAACAAGGGCTCAACATCGGCCGCCTCGCCTCCCAGATCGCCGGATTTCCGCCGGAAGTTTCAGGGGCCACAGTCAACCGTTTCTGCTCGTCCGGTATCGAAGCCATCGCCCTGGCTTCCCTGCGGGTCATGTCCGGCTGGTCGGACATTGTCATCGGCGGCGGGGTCGAATCCATGACCTACGTGCCCATGGGCGGGAATCTCCCCAGACCGCATCCGGAACACAGCAGGGTCCGTGCGGATCTCTATACTTCCATGGGCATCACCGCGGAAAATGTCGCCAATCGCTACAACGTTTCTCGGCAGGAACAGGATGAATTCGCCAGTCAGTCTCACCAGAAAGCCGGCGAGGCGAAGGCCAAAGGGCTGTTTACGGAAATCGTTCCTACTCCGGCCGCCAAATTCGTTCTGCAACCCGACGGCACCTATAAGAAAGAGACGTTTATCGTATCGGCTGACGACGGCATCCGGGAAAGCACGACGGTGGAAAGTCTGACCAAGCTGCGTCCGGTATTTGCAGCCAATGGATCGGTGACGGCCGGCAATTCTTCCCAGACCACAGATGGGGCGGCCGCATCCGTTATCATGAGCGGCGATAAAGTGAAGGAATTGGGGATCCAACCCATCGCCAAGCTCATTTGCTACACGACCGTCGGATGTGAGCCGGATGAAATGGGCGTGGGCCCGCGATATGCCATCCCCAAGCTGTTGAAGCTGGCAGGTATGGGGATCAATGATATCGACCTGTTCGAGATCAATGAAGCCTTCGCTTCTCAGGCCATTTACTGTGTGCGGGAACTCGGCATCGATATGGCCAAAGTCAACATCCACGGCGGCGCCATCGCACTGGGCCATCCGCTGGGATGCACCGGCGCCAAGCTCTGTGCTACCCTTTTGGCCAATATGAAGGAACGCGGTGTCAAGTACGGCATCGAATCCATGTGTATCGGCGGCGGCATGGGCGCGGCCGCTCTGTTCGAAATGTGTTGATGGAATCGATTATCTCCTCCCCCCAGCGGGGGGAGGTCGGGAGGGGGGAACAGTGTTTTTCCTCTGAGAGGGGGAGATCCGCTGGCTGGCTCCCTCTCTTGGCTGACCATCGCCTTATCCCCTGAACCCGCCTTCCTGACTGAATCGTTCCTGTACCCGCTCCATGACAGCCTGCGCTGTTTTTTCCTGCATGATCTCAGCAAGAAAACTGCGCGTTTCCTGAAGACTCAAAGACCGTACGGTCTGTTTCGCCAGGGGGATGGCATTGGGATTCATGCTGAATTCCTCGATGCCAAGACCCAGCAGAATTGGAATGTGAACGGGATCTCCTGCCATTTCTCCGCACATGAAGACTTTTTTCCCTTTGGCCCGTGCCGCGTTCACCGTCTGATGAAGCAGGCGCAGGATCGCCGGATGCAGGGGGTTGAAAAGATAGGCTACCTGGCGGTTTCCCCGATCGATGGCCAGGGCGAACTGTATCAGATCGTTTGTGCCGATGCTGAAGAAATCGACGGTATCCGCCAGGATGTCGGAAAGAATCACGGCAGATGGCACTTCGATCATGATGCCGATTTCGATGTGACGGTTGAAAACGGCACCTTCTTTCTCCAGTTCATCTGAAACGGATTGCAGTATGGCCTTGGATTCCAGAATTTCTTCATACCCCGATATCATGGGAAACAGGATGCGGACATTGCCGAACGCCGCCGCCCGTAAAATGGCCCGCAACTGGGTCTTGAAGATGTCCGGATGCTTGAGGCAATAGCGAATGGCCCGCAGCCCCAGCGCCGGATTGTCTTCAACGGTTTGCGCCGGCATGTCGAGGGCCTTGTCGCCGTTGATGTCGAGCGTGCGGATGGTGACCGGCCGGGGGGCCATGACTTCCACGATTTCCTTATATCGCTCGAACAATTCGGTTTCGCTGGGATAGTCCCGCCGGCCCATGTATTGAAATTCCGTCCGGTAGAGGCCGATTCCATCTCCGCCATGATCCAGAACCGCCACGAGTTCTTCGGGAAGTTCGATGTTGCCCATGATCATGAACCGATGGCCGTCTCGGGTTACCGCATCCAGATGGCTTTGACGGCCGAGCGCCGCCATTCTGTTTTCATATTGAATCCGACGTTCTTCGTAGGTGAGCAGTGTCTGCTCGGACGGATTGACGAAGACATTGCCGGATATACCGTCCACGATGATCACGGCATCGCTCGAAATGGTTTTTGTGGCATGAACCACGCCGGCCACCGCCGGAATGCCGAGTGTTTTTGCGATGATGCTGGTGTGAGATGTGCCGCCGCCCTTGTCTGTGACAAACCCCTTGACTCGTTCGAGATGAATCTGACTGGTTTCGGCCGGAGACAGATCCACTGCCACCAGCACCACCCGTTTATCGATGGCGGAGATGTTGATGCGGTCGGCTCCCAGGAGATTGTTCAGAATTCGATCTGCTACATGACCGATATCGATAGCCCTCTCCTTCAGGTATGGATCGGACATGTTCAGAAACATGGACTTCAGGGATGAAACCACTTTTTTCAATGCCCATTCGGCATTGATGCTTTCCGCCTCGATGGTTTCGATGATCTTTCCGTAAAGCAGTTTGTCTTTCAGCAAAATGACATGGGTTTCGAGAATATCGACATGTTCCTTGATAGCAGCCGGTGTGTTCTCGATGATGGTGCGCAGTTCATTTTTCGCCTTTTTGACCGCCAGCCTGAACCGGTTGAGCTCTGACGGTATGTGGGCGGACGGGATATGATATTTTTCGACGATATCGACCCCTTCCACATCGACCAGATAAGCCTTTCCGATGCAGATTCCCGGCGAAACACCGATTCCATTCAGCAGGATTTCCTGTGGATCACTATCCGTCATAGTTCAATTTTCTCCAAAACCGTTTTCCGCCAATATTACGATATTATTCAATGTTTCGATGTCTTCATCGCTTTCGACTGCAAACTGGATGGGAGACCCTTTGGGGCAATACAGGGTTAGCATATCGATGATGCTTTTGGCATCGACCTGTTCTCCGTCGCTGATCATCCAGACATGGGAGACAGCTTTTGCGGCCAGCATGGCAATTTGAGCCGCCGGCCGGGCGTGAAGGCCCAGTGTGTTGACGAGGGTTACATCTCTTGAAATCATAATTCTATTGGCATCCAGTATGGTGAGGCTTAAGTGTTCTGCAGCGCCA
>CAZBUL010000081.1:5111-13251 GCA_964495045.1 uncultured Desulfobacterales bacterium | reverse complement strand
CAATTGGAATGAATCCGGGGCATGGGCCATCAGCAGTTCGATGATCATTTTGCGGATGCGGTCCACTTTTTCCGACCGGGTCCGGACAATCAGATTGTTTTCGACGGGATAGACACAGGAAACAACCAGTTTGGTCCACCCGCGGTCTTCCACTTCAACGATGCAAAGACGGCATCCCCCGAAAGGCTCGAGTTTTTCGTGATGACAGAGGGTCGGAATGGATATCCCGACACGTTGGGCTGCTTCCAGAAGGGTCATCCCTTTCGTTGCCTTGACTTCGATGCCGTCTATCTGTAAGAGAATTTCACTCATTTTTCTTTGCTCTTTCGGGTTATGTTTCTTTCTTCCTCGGGAATCGGAGGCGGAACGGGGACGCCGGAAGTTTTTCTGACCGCGGCAAAACGCGGCGGGCAGGCTTCCAGACAGGTTCCACACTTCGTACATTTATCCTGATCGATGACATGAATCTGGTTCTTGGCGCCGACAATTGCTTCGGCCGGGCACTTTCTGGCGCAGATCATACAGGCCTTGCACTGGGTCGGGTCGATATGATAGGAGATCAGCTCCTTGCAGGAGAGGGCTGGGCAGCGATTTTCCTTGATATGGGCCTCATATTCATCCCGGAAATAGCGCAGGGTGCTCAGAAACGGGTTCGGCGCACTTTTTCCCAGGGCGCACAACGCGGCCTCGATGGCGGTTTCGGATAACGCTTCCAGCAGTTCGATATCGCCGTCCTTGCCTTTCCCTTCGGTGATGTGGGTCAGAATTTTCAGCATCTGCCGCAACCCTTCCCGGCAGGGTGTGCATTTTCCGCAGGATTCATCCGTCAAAAATTCGATGAAATACCGGGCCACATCCACCATACAGGTATCTTCATCCAAGACGATCATGCCGCCGGAGCCCATCATGGAACCGGCTTTGGTCAGCTCATCGAACCCCACCTCGAGTTCCAAAAGATCTTCCGGAATGCAACCGCCGGAAGGCCCGCCGGTTTGAACCGCCTTGAATTTTCTGCCGCCCGGAATGCCGCCGCCGATCTTGTAGATGATGTCTTTCAACTGAGTTCCCATGGGAACTTCCACCAGACCGGTATTGGTGATCTTGCCGACCAGGGAGAAAATCTTGGTCCCCTTGCTGCCAGCCGTCCCATACTGTGTAAACCAGTCGGCTCCCTGATTGATGATCATCGGTACATTGGCCCAGGTTTCCACATTGTTCAAAACGCTGGGGCGATCCCACAGCCCCTTGATATTGGATCGGACGTACTTGGGACGAGGTTCACCGACGCGGCCTTCGAGGGCAGTCATCAAGGCCGTGGATTCACCGCAGACGAAGGCGCCGGCACCTTGATGCACTTTCACGATAAAATCGAAGCCGGAACCCAGAATGTTTTTCCCGAGCAGTCCGCAATCTTCAGCCTGCTGAATGGCGATATGGACATTTTGCACCGCCAGCGGGTATTCCTGCCGAACATAGATATAGCCTTCGTGAGAGCCGACCGCAAAGGCACCGATGGTCAGGCCTTCCAGAATCGCATGGGGATTTCCTTCCAGAAGCGCGCGGTCCATGTAGGCACCGGGATCGCCTTCATCCGCATTGACGATCACGTATTTGATCTTTTCCGGGGCGTTCCGGGAACCTTCCCACTTTCTGCCGGCGGGAAATCCGCCGCCGCCTCGTCCCCGGAGATTGGACTTTTTGATCTCTTCCAGCACCAGCTCGGCATTCATGCCAAAAAGTGCTTTGGACAAGGCCGAATATCCGCCGATGGCCAGATAATCGTCGATGCTTTTGGGATCGATACTGCCGTTGGAGCCAAAGACCAGTCGTGTCTGGTTCTTGTAGAAGGGGATATCGGATTCGTGAACGATTTTTTCCTGGGTGACAGGGTCGGTATAGAGCAATCGTTCGATAACCTTCTTTTCCACAATCGTCTGGGAAATAATTTCCGGCACATCGTCCGGCTGAATCTGAAAATAACAGATTTCATCCGGATGAATGACGATGATGGGCCCTCTTTCACAAAAACCGTGGCATCCCGTTCTCCGGACATAAACCTGATCGCTCAATCCCTGCTTGGCGATTTCTTCTTCGAGACGGGCGGCAACTTCCCCGCTGCCCGAGGCATGACAGGCCGATCCGGAGCAAAGAGTGATACATGGTATATTCGGGTCTCTTCTTGTTAAGATCCCCTTCCTGAACGCTTCCAATTCAGCGGGTGAATTTATCCTCGACATAATTTTATCCTACTCGTAGTTTTTTAATACGTCTGCGGCCTCGCCCGGCAACATTTTACCGTAAGTTTTCTTATCGATTTCCATCACCGGCCCCAGGGCGCAGCAGCCGAGACAGTTGACCGTTTCCAGACTGAATTTCATGTCCAGGTCCGTTTCGCCGGGTCTGATGCCGGTCATATCCTGGATGGTGTCGAGAATCCGTTTGGCACCTCGGACATGGCAGGCGGTTCCCATACAGATGTGAATGCCGTGACGGCCTTTTGGAACCAGGCTGAACGCTTTGTAAAAAGTGGCGATATGCTGTATCCGGGTTAACGGAACGTCCAATTTTTCGCCGACCCTTTCCAATGCCTCTTTGGGAAGCCAGTTGTTTTCGCTCTGAATGTCCAGTAACACCTGAATGAGAGAGCTGGCTTCGCCATGATGCTTCGCTATGATCTGATCGATTCTATCATTGTCCATAAACGTTTTCCTAAATTATCTGCCTTTTCCCGGATTCACCCGTGAAGCAAGATGATATTCCGGTCTTCACACTACGCCAGTGCATAGCACTTGATGGATTCATCGAAGCGGACAAGTCCGTGTCGGGATGACGTATTGATATGTTTGGATATCTCGGAGGGGCTCAGTCCCAATCGTTCGGCGATATGGCCCGTTGATTGGGGCTTTTCCCGAAGCAGCAGCATGATTTGGCTGGCGGCCAGCTTGCTGCCGATCAGTTCCATAAACAGCCGGTCGAATTCTTCGCTGGTGTAAAATTGGTGATATGCTTCTTTGGATTTAACCGGCAGTCTCATTCTTTCCCGTTCCACCAGGCGAATGTAAGGAACCAGCCGCTTGGCGGCATCAAGTTTCAGTTTCAGACTCTGGGGATCGATCCCTTCGCTCTTGCCGATCGGGCCTATGGTTTTGATCTGTCGGGTGAAATCATCGGTGACTTCGGCCAGAAGATTGCCATCGGCACCCGACATGAACTGGATGCGCAGTCTGTTCGGATTCAATCCGATGAATTCCATGATTTTTTTACAGATGTAAGTGTTGCTCAATGCATCGTAATTGCCATGGGTGATATAGTTGCATTCATCCAGCCGGCATCCGCCGATAAATACACCGTCTTCGCCATTCGAGAAGGCTCTGAGGATGAAGTCCAGGTCCACCCGGCCTGAACACATAACACGAATCAGCCTGATTTCATTTGAATATTGCAGTCTGGAAACTCCAGCAAGGTCAGCGGCGCCGTATGCTCACCAATGACATACGAAACCAAGCATTTTGGGTTTGAACTCATGACCTGTACTCATTCTCATCTCCCTTGAATACGAAAACGGTTATAAAACACATACTACCTTTATCTTCCTCCCCCAGCGGGGGAGGGCCGGGGTGGGGGAAAATACCGGTTGAAAGTTGTTCACGCAGCGGCATCGATCTGGTTCAGGATTTCTTCGTTTGTTACGGCCGCATCGATCTGGCTGCACAGTTCGGCATTGTTGAAATGCTTCAGCACAATGGCATTGGTCGGGCATTTAGCGTTGCACAGACCGTCCCCTTTGCAGAGCACCGGGTTCACCCAGGCTTTTCGTCCGATCGGTGTGTCGATAAACTCGATCGCCGAGTATGTACAGGCGGTGATGCAGGCGCCGCACGATACACAATCGTTGGCGATGACTTCACAGACCGATCCCGACGCCACGACCGTGTCTCGAGACAGCAGGGTCAGCACCCGACCGGCGGCGCCATATGCCTGGTTGATCGTTTCAGGGATATGCTTGGGATAATGGGCGGTACCGCAAAGAAAAACCCCATCCGTCGCAAATTCAACGGGCCGCAATTTCACGTGCGCTTCCTTGAAGAAAGCATCCGGGCTTAGTGTCACCTTGAACAGTCCGGCGATCGCTTCGGTGGAAGCAGCGGGGATGACCGCAGCCGCCAGAGAGAGAACATCGGCATCCAGTTCGAGCCGCTGACCCAGAATGGGATCGGTGACCGTCACTTTCAGGAGTGTTTTGCCGCCGTCTTCGAATGCCTCCACCACGGGTTTGTCGTCGGGTTCGTACCGGATGAATTTGACATGCTTGTCGGAAGCTTCGCGGTAGGCATCTTCCCTGAAACCGTAGGTTCTCATATCCCGGAAGAGAATATGAATATCCATTTTCGGGTTGATTTCCTTCAGTTTCAAGGCGTTCTTGACGGCATGTCCGCAGCAGACCCGGCTGCAGTAGTTCCGGTCTTCGTTCCGGCATCCCACGCACTGAATCATGACGATGCTTTCGGCATCGACGACCTTGGGGTCTTTTTGGGCAATCAATTCTCCCAGGTCGATATGGGTGTAAACATTTTCATTTTCGCCGTACAGATATTCCGTCGGCCGATAGACATCCGCACCGATAGCGATGACGGAGGCCCCATGATGGATCGTTTTGACCATGCCTTCGGTGTTGACTGTGGTGACGAAATTGCCGATATAACCCGACACATCCGTGATGGTCGCTTTGTGATAGACATGGATGCTGGGATTTTTATACACCGAGCGGATCAGATCGTCCAGATAGGTCTGAACATCGAGTCCTTCCAGTGTCGAGTGAATTCTTCGCGCCATCCCTCCCAGCGTCGCCGCTTTTTCCACCAGATAGACTTCATGGCCCTGTGCGGCGATGGACTGGGCACAGGTCATGCCGGCGATACCGCCGCCCACCACCAGTGCCGCCTTGTTGACAGGCAGATCGAATTCCTGAAGGGGTTCGAGATAACGGGCGCGTGCCACCGACATCCGGATGATGTCTTTGGCTTTTTGGGTGGCCTCTTCTTTCTGCTTGGAATGGACCCAGGAGCAATGTTCCCGGATATTGGCCATTTCACAATAATATTGATTCAGCCCTGCTTCCCGCAGGGTGTCTCGGAACAGCGGTTCGAGGGTACGGGGAGAGCATGCGGCGATCACCACCCGGTTGAGACCTTTTTCCTGGGCCAGATCGGTGATTTCCTTGGCGGAGTTGGTGGCGCATGAAAAGAGCTGCTGCTTGGCATACACCACATCCGGCAGGGTCAGGGCATAATCTACTGTTGATGGAACACTTACGACACTGGAGATGTTGGCGCCGCAATGACAGACAAAGACGCCGATCCTCGGCTGTTCTGAAGAGAGATCCCGTTCCGGTGGATAGATTCTTTCCTTGGCCAGTTTGCCGCGTCGGTAGTCGAGAAATTCACCGACCTGTGATCCGGCCCCGCTGGCCGAAAATACCGATTCGGGAATATCCGTGGGTCCCTGAAAAGCACCGCTGACATAAATTCCCGGCTGGCTGGTGGCAATGGGATTGGAGGATGAAATCGACTTGCAAAACCCATGGGAATTGAGTTCGATGCCGAATTTTTCCGCCAGACCATGAAATTTCAACGGCGGATTCAATCCGATGGACAGCACCACCATATCGAATTCTTCTTCTTTGACACCTTCATCGGCGGTGGCATACCGCACCACCACATTTTTGGAATCCGGAATCTCCCGATCGATGGCGGCGTAACTTCGAATGAACCGCACACCGGGAAGTTTTTCGGCGCGCTGGTAGTAGCGCTCGAAATCCTTGCCAAAGGAGCGGATATCGTTATGGAAGATGGTGCATTCGGCTTCGGCGTCGTGATCTTTTGTGAGGATCACCTGCTTTTGGGTATAGGTGCAGCATACTCCCGAACAATAGCTGTTGTCTCCCGGCGTAACCCGTCGAGAGCCGACACACTGAATCCATGCCAATTTCTTGGGATGTTTCTTGTTGGATGAGCGCAGGACTTCGCCGCTGTAGGGGCCGGTGGAGGATAAAAGCCGTTCGTAGTCCATACTCGTCACGACATTTTCCATCTTACCATAGCCGTATTCATCTTTGGTTTTGGGATCGAAGGGCTCGATGCCGGCGGCCAGAATGACTGCCCCAACATTTATATTGATTTTTTCCGGCGACTGTTTCAAGTCGATCGCGCCCGTTTTACAGACACTTTCGCAGATCAAGCATTTCTTCTCTTTTAGATACAAGCAACTTTCATCGATATAGGCAACGAGAGGAATCGCTTGTGAGAAAAAAACATGAACAGCCTTATTGCTGGAAATTTCCTGATTGAATTGATCCGGATATTCGACGGGGCAGTACTTGACACATGTCGTACAACCGGTGCACTTTTCTTCGATGATATACCGCGGCCTTTTCGTCAGGGTAACCTTGAAATCACCTGGATCGCCTTCGATACTGTCAACTTCTGCAAAAGTCAAAACTTCGATGTTTGGATGCCGGCCGACCTCGACCAGTTTGGGTGAAAGTATTCACATGGAGCAGTCGTTGGTCGGGAATGTCTTGTCCAGTTGGGCCATGTGGCCGCCGATACTCGGCGATTTTTCGATCAGATAAACCTTGAAGCCGGCTGTGGCAAGATCCAGAGATGCTTGAATGCCGCTGACCCCTCCACCAACAACCATGACATCGCCAAAATTGCTGTCTCCAGAAATTTTACAAAGTTGTTGAACTTTTTCCGCTAATGTGAGTTCGTTTTCCACTTTCTATCACCCCATCAGATTTATTTCGGCCCGTCGTGTCCGGGTCGTCCGGGTTAGACGCTCTGACTTCATATCACATCCTGGATAATTTCCATGATGTCTTTTACTTCGAGCTCTTTGTCATACTCGAGGTTCAGTCTGCTTTCCTCAAAATTGGTGATGCAATAAGGGCAGGATGTCACCAGTACTTCTGCACCGACGGCTTTGGCCTGCGTCAGTCTGATGTCGGAGAATCTTTCGTTTTTCGGCGTGTCCATCCAGATACGTCCGCCGCCGCCGCCGCAACAGAGACTGTTCTTTCGGGAATCCGCCATTTCGACCAGATTGAGCCCGGGTACCTGTTTCAGAACCTCGCGGGGTTCTTCATAAATATCATTATGTCGTCCCAGGTAGCACGGATCGTGGTAGGTCACTTTTTTACTGTAGTTTCCGGTCAGCTTGAGTCTGCCCGATGCAATCAGATCAAAGATGAATTGCGAGGCATGAATCACCTCGAAATGCACCATGAATTCAGGATATTCATTTTTGAACGTATGATAACAGTGAGGCGATGAAACGATGATTTTTTTGACGCCATTGTCGATGAACGTTTTGATGTTTTCTTTGGCCAGACTCTTGAAAACATCCTCGCTTCCCGTTTTGCGGATGCTCTCTCCGCAGCAGTTCTCTTTATCACCCAATATCCCAAAATCGATACCTGCTTTGTTCAGGACATTGGCAGTGGCAGCCGCTACCTTTTTCATTCGTGGGTCGAAGCTTAGGTAACAACCGACGAAATACAATGCTTCCATGCCTTCTGAAAATGGTTTGACGGAAATGTCTTTGGCCCAATCCGCCCGTTTTTTCCGTTCGAACTGTAGGGGATTGCCTTCTGAAATCAGGCTGGCTCTGGCGGTACGGGCGGAACGGACGGAAGCCGGGAACACCTCGTAGTTCGAGGCGACCCGACGTAAGGCCATCCCGACTTCTATCTGTTTCACCCCACGCGGGCAACGCTGAGGACATCTTCCGCAGGTTGTGCAACGCCAGATATCTTCGCCTTCGATCTCGGTCAGACCAAATGTAGCTTCCCGGATAACCTTGCGCATACTGAACTGTCTGACTCTGTTCCATGGACAGACCGTATCGCACAAACCGCATTGAAAGCAATACTTGAAGGCTTCTCCACCGGCCTCTTTAATCTCTTCTATAACCTCTTTGAAGGGGGCGACTGTTTCCACTGCCTTTATTAATCCTCTTTTGTTGACTTGATGATTTAGTCCTTCTTCGACATTCGGGCAACGGTGTCTATCAATTTGTTCATGCCATATTTGTTGACCAACGACGCCAGTCCGATTTCGATGTCTTCCATCTTGACCTCTTC
>CAZBUL010000081.1:2306-5011 GCA_964495045.1 uncultured Desulfobacterales bacterium | reverse complement strand
GGAAGCCATTTGTTTTCCAATCGATTCGTGATGATCTGAATACGAGACCTCGCCGGATTGTTGCTGCTGTATCGCGGTGTCGCATGGTAGGCTGAGCAGATGATTTCGCATCCGCGGCAGCCATTGCATTTGTCGGCATCAATTGTAATTGTCTTGATTTTCTTTTTAATCTTGGCCATCTTTCAATATCCCCCTCTTCTCCAAATCATCGGCGACATACCCCAGATCCAGTTCCTCAAGTCTTGCTCGGGTCGGAATACCGTTCATATTCCATCCTTTATGTTTATAATAAGTGGACAGGAGCAATTCTTCATGTTCGGGGAATCTTCTTTTCCAATGGTCTGCCGGCGGCTTTTCATCTGCCCGTGTCATGCCTCTTCTGTTATTGAACGCTCTGTGCAAATTACGGCTTCTATTGACGATTTTCTGCAGGCTTTTTTCGTCCAGATCCATCCCGGTCGCTGCGGAAACCAGTTTCGGGTAATTGTGAATATGATAGGGGGGCTTCAGACAGAACGACGACATCCCGGCACAGATACATACGGCATCGTCGATGTTGTGAAGCATTTCCATCCAATCAACGATTTCGGCACACATTTGGGGTGTCGGATAATAAGGATTCGCGTTTTCCCCGCGAAATTCCCAATCCAGTAAATACTGTTTGAAATGCTCATCCGGAAGCTGTGGCCAGTCTCTCACGAAATCTTCCCGCTGTTCTTTGGTTGGGAAAGGAGTCTGCGGCCACTGCCCTTCGATCTGGGTGATACTGATCTTTTCGTTGGTGGAGTACATCAAGTAGTAGAGAGGATCCATCATTCCCAGTTTCAGCGGAAGCTGCTCATGTTTCTTGATGGTGTTATGGTCGAATGCCTCGGCGCCGTTGCCGATCTTTCGGGCTGCGTAATACACACCGTCGGCCAGAATATCGCCGATGCCTTCCCGTCGGACCACTCGGTCAAGCAGCCAGAAGAATCTTCCCTCTTTGTCGGATGGGCAGGCTTCATAGGTGGAGGTTCCGGCAAAATCCTTGTCGGTGAGAATACCGGCTTCATAGAGTTCGACCGCGAAAGCCAGAATCTGCGGGGTCGAGAACGAGTCAACACCGTATTCAGTGGCACGTTGCAATATTCTGAAATTGAAACCCAGATCATCGACATAGGCCGCCATGGAATAAGTGAGTTTACCAAAGCATTTCATCATGTAGCGCGGGCCTTCCTTGTGAGAAACCAAGGCCCCGCAGTGCTGCGGACAGTTCATGCAACTGATGAGTCTGTGAATCGCACCGAGTTGGGTCGTTGTCCAGTTCTCTTCGTTTTCCTTGTTCCAGAAATCTCGTCTTCGTGTGCGGGCGTTGCCCCATGCAAAATTTTCCGTGTGCCACTTTTCATCGGTATGCACCATTTCTTGTGGTGACCCGATGCCGGACAGAATGGTCATGACATCCTTGATGGGATTGGCATTCCGGTAATTGATATAGTCCGTTACGCCCTGGAGGTGTTCCATGAACAGTGGTCCATCGGCAAGGTTGATGTCTCCGGTGCCTCGCACGGCGACCGCCTTGATCTTTTTATCTCCCATGACCGCTCCGCCGCCGAGCCGGCTCGCACTCGATCGGGATTGTTCTATGGAAGCGGTGAAAACTCTGTTTTCACCGGCAAGGCCGATAGCTGCCACCTGAGCTTTGGGTTCGTTCAATTCTTTGCGGATCAGATCCTGTGTTTCAACGGCGCCTCGTCCCACGAGGTGGGATGCATCCCGAATTTCGACCTTGTCATTGTGTATCCAGAGATAAACCCACTTGGGTGACTTGTTGCGGAAAATGATTTTGTCATAACCCGCATATTTCAATTCCGCCGACCAGAACCCTCCCATCATGGGGTAGGCCAAGAGATCTGACTGGGGAGAAACGAAGGTAACGACCGTACGATTGGCGCTGTAGGCTGGGGTGGCGTTGAAAAGACCGCTGCTGAATATCAGGAGATTTTCGGGATCGAATGGTTTGACTTCGGGGGGGACTCTGTCCCAGTGAATCTTGACACTGGTGCCCAGACCTCCCAGATGGGTTTCCATCATTTTGGGGTCGGTTTCGACCCGCTCAATGTTACCAGTCGCTAAATCAATTTCTAAATTATATCCTACCTCTGCGTATCTCATTTTTAGCTCCTTCTTATTGCCTGCCTTCCTGATATTGGAATAACTATCCATAGAAAACAGGCATTTGACTCAAAGCGGTCCTCACCTGTGAAATGAAGGCTTTTTGTACACATGATATAGTCACAAAATAGCTATATCATAACTACGTGTCAAGTGAAAAAAGAGATTCTGTGTTGATTTCATTTCTTTCATGCTTACACAGGTTTTTTAATTTATCAAAATAAAAATGCTATTGCACCGTAAGACAATGAATGAAATGATATTGACTCCGAATTGAGCGTGAAAATATATGATACTGGTGAAGGGTCATAGATCGGTTCAATCATTCAACGAACAGAGAGGTAATCATGAACAGTCTGGCTCACGGTTTGAAAGAAGCTCTGGATATGATGTTAACACGAATAAATCCGCTTCCTTCCGAAACCGTCGCTCTGGGTGACAGTATCGGTCGAATTGCTGCCGTCGATCTCTATGCTTTGGTCGATTCTCCTTCGGTGGATTCTTCCCGAAAAGATGGATTTGCCGTCATCTCTCGTGAGCTGATCGGTGCC
>CAZBUL010000081.1:0-2206 GCA_964495045.1 uncultured Desulfobacterales bacterium | reverse complement strand
GGATTCTTCCCGAAAAGATGGATTTGCCGTCATCTCTCGTGAGCTGATCGGTGCCGCACCGGAAAAACCTGCCAGACTAAGGCTGATGGGCTCTGTGGCCGCCGGCAGTGATCGGAAACTGCGGATTGAGGCAGGAACAGCCATCCGGGTGCTGACAGGTGCCCGTATCCCGGCAGGAGCGGATGCCGTGGTCGCCGAGGAATATGTGAAAACATCCGGTGATGATCTGCTGATCGATACTCCCATCAAACCTGGAAAAAATGTTTTGCCGCGGGGCGGTGATATCAGCATCGAAAAGTGTATCATTCGTTCCGGTCAACAAATATCGCCGATTCTGGCAGGTCTTCTTGCAACTGCCGGACACAGTAGTATTCCGGTCTATGGCCATCCCGTTGTCGGGATACTTGGAACCGGTGATGAACTTGTCGAACCGGGGCTTCCGCTTGCCGATGGTCAGCTTTATGCCAGTAATGTCATCACCTTGGCGGGTTGGTGCAGGAAATTCAACATGACGTCTCGCATGGAGATTGTCCGGGATGATGCAAAATTGATTTCTACTGCCCTGAAAAACATGTCCAATGAAACAGATGCCATCATTACAAGCGGCGGTGCATGGACCGGAGATTATGACATGGTTTCCCGGGTACTCCATCAACTGGGATGGAAAGAGGTATTTCACCGCATCCGGATCGGTCCCGGCAAAGCGGTTGGTTTCGGGATACTCAACAATAAACCTGTTTTCATCCTTCCGGGTGGTCCACCATCCAATCTGATGGGATTTCTGCAGATCGCTTTACCGGGGTTGCTTGCTCTGGCCGGTCATACCCACTCCGGTTTGCCGACCACCAATGCCAGGTTGGCATCGGATATCGACGAAGGAAACGCTGACTGGACCGATTTTTTCTTCGGTACGATCGGATATAGTAATGACTTGCCGATCTTTTTACCCATGAAAAAACGCAGCCGTCTGAGCTCGATTGCTAGGGCTGATGCCATTGCAGCGGTTCCGGAAGGAATGGACTGTCTATCAGCAGGAGCGGTGATCCCTGTTCAATTGTTGAAATAGGAAATCAGACGAGCGGTTCGAGGGCGAAAAGGATTTTCCTTTTGGCAGCACCTGTGGTCATCCATCGTCCGTCCTCGGAGAACTGTACTGTGGGTGTTTTCAAATTCCCGTCGGCAAGACTTTTCAGTATTGCACCGATGCTTTCCAGAGCTTTCATCACATCGCCATGAGTCGGCCAGTCGTATTCGGATCGATGGACGTCGATGTGTAACTGAAACGATCCATCACTTGCTGTTGAAACTTTGGCCCGATAGTCGAGCAGTCCCTGAATGCCAAACAGCAATTCATCCAATTCAGATAATTTCAGAACGCCGCCGGAACCCAAACGAACCGCTCCCTCTCTTCGGCCTTCGGCATATCCTATCCGCTTGAGATGGCTGCCGCAGGGGCAGGGGGTGGTGATCATTCGGGCGATATCCCCCGTCCTGTAACGAATCAGCGGCATGCCTTGCCTTGTCAGGGTGGTAAAGACGATTTCACCACTGTTGCCTTCGGGACAGGTTTCGCCGGTGTCGGGATCGATCACTTCGAAGTACAGGTCAGCCTCTCTGAGATGATACCCATCCAGAGCATCACATTCAACACCGCCGCCGAAGCCCATTTCGGTCATGCCGTAATGGGTATATACCCGGCATCCCCAAGTCTTTTTCAATGTTTCCGCGATGGCCTTTGGCACATAATCTGTCGTGAGCAGAAGGCTCTCGATGCGGTCTTTGCCGATTCCGGCCCCTGATCGATCGGTGGCCACGGCAAGAACCTGCGTCGGAATACCGACGATACAATGCGCGCCGAAAGAAGCAATCGATTCGGCGGCGTGGTGAGGATCGGCAACCGGACCATATACCAACGCATCGACGTTCATTCGTTGAAGGCCCCGCAAGATCAGATTGCCCACGCTGTCCGGTTTTTCACCGGGAAGAAGCACCACCGCCCGCTGGCCGGGTCGTACCAGTGTGGACATGCCGTGGTGAAAAAAATCGAGTGTCAGTTCCAGATCCGCATCGGTGAAGAAAATCCGTTTGGACGCTCCGGTGCTTCCCGATGTCTGAAGTGTAACGATCTTGGATACGTCGTCCTGGCGGACCGCCATGAAATTGAAAGGGTTGTCGGCTAAGTCTGTTGCAGTCGTAAAGGGCAGAC
>CAZBUL010000080.1:10771-13427 GCA_964495045.1 uncultured Desulfobacterales bacterium | reverse complement strand
ACCGCTCCTTCCCGCAGGATAACCGGCGGATCGCAGGTGACATCCAGAATGGTTGACCCGGCTCCGCCTTCAAGGCCGCCCGCGTCGAGGATGAGATCGACAGCTCCGGCAACAGCCGGGTCCAGATCGGCGATGCAGGCGCAGCCGGTCTGGCCGGAGAGGTTGGCGCTGGTCGCGGTAATGGGTCTTCCGACGGCACGAACCAGCGCCTGGGCGACGGGATGGACCGGCAGCCGGATGCCGATATGGCCGGTACCGGCGGTCAAAGCGGGAAGGATACCGGCCGCCGCCTTGAATACAAGGGTGAGTTTCCCCGGCCAGAAGGCGGCCATGGCCCGTTCGGCTGCCAGCGGAATTTCCTGAACCAGATTGGCGATGGCATTCCTGTCCGGCACCAGAATCAAGATGGGCTTGTCGGGAGAACGACGCTTGACGGCAAACACCTTTTCGATTGCCGCAGGATGGGCGGCATCCGCCCCCAGGCCGTACAGACCAGTTGTCGGAAAGACCACCACCCCGCCGCATCGGATAATCTGTGCCGCCTCCTGAAGGATGTCATCTTCGGGAAAATGGCTGTCGATCCGTCGGATGTTATCTTTGGGATTCAACTTTACGGGCTTTCTGATCGACCTCGAATACCATCTGCACTTTGAATGCTTCCAGCAGTTTTTCCAGGCGAGGATCGGAGAGAGCCAGCATCTGCACCGCCAGAATACCGGCGTTCCGGGCACCGGACTTGCCGATGGAAACGGTTGCCACCGGAATGCCGGGCGGCATCTGCACCGTTGACAGAAGCGAATCGAACCCCTGCAGACAGGACGAGTCGATGGGCACGCCGATGACCGGAAGCGTGGTATGGGCCGCCAGAACCCCCGCCAGATGCGCCGCATGGCCGGCCCCTGCAATGATGACCTTCAGGCCGCGTTTGACCGCCAGAGCAGCGAACTCCGCCGCTCTGGCCGGACTGCGGTGGGCGGAAGCCACGGTCATTTGATACGGCACGCCGAATTTTTTGAGGATGACAGCCGCTTCTTCCATGACCGGAAGATCCGAATCGCTCCCCATGACAATGCCCACGTGGGGTGCGGTTTCCAGCCGGCGCACGGCTTTTTGTCCGATATCTTTGCGATAGTGGACTTTTTCCCAAGTGATTTTGCCAACCGCCTGATAGGCCGTGACAATGGCTTCCTTGATGGAATCGCCCAATGCCGTAACCCCCAGCACCCGGCCGCCGTTGGTGATGATGGATTGGTGGTCGTCTTTGGCAATGGATGTGCCGGCATGAAACACCATGACATTCTTCATTTTCCGGACATCCTCCAGTCCGGAAATCGGGAGCCCTTTGGCATAGCTGCCGGGATAGCCGCCGGCCGCCATGACCACACACACCGACGCGCGTTCGTCGATATCGAGTTTGCAGGTATCGAGCCTTTCATCGATCACCGCTTCCATGATGTCGATGATATCGTTTTTGAGGCGGATCAACAGGGGCTGGGCTTCCGGATCACCGAAGCGGGCATTGAATTCAAGCACGCGGATCCGGTCGTTGTCGATCATCAGACCCGCATACAGCACCCCTTTGTAGGGGCGGCCTTCCGCCGCCATGCCGTTGACGGTGGGGATCATGATCTCGGACATGATCCGGCGGTGAAGATATCCATCCACCACCGGCGCCGGAGAATAAGCGCCCATACCGCCGGTGTTGGGCCCTTCGTCGTTGTCGTAAACCGCCTTGTGATCCTGGGATGTCGGCAGAGGCAGGACGGTTTTTCCATCCGTGAACGCCAGAAACGAGGCTTCTTCACCGGTCAGGAACTCTTCGACGAGCACTTTCTTTCCGGCTTCCCCGTAAGCCATATCCACCATGATCAAATGGAGAGCTTTTGCCGCCTCATCCACCGTCTGGCACACCACCACCCCTTTGCCGGCCGCCAGACCGTCGGCTTTGATCACCAGCGGATACGCCGCTTTCTTGATATAGGCATCCGCTTTTTCATAACGGGTGAAGATTTTGGATTCCGCTGTGGGAATGCCGTATTGGTTCATGAGGGATTTGGCGAAGGATTTGCTGGATTCAATTTCCGATGCTTTCCGGCTGACACCGAAAATTCTGAGCCCCTTTTTTTGAAAGATGTCCACGATGCCCATGGACAGGGGGCCTTCCGGGCCGACAACCGTCAAATCGATGGACTCTTTTTTGGCAAACTGCAAGAGCTTGTCGATATCCTCGGCACCGATGGGCACACAGACAGCCAGATCCGCAATTCCGGCATTGCCCGGCGCACAGAATATTTTCTTGACGCGCGGACTTTGCGCGATTTTCCATACCAGGGCATGCTCCCTGCCCCCCCCGCCAATAACCAGAATTTTCATGAATCCCCCTCTCCCCTTTGTTTAACAATATGTTTGAGTTTTCGAAAAATTTTCCCCGGTATTTCTAAAAACATAGCTGGAATATGTCAATGAAAATGAAACACACCGTTGTCGAGTTCATCAAGCTTGCCGCAAAGGTCTATACGTTGTGACTTTTTAACGCTTTAATATTAAAGGCAATGGACGTTGTAAAGCCCTTTTCGAACGTTCGAACGATGTCCAAGTCACAGATCATGTAATCGAAACCTTATCGGATTGCAATAATGCAGCGCCTGATGTGTCA
>CAZBUL010000080.1:0-10671 GCA_964495045.1 uncultured Desulfobacterales bacterium | reverse complement strand
TCACTTTTCTTATAATTTGACAAAAACAGGGAAATAGATTAGCTTCTTCAGTTCAACTTATGATCGATAAATGGGAATTCCGACAGTTCTTTATTATCTCCGACTGGTATTCCCACCCGTTTTCAACCAGGTTCAGACAAAGAGACGATCATCCATGGATATTGAAAAATCGAGTGATCTCATTAAAAAACGCCGAGAAAAACTATCCGAACTGAAAGCCCGGAACATTCACCTGTTCCCGAACGATTTCAAGGTGCGGCATACGGTTCGGGATATTCTGGCTGAAATTGAAGCCCATCTGGAAACCATCACACCGGAAGCGCCTGTTTTCGTTACCGCCGGCCGGATGATGGCCATCAACCGGTTCGGAAAATCCACGTTCATCCGGTTCCGGGACCGCACCGGGCAGCTTCAGGCGTATATCAAGAAGGACAGCGTGGGCGCCGATGCCTACGATTTGTTCAAACAACTGGATGTCGGCGACTTTGTGGGCCTGACAGGGGCCATGTTTCAGACCAAAACCCAGGAGTGGACACTGCTGGTCACCGAAATTCAACTGCTTTGCAAGGCCATCAGGCCTCTGCCCGAAAAGTTTCACGGACTCAAAGACCCCGAAAAACGCTATCGGCAGCGGTATATCGATCTGATCATGAATGCGGATGTCCGCGATATTTTCATCAAACGCAGCCGCATGATTCAGGCCATCCGATCCTTTCTGCTGGATCGGGATTTTCTGGAAGTCGAAACCCCCATGATGCAGGCCCTTGCCGGGGGGGCCGAAGCCACACCCTTTGTGACGCATCACAATGCCCTGGATATTGATCTGTATTTACGGATCGCCCCGGAGCTCTATCTCAAACGCCTGGTGGTCGGCGGGTACGAGCGGGTTTTCGAGATCAACCGAAACTTCCGCAATGAAGGGGTCTCCACCCGTCACAACCCGGAATTCACCATGTTGGAGTTTTATCAGGCATATTCCACTTACGAAGACCTCATGGACCTGACCGAACGACTGTTCAGCGAAGTAACAGAAGCGGTCACCGGATCGACCCGGATCGTCTATCAGGGCCACCCCATCGAGATGTCCGGCAAATGGCGGCGTATGACCCTCACAGAAGCCCTTTCCGAAATCGCGGGCATCGACCCGTCTCTGCTGAATGATCGACAGAAACTGCTCGATTTTGCCGCTTCCCGGGGCATCACCATGGCCCATAAAAACCGGGTGGGAAAAATCGTCACCAAACTCTTCGACACCCTGGTAGAACCCCATCTGATTCAGCCTACATTTATTACAGGCTATCCGGTCGAGGTCTCCCCGCTCTCCCGAAAAAGCGACCACAATCCGCAGATCACAGACCGATTCGAACTCTTCATTGCCGGGTATGAAATCGCCAACGGTTTTTCCGAGCTGAACGATCCCCAGGATCAGAAAGACCGGTTCCTGCAGCAGGTGGCAGACCGGGATGCCGGCGATCAGGAAGCCCACTGCATGGACAGCGACTACATCGAAGCCCTTGAATTCGGCCTGCCGCCTACTGCCGGTGAAGGCATCGGCATCGACCGGCTGGCCATGCTTTTGACCGATTCGGTTTCCATCCGGGAAGTCATTCTTTTTCCGCACATGAAGCCCCAGACTAAAACGACTTCCGAACCCGGATAATCCGCACGGTGACAAACAAACATGCAGTTTGAATTTTTTATCGGGGCCCGCTACCTGCGGGCCAAACAGAAGCAGGCATTCATCTCCCTGATCACCCTGTTGTCCATTGCCGGGGTTACGGTCGGCGTGATGGCCCTGATCATTGTCATCGCTGTCATGGCGGGATTCGAGTCAGATCTGAAGTCCCGAATTCTGAGTGTGGAATCCCACATCGTGGTCATGCGGCATGGCGGAAGATTCACAGACTATGCCAAGATCAACGACTGGATCGGCGGGGTGGACGGCGTGGCCGCATCCACCCCTTTCATTTTATCTCAAATCATGATTCGATCTGCATCGGGAATGTCAGGCGCCGTCATCCGGGGCATCGATCCGGAGTCTGCCGGCAAGGTCATCACCGCCATTGGCGCGGACGGATTGAAAGCCCTGGCAGAGCGCAGTACGGCCAGGCCCTCTCCCACCGATGCCCCATCTGTCGTTCTGGGTAAAGAGCTGATGAAGAATCTGGGGGTTGCCCGCGGAGACACCATTCACGTTCTGTCTCCCCGCGGCATGATTTCACCGGCAGGCCTCATTCCCGTGATGAAACGATTTCAGGTGGTCGGAGAATTCGAATCCGGCATGTATGAATACGACGGTTCCATCGCCTATATCCACCTGAATGATGCCCAGAAATTTCTCCATCTGGAAGATGCCGTCACCGGCATCGAGGTCCGGGTGCATGACATATACAAAGCCCGTGAGATTTCCGATGCGATCTCTACCCATCTCGGTTTCCCGTATTGGTGCCGGGACTGGATGCAGATGAACCGGAATCTGTTTTCAGCGCTCAAACTCGAAAAAACCGTCATGTTCATCATCCTGGCGTTAATCATCCTGGTGGCCGCTTTTAACATTGCCGGCAGCCTGATCATGATGGTCATGGAGAAAACAAAAGATATCGCTATATTGAAGGCCATGGGAGCCACCGATCAGAGCATTCGCCGCATTTTCGTCTTCAAAGGCATGACCATCGGCGTTATTGGAACTTCCCTGGGGGTCTGTTTCGGTTTTGTGCTGTGCAAACTCCTCGAGCATTATAAATTCATTGAACTTCCCGGAGATGTTTACTATATTACCAAACTTCCGGTTCTATTGAAAACATTCGATGTGGTTTCGATTGCAGCCGCTTCCCTGATTATCTGTTTTATCGCCACGCTCTATCCGGCCAGACAGGCATCCCGGCTCAATCCGGTTGAAGCGATTCGCTATGGATGATGGTTTTCGGCCGGAAGACCCAGACATCCGGCATCGGTCGGTCAGGTCATTTATGGGAAACAATTGAAAAACGGTGTCATGGATCAGATTCTTTCAGGCGGCAACGGCCTCGTTGAAGTCAAAGACCTCACGAAAAGCTTTATCGGCAGTGGTGCACGTATCGATATCCTGCAATCGGTCAATCTGACACTGATGGCCGGAGAAACCGTTGCCATTGTCGGCGCATCCGGCATCGGCAAATCCACCCTGCTTCAAATACTGGGAACATTGGATACACCCGACTCCGGAGAACTGTGGTTTCAAGGGAAAAACATCTTCAACCTGAACGCTTTCCAACTGGCGGGTTTCCGAAATTCATCCATTGGATTTGTTTTTCAGTTTCATCATCTGCTGCCGGAGTTCACGGCACTGGAAAATACCATGATGCCAGGGCTCATCAAAGGGCTTTCCAAATCCAGCGCACACCATCTGGCAGAAAAGGTACTGGTACGGGTCGGCCTGAAGCACCGGCTGAAACAACAGGTCACCCGGCTGTCGGGCGGAGAACAGCAGCGGGTCGCCCTGGCCAGAGCGCTCGTTCTCAAACCTGCCCTGCTTCTGGCAGATGAGCCCACCGGAAATCTCGATCAACATAACAGCGAACAAGTCCATGAATTACTGATGGAATTGAATCAAGAAATGAATATGACCATGGTGGTCGTTACACACAATATGAAACTGGCCTCCTACATGGCAAGACGCATCACCATCATGGACGGAAAACTGGTCGAAGCAAACTGAGGTATCGAACATGGTTAAACGGTTATGTCTCATCCTTATCGGAATCCTATGCGGTTTTTTTCCTGTACAGGGTTCAGCTTCCGAACGCATCCAGGTGATGGTGCTGCCCTTTGATATTCACGCCCAGCAGCAAATGGAATATCTGAAAGATCAGGTGCCGCAGCTCATTCAACGACATCTTGAAAGAGACGGTGCCGCCATCGTCACCCCGGATTCCGTTCCTGCGGCCATATCGAACCAAGAACTGTCGATCGAAGCCATTCGCATTCTGGGTGCTCAGAAAAACGCCGATGTCGTGATCTGGGGCAGTCTGACCTGGCTGGGGCAGAATTTCAGTCTGGATGCCAGAATGGTGGATACTTCCACCGACAAACCACCCGCAAATTTTTTTTCCGAGGGCGAAGGGGTTGAAAATCTTCCATCTGCCGTCAAATCTCTCTCGGATGCCATTGGCTCCAAACTCTTCAAACGGGAAAAAATCGCCGAAATCCGGGTTTCCGGTAACCGACGCATCGAACAGGACGCCATCAAACGGATCATCAAAACGCAAGCCGGTGATACATTCTTGCCCAGAAATCTGTCTGAAGACATGAAGTCCATTTATGCCATGGGCTATTTCGACGATGTACGGGTCGAGTCCGAAGACAGCCCGTCCGGGAAAATCATCATATTTGCCGTTAAGGAAAAGTCCACCATCCGACGGATTTATATTCGCGGCGGCAAGGAAGCTCAGCAGGAAGCCGGTTCCAAGAAATTCAAGGAAGAGAAAACAGAAGAACTCAAACCCAGCAGTCTGGTCATCGATGAAGAGAAAATCATGAAAAGTCTCGACATCAAAACTGGATCGATTGTCAATATTTTCAAGATACAGAGCAACATCAAGCGGATCGAGGATCTCTATAAAGAAAAGAATTATCATAACGTCAAAGTGACCTACCAGATCAAAGAGCAAGACAACAATCAAGCGGATGTTGAATTCATCATCGATGAAGGCAAGAAAGTCCTGATCAAGGAGATTCGTTTTGTCGGAAATGAGGCCTATCCAGGCAAAAAATTGAAGAAGGTCATGAAAACCACCGAAAAAGGTTTCTGGTCCTGGATTACTTCCTCTGGCGACCTTAAAGCCGAAGACCTGAATCAGGATGTTGAAATCCTGACGTCTTTCTATCACAACAGCGGGTATATCCAGGCCAAGGTCGGTGAACCTCAAGTGGAAATCAAAGACAACTGGATATTCATCACAATCAAAATCGATGAAGGCCCGCGGTTCAAAGTCGGAACGGTTCACTTTGCCGGAGATCTGCTCATACCCGAACCCGAGCTCATGAAACAGATAAAAATCTCCAAAGAGACCTATTTCAGCCGACAGGTACTCAGAGACGATATCATTGTCATCGGCGATCTATATTCGGATGAAGGATACGCTTATACGGATGTTGTACCGACCCTCGATTCAGACAACCAGAACCTGATCGTTCATATCACCTACACGATTTCAAAAGGCAGCCTGGTGTATTTCGAAGGCATCCGGATCACCGGCAATACCAAAACCCGCGACAAAGTCATCCGCCGCGAGCTGGAAATCTATGAACAGGAATTGTTCAGCGGGAAGAAATTGAAGCAGGGCATCCGCAACCTGAACAAACTCGATTATTTCGAAGACGTCAAGGTGAATACCACCAAAGGAAGCGATCCCGACAAGATGATCCTCGATATCGATGTCAAAGAAAAACCGACCGGTACCTTCAGCTTTGGCGGGGGATACAGCAGTGTCGAAAATATGTTTGTCGTCGGTTCCATCACCCAGCGAAATCTCTTCGGACGCGGGCAGTTGGCCAGACTCAAGGCCGAGATTGGCGGCCGAACCACCCGATACGATCTTTCTTTTACCGAGCCGTGGCTGTTCGATATTCCGCTGTCTGCGGGGATCGATTTATACAATCAGTACAGAGACTACGACAGCTATAAGGTATCCAGCGTGGGCGGCGCCCTGCGGTTCGGATACCCGGTCTATGACTACACCCGGTTATATCTGGCATACCTCTACGATGTCAGCGATCTGACCGACCTGTCCGCCACCGCATCGGATTATTTCAAAGATATGGCGGGCCTTCACACCACGAGCAGCATCACACCATCGATCCGGTACGACTCCCGAGACAAATCATTCAATCCAACAGAAGGCTCGATCGGCAACCTCTCCGTCGAATATGCCGGTATCGGGGGCGATGTCGGTTTCACCAAATATATCGGAGAAGCTGGGAAGTATTTTCCATTGTTCTGGAGTACCGTGGGCTTTCTCCATACCCGTGCCGGTTATGTCGAACAGCACGCGGGTGCCATATTGCCGCCTTATGATCGCTTTTATCTCGGCGGCATCAACTCAATCAGAGGATTTTCCTGGGATGCCCTGAGCCCGAAGGACGAAAACGGTTATGCTTATGGGGGTGACAAATTCATCCAGTTCAATGTCGAATATATTTTCCCGTTGCTCAAGGAAGTCGGCCTGATGGGCGTTGTGTTCACTGATGTCGGCAATCTCTACGACAACGACCAGAACATCGATTTCAGCAACATGCGGCAGACGGCCGGTTTCGGCGTCCGCTGGTATTCACCGATGGGGCCGATTCGGCTGGAGAATGGGTTCATTCTCGATCCTAAACCCGGCGAAAACCAGAGCGGCCGATGGGAATTCACCATGGGCCAATCCTTCTGATTTCATTAAAAAACTCATCGCACGAAACCATGCTGTTTTCTTATTTTATATGATTCTTGTGTGTTGTGATAAACTTTTTTTTGCACGGATGCACTTAATTTTTTTTTAAAAGGATTTACAGATGAACATGATGAAACGCATTATCGTTATCGGGGCTCTTTCTTTTTTCTTTCTGACCGGCGCGTCATCCGCCGCTGATGCCGTCAAAATCGGCATCGTCGATTTCCAAAAAATCCTTGAAGTTTCCAACTCAGGCAAAACAGCGCAGGCGGAAATCAACAAACAAGGCAAACAGATGGAAGCCGACCTCAAAGACCGGGGGGGTGAAATCGAAGAGCTCGAGAAAAAGCTCGAACGGGAATCTCCGGTCATGAGCAAGGATATCAGAGAAGAGAAACAGCGGGATATGCGCATCAAAATCGGCGATTTCAAAGCCCTCCAACAAAAGTACATGGAAGATTTCAAAGCTCTTGAAAATCGCATCATCAACCGTATCCAAAAAGAAGTGGTGGAATTGGTGCAGGAAATCGGGAAAAAAGAGGGATATACGTTGATTGTCGAGAAACGTACCGGCGGCGTTGTCTTTGCGCCGCTTTCCATCGATATCACCGATGCCGTGATTCAGGCCTACAATGCCGAGTCTCCGAAACATGAGGAATCGTCCTCTGTATCGGAAAAAAAGAAAAAGTAAAGGTTTCGACATGGACATGACGATCGAGGACATTGCCTCCCTGGTTCAGGGCGGGTTTCAGGGAAATGGCCGACAGACCATCCAGGGAGTCGCTCCGTTTGAAGTTGCCGAAGCCCCCCATATCACCTTTGCCGGCAGTGCCAAATATCTCAAACGGCTGAACGAAACCCGCGCCGGTGCGATTCTGGTACCTCATGCTTACCATGGAGAAGACAGCCGCGCCATCCGCGTCAAAAATCCACAACTGGCATTCACTCAGTTGGTCAGAGTCTTTTTTCCGTCGTCGCCGGCGTGGTCGGGCATCAGTTCCACGGCCCATATCGGCGATCAGGTGAAGATGGGAAAAGATGTGGCCATCGCTCCGTTTGCGGTGATTCAAGATCACGTCAGCCTCGGAGACCGGGTGATCATTCATCCCCATGTCGTGATTGGAGCGCATGGGGTCATCGGCAGCGATGTGGAGATATTTCCCCACGTCACCCTGCTGAACGGCACCCGGATCGGCAATCGGGTATCCATTCATGCGGGAACCGTTATCGGCGGGGACGGATTCGGCTATACGCCCGATGACGGCATCTACCATAAAATTCCCCATCTGGGTATCGTGCAAATCGATGACGATGTCGAGATCGGCGCCTGCAATACCATCGACCGCGCCACTTATGGGAAAACCTGGATCAAGCAAGGGGTCAAAACCGACAATCTGGTTCACATCGCGCACAATGTCGTGGTGGGTGAGAACACCGTTCTGGTGGCTCAGGTCGGGATTTCCGGCAGCACTCAAATCGGGGCGCAATGCATTCTGGCCGGGCAGGCGGGCGTGTCGGGCCATCTGAATATCGGCGACAGGGTCACCATCGGTCCCCAGGCCGGGATCGGCGGATCCATACCCGACGGTGCCATGGTTTCCGGATCACCGGAAATACCCCATAAACAATGGCTCAGGGTACAGCGAACAATCCCCCAGTTGCCGGAAATGAAAAAGCGGCTCGACGTCCTGGAAAAACGAGTGAACGAACACGTTAACACTCAGAACAACACGGAGACATAATATCGTGCTGCCCATGGATATCTCAGAAATCTTGAAACTGCTGCCTCACCGGTATCCGATGCTCCTGATCGACCGGATCCTCGATCTGGTGCCGGGAGAAAAAGTGGTTGCATTGAAAAATGTCACCATCAACGAACCGTTCTTTGCCGGACATTTTCCCAGCACGCCGGTCATGCCCGGTGTATTGATCGTCGAGGCCATGGGTCAGGCGGGCGGCATTCTTGTCCTGTCCGGACAGCCCAAAGATGCGATGCCCGATGCCATTTATTTCATGGGTTTCGACAATGTCCGGTTCCGGGCGCCGGTCACCCCCGGAGATCAACTGATTCTGGAAGCCAAAATAGTGAAAAGACGATTGAAAGCTGTCAAATTGGCAACGACGGCAACGGTCGGTGATAAACTTGTGGCTGAAGCTGAACTGCTTGCCACATTTGGAGGCATTGTATGATTCATCCAACAGCAATTGTCAGTTCCAAAGCCGAACTTGGCAGCCAGGTTTCCATCGGTGCGTATTCCATCATTGGGGAAAATGTCCGGATCGGCGAAGGCACTGAAATCGGCCCGCATGTGGTCATCGATCCCTTCACCGAAATCGGTGAAAACTGCCGTATTTTCCAGTTTGCATCCATCGGCGCCATTCCCCAATCCCTTAAATTCGAAGGGGAAAAAACCATTTTGACCATCGGCCGGGGAACCACCATCCGCGAGTTCGTCACCATCAACCGGGGAACGGTTTCCGGCGGCGGCATCACCGAAGTGGGTGAAGACAACCTGCTCATGGCCTACAGCCATATCGCCCACGACTGCAAGACCGGCCGGGGGGTTATTCTGGCGAATGCTGCCACATTGGCGGGTCATATCGTTATCGGCAATTATGCCACCATCGGCGGGCTGGTCGCGATCCATCAATTCGTCCGGATCGGTGATTATGCGTTCATTGGCGGTGCATCGGGACTCAGCAAGGATGTTCCCCCTTTTCTTATCGCTTCCGGTTCACGGGCCACCCTCCACAGTCTCAATGCAGTTGGTTTGAAACGCCATGGTTTTACCCAGGAAACCCTTTCAGCTCTTAAAAAAGTCTATCGTATCATCTTTCGGATCGGACTTACGTTGAACGAGGCCATCGAAAGGTCCCGCGCCGAAGTCGATCAAATCCCTGAAGTGGTGCAGTTTATCGATTTCATTCAATCCTCTCAGCGGGGCGTTACCCGTTGTGGAAAAATCAAAGATTAGTACCGGGTAATATCATGAAAAAACTGCGGGTGGGAGTTGTCGGCGTCGGCTATCTGGGAAAATTCCATGCCGAAAAATATGCCGGCATGCCCCATGTCGATCTGGTCGGTGTCGTGGATACACACAGCTCCGCGGCCGACGACATTGCCTCGAAATTCAATACGCAGGCATATTACCGGCATCTTGATCTGATCGGAAAAGTGGATGCCGTCAGTATTGCCGTACCCACCCCCATGCATTTTTCGGTCAGTCGGGATTTTCTGGAAAACGATGTCGATGTCCTGATCGAAAAGCCGATCACCACCTCCCTTGCAGAAGCCGATGAACTGATCCATTTGGCGGAATCCCGGGGGTTGCTCATCCAGGTCGGGCACCTCGAGCGCTTCAATCCGGCGGTCATCGCTTTGCAGGGCGTCATCAAAAAGCCCATGTTCATCGAGTCCCACCGGCTCAGCATTTTCAAAGACCGGTGTACCGATGTGAGTGTGGTGCTCGACTTGATGATCCACGACATCGATATCATTCTGAATTTTGTCAAATCCGACATCCGGAGTGTTCATGCCTCTGGCATACCGGTTATTTCCAATCACGTGGATATCGCCAATGCCAGGCTGGCGTTCGAGACCGGATGTGTGGCCAATGTCACGGCCAGCCGGATTTCCACCAAGAATGAACGAAAGATTCGCCTTTTCCAGAAAGACGCTTATGTATCGGTGGACTTTGCCAACTTTGACATCACCTTGATTCGAAAAAACGGCGGAACATCGGGCGGAATCGTTCCCGGCGCCGAAATCCAGAAACTTTCCTTTTTCAAAGGCGATGCCCTCGAAGACGAGCTGGCATCCTTCGTCCAATCCGTCACCCATCGCCGGCAGCCGGAAGTCACCGGTCAGATGGCCCGGGATGCGTTGAAAATCGCGCTCCAGATCATGGATCAGATCCAGACCACGAGCTCACGTTTCGCATCCGCATCCTAAATATACAATGAATTCATCCCCTTCTCCACACCATATTTTTCTGATCGCCGGAGAGGCTTCCGGTGATCTGCATGGCGCCAATCTCGTCAAGGCCCTGAAACGGCATCATGAGCCCATCCTTTTTAGCGGTATTGGCGGGTTGGCCATGCAAAATGCCGGTGTCCATATCGTGGTGGATGCCGTCACCCTGTCGGTCGTGGGGTTCACCGAAGTTTTTTCCCGGCTGCCCGGCATTCTCAGCGGAATGGCGGCCGCCAAGTCTTTTTTGCGGCAGAACCATCCGGATTTGCTGATTCTCATCGATTT
>CAZBUL010000079.1:12099-13473 GCA_964495045.1 uncultured Desulfobacterales bacterium | reverse complement strand
TTTCGTATCTTGAAAAAACGACACAGATAACAGCAGCGGTGGTACTATTCGTCGGGAAACAATCGGATTGATGCAATGATCAGGATATAGACTTTCAGAAAATTCATTTCGCAAGGCAGCAGGGAGGAGATTATACTGTCGTATATCTCCGACCGATAACGCAGCGAAATTATTTTTCTGAATGTCTATAGATAGGTTTCCGCCAGAATCTCGGCAATCTGAACGGCATTGGTGGCCGCACCTTTGCGGATATTGTCGGCGACAACCCATAAGTTGATGGCGTTTGGAATCGACTCATCCTGGCGAATTCTGCCGACAAACGTCAGGTCTTGACCCGCAGTGTCGATGGGCATGGGATAGGTATTGGTTTTGAGGTCGTCCACGACTTTGACGCCGGGCGCCGTGGACAACAGGTCTCTAACGGCTGCGGGGGTGATGGGCCGCCGCGTCTCGATGTTGATGGATTCGGAATGGCTGTAAAATACCGGCACCCGAACCGTTGTGGCCGTTACACCGATGGTCTCGTCTTCCATGATTTTCTGGGTTTCCCAAACCATTTTCATTTCTTCCTTGGTATAGCCATTGTCGAGAAAGACATCGATATGGGGCAGGCAGTTGAAAGCGATGCGGTGTGGATACACTTTTCTTTCAATGGGCTGATTGCTTAAGATGGCCCGAACCTGGTTATCCAGCTCGACAATAGCTTTTTGCCCGGTTCCGGAAACCGCCTGATAGGTGGAAACCACAATCCGTTTGATGCCGAATGCCTTGTGGATGGGATTGAGCGCCACGACCATCTGGATTGTCGAACAATTGGGATTGGCGATGATGCCTTTTTGTTTGTAGCCGGCGATGGCATGGCTGTTGACCTCCGGAACCACGAGCGGCACCTGGGGATCCATTCTCCAGGCACTGGAATTGTCGATGACAACGCAGCCGGATGCGGCGGCCGCCGGGGCGAATTTTTCACTGGTGCTTCCGCCAGCCGAAAAGAGTGCGATATCCATGCCTTTGAAAGAGTTTTCCGTCATTTCTTCAACAACGACGGGAGTACCCCGGAAATTCAGTTTTTTCCCAGCCGAGCGGGAGGACGCCAGAAATTTGATGGATGCCACCGGAAAATTCCGTTCTTCCAGGCAGGCGATCATCTGATTTCCAACTGCCCCGGTGGCTCCGGCCACTGCAACATGAAATTGTTTTTTCGACATGGTCTTCACCTTTGTTTTCTTGACATCTTTAATAGAACCAAAAAACATGATCCTTGATGAAGCAACCAGCATCATCAAGGATCAGCATGGACGCGGACGTCCGCGAAAATCAAACCGATAAAATTATAAAAATATGCAGCAACAAACTGCCATTGCACCAGTCTTC
>CAZBUL010000079.1:0-11999 GCA_964495045.1 uncultured Desulfobacterales bacterium | reverse complement strand
ATCCGGCGGCAGATAGACATCCAGCCGCGAACCAAAACAGATCAATCCGAATCGGTGCCCCCGGTGAACGACATCACCTGCCTGGATGTAACATAATATCCGCCGGGCGATCAATCCGGCGATTTGAACCACGCAATATGACTGACCGGTGTCGGTCGTTATGAAAAGGGCGTTGCGTTCATTGTCTTCGGATGCCTTGTCGAGGGCGGCGTTCAAGAACTTGCCGGGGTGGTAAGCAATACGTTCGACCTGACCGTCATAGGGGATCCGGTTGACATGAACATTGAACACCGACATGAAAATGCTGATTTTCGTACAAGGTCCCTCGTAAAAAGGTGTTTGTTCCACCCGGTCGGCAAATACGATCTTTCCATCGGCCGGAGAAACAATGGCACGGGTTGCGGTGGGAACCACCCGATCGGGATCTCTGAAAAAAAAAGCGATGAAAAAAGTGACGGCAAGCCCGATCAGCGCCAATGCCTGTAACTGCAGCAGGGCAACGACACCGGTCGTGAATGCAGAAGCGAATATAAAAGGATAACCGGCCGTTGCAACGGGAAAAGCCGTACGGCTGGAAGGTTCTGGCCGAGAGAATTTATCCATAGAGCGCCTTGTTAATACCCATAAAAACCTCAGATACCAAGATTTATGCTTCGGCATCAATACCAAAATTCTTGAAATATGTCAATCATGTCCGATTTTGGATTTTGATCAAGACGGATGATCGGAGCAGGGTTCAAGACGATGACACCCCATCGAAGCCAGTCTTAACCGAGATATGCGGCAATGACCCGCTCGTCTTTCTGCAAGTCGGCCGGAGAACCTTCGGCGGCGATACGGCCCCGATCCATAACATAGACGTAATCCGCCACTTCGAGGGCGCTTTGGGCGAATTGTTCCACCAGTAGCAGGGTGATGCCCGCCGACTTCAAACGACGGATGGTGTTGAAGACTTCCTGAACGATGACGGGCGCAAGCCCCATGGAAGGTTCATCCAGAAGCATGACCTTCGGATTGGCCATGAGCGCCCGGCCAATGGCGAGCATTTGCTGTTCGCCTCCGGAAAGGGTTCCGGCTGCCTGCTGTCGGCGTTCTCTAAGAATGGGAAAAAGCTCGTAAACCCTGTCGAGATCACGACTTGCCTTCGCGCGGAAACCGAAGAACAGCGGCAGGCGGCAGTATGCTCCCAGCAACAGATTGTCTTCGGCAGACAGCGGTCCGAAAACCTTGCGGCCTTCAGGTGCGTGCGCCAGGCCCATCCGGGCGATCCGGGAGGCATCCATGCCTTGCACCGGCCTGCCATCGAGAATGACACGTCCTTTTTCCGGTTTGATAACCCCTGAAAATGCTCGCATGGACGTGGTTTTTCCGGCACCGTTGGCTCCGATGAGGGCCACCGTCCGGCCCTGTGCCACCGACAGGGAAATACCGGTCAACACTTTGCTGGTGCCATATCCTGCATGAAGATTTTCAACGACTAACATCAAAAACTCCGTCTGCTGTGTGGTATCCGTTCACCTCCTCCCCCAGCGGTGGGTCGGGAGGGGGGACTTATAACTATTTATACTCTTTCAATAATGTTCTGTCTGGTTCGTCTGGTTCATTACGAAACAGCCGGAGTTTCGGCGGCCGTTCCCAAATACGCTTCGATCACCTTGGGGTCCCGCTTGATGTCTTCCGCCGAACCCTCGGCGATAACCTTGCCGCCATCCAGAACTGTCACCACATGGCATACGTCGCTGACCACATCCATGTGGTGCTCGATCATAATGATGGTGATTCCGAGTGCATGAATCCGCCAGATAATTTCCACCAGTTTGTTGATATCGGGAAGCGCCAGGCCTGCGGCGGGTTCATCGAGGATCAGGAGTTCGGGTTTACGTGCCAGCGCCCGGGCAATTTCCAGAAATCGTTGATCCCCGTAAGTTAAATCCTTGGCCGCGACGCGTGCGTGGTGTTTGAGTTTAACCAGCTCCAGTAAAGCCAGCGCATCCGCCTGGGCCCGTTTTTCATCTCTTCGGCCCAATCCTGCCAGGATCAGCGGCAAGGGGGTTCGATAAACCCCTTTCAAGGCGACCATGACATTGTCGAGGGCGGTCAGTTCGCTGAAGAGTTGAAGGTTCTGGAAGGTGCGCGAAATACCGGTTCGAGCGACAAAAAACATCCGCCGGGGCAGTGGCTTGCCATGCAGCAGCATGTCTCCTTCGGAAGGAACGTACAGCCCGGAAATGACGTTTACGGCTGTACTCTTTCCAGAACCGTTGGGGCCGATCAATCCATGAATCTGACCGGCATGCACCGTGAGAGAGATGCCGTCAACGGCTTTGACGCCGCCGAAGTGCCGCTTCAAATCCTTGATTTCCAACAGCGGTGACCCATCGGTTGTTCTGGCAGGGAGAACGGTATCCAGTGAGGATGGGGGCGGCAGTTCAGGCGGATCGATCCGAAAAAGACGGGTCAGAAAACGGGCGGCAAATCCCATCAGTCCCTCTGGAAGACCCACCACCACCGAAAAAAGCATCAAGGCAAAAATGGCTTTTCGCCAGTCTTCGGTGTTCTTGACGAAAATCCCACCGATCACCAGCAGTCCCATCGCCAGGATAGGGGCAACGGCCTGAAATGGCCGAGCGGTTTTGTTCTTCAGTTCCTGAATTCCAGCCGCCAGCGCTGCCAACAGACCGAGTGATGAAATGATCTGAAAAATGATTCGGTTAGACAGCAAATTGGGTAACAGGGCCACGATGGATGCCCCGATAAAAGCCCCCCATAAACTCTTCCGGCCGCCCAGAACGACCCCCAACAGCAGGATGACCATCAGGTCATAAACAAAGCTCTGGGGCTGCAGGTACTGAAAATTGAAAGCATAGAGCCCGCCCGCCAGACCGCCGAGGGCGGATCCCATGGCAAATCCGGCCACTTTATGGCGATAGGTGCCAACGCCCATGGCATCGGTGGCGATCGGGCTGTCTCGCAGGGCTTCGAATGCCCGGCCCCACTGGGAGGAAAGCATGTTTCGCATCGCCATCCAGACAAGCGCCAGCAGCACCAGGCACAGCCAGTAAAAGCCCTGAGCTTTGAATGTGAAAGATAGAACCGGGGGACGGATGAGGCTCAGCCCCTGGGCACCGCCGGTCAGGCTTTCCCATTCGTTCAAAACGGTGGTACTCAGGGCCGAAAAACTCAGGGTCGCCAATGCGAACTGGGGGCCTTCCAGGCGAAGGGAAGGAAATGCCAGCAGCCCGCCCAGAATCAGACCGATCAGTGTGCTGACCAAAAGTGCACTGAACATACCGAACCCCAACAGCGAAACACAGATTCCTGCCCCATAAGCACCCAGTCCGAGAAAAGCGGCATGGGCCAGATTCACCTGACCCAGATAGCCAACGGTTACATCCAGGCCGATCAGCAAAATCCCGTAAATCGCCAGCAGGGTCAGCAGACCGAGCGCGTATGAATTGCTAACAAAGAGAGGGATGGCGGCAAGCAATGCAAATGCTGCCATTTCGGCCCCTCGGATAAATATCAGTCGTTTTAACATGATTTGCCGGAAATGGAATGGTGGATTGCGTTGCGCATTGTCATACCTTACGAATCGTGGCTTTACCGAAAACCCCGTTGGGACGGACGGCCAGAGCCAGAATCAGCAGAATCAACCCCGGCGCTTCCCGCCAGCCGCTGCCCAGATAAAAGCTGGTCAGACTCTCCAGCGCACCGAGAAAAATACCGATCACCACCACCCCGAATCCCGAATCGAGACCGGCCACGACGGCCACCGAAAAAGCCTTCAAAATCAAGGCCGATGCCATGGTTGGTCCGACGGTGGTGATGGGTGAGACCAAAATTCCCGCCATGGCGGCCACCAGTCCGGATAATCCATAAGACAGCATGACCGTGCGGGTGGCTGAAATTCCCATCAGCTCCGCAGCGTCCCGATCGGCGGAAACGGCTTCAAATGCCTTGCCCAGAAGGGTTTTGCGCTTAAAGAGCTCAATGAGACCCATCAGGGCGAAAACACCAACAGCAACGGAAATTTCCAGGGGGGTGACGTTGACACCGAAGAACTGAATCGCATCGGATGGAATCGGCGTGGGAAACGGGCGGTCGTCGCGGCCCCAGATATTTTCGGCTGCGGAAAACCCCAGCAGGCCTAGAATGATGGTGAGCAATATCCATCCCTCGCTTTTCTGTTCCAGGGCCAGCCGCACACCCGCGCGTTCCACAGCCAGCCCGAGAATGACACCGAAAAGCAGCCCTCCCGGCACCATCAATGCGTAAGGAACGCCCCAATCCAGCAGGGTCAGGCTGAAAAAAGCGGAAAGCATTACCAGTTCCCCCTGACCGAAATTGATGCTCTTG
Source organism: uncultured Desulfobacterales bacterium (assembly GCA_964495045.1). Lineage (GTDB taxonomy): Bacteria > Desulfobacterota > Desulfobacteria > Desulfobacterales > Desulfatirhabdiaceae > RAAP-1. Next base: position 7,643 of record CAZBUL010000079.1, on the reverse strand, counting down.
CTGGTGGAAAATGTCAACTGAAACCCATAAGCGATCAACGCATAAACCAGCCCCATCAGGGCGCCGCTGACGGCCATTTGTGCAATGATGAGAGATTCCATTTGTTATTATTTGGTTGCGTTCTTGATCAACCGCTGACGGTCGGCGTCATTGCCAAAAACAACCCGTCCATCCTGAACCATTCCCATGACGACCTGTTCGCGACGGAAGGCTTCGTGCGTTTGTTCATCAGCCGGGTTCCACTTGCTGAAGGGTTTTTTCCAGGTGGTAATAACCCCTTCAACGGGATCTTTCAAATCTTCCAGAGCTTCTTTGATTTTGCGGGAATCAAGGCTCTGAGACTGTTTGACGGCGGCGGCAAAAATATAGACCGCATCGTAACCCTGTGCGGCGGAAACCGGAGATGGAATTCGGGAAACACCGTACGTTTTGTGAAAGCTTTCGATAAAACTTTTGGATTTGGGCGTGATGGGTTCTTCAATAAATGTTTGCGGCATCAAGGTGCCGTTGCCGTTTTTACCGGCATTGTCGATAAAATTGGACATGGACAGCGGCCAGCCGCCGATCAAGGGGATTTTCATCTCCATTTTGGCCATGCCGTTGGCAATGGCTGCCAGTTCCGGGCCGATGCCCCAGATCAAAATGGCCTGGGCCCCGGCGGATTTGGCTTTGAGCAACTGGGCTGTCATATCCTTGTCTCCGATGTTGAATTTTTCGGAGGCAACGACGTCGAGTTTGTTGCCTTGTTTTTTGATTTGTTCCAGCATGTCATCCCGGCCGGACACCCCGTAGTTGGTGGAATCATACATGAGCGCCACCTTGAGGAGGTTCCGGTTGATCGCTTCTTCCACCACCATTTCGGATTGGATACCGTCATGGGCGGCAAAACGGAAAATCGACAAATCCGGCACGCCGGCCTTGCTCCACTGGGTCATGGAAGCGGAGCCTGCGGCAGGGGTGATGATTTTGGTAATGCCTTTCTCCTGATAATGCTTGTCTCCGGCCAGGACGACACCGGTATTGACCGAACCGATCACGCCGGAAAGATCGTTCATGGATGCCAGCTCCTGAGCGATCAAGGCACCCCGGTCGTTTTTGGCTTCGTCATCCCGCTCGATCGCTTCGATGGTCATTTTTTTGCTACTCACGCTGATTCCACCGGCGGCATTGATTTCGGCGATGGCAAGTTTTGCGCCATCTCGCATGGAGGCCCCCATCGGTGCCGATCCCCCGGTAAAGGGTCCGGTAATGGCAATCTTGATGGTGTCCGCAGCCGATGCAGAGGCTGTCAGAATTCCCAAAAACAACACGGCAAGCAACGTCTTTTTCATTGGTTCGCTCCTTTTCTTTTGATGAATGATAGCTGAATCAAAACCAACCGATACCGAACGACATGTGGAACCGGACAATATAGACAATCATGCGCCCTGACCCAGATAGGTTCGAATGACCGCCGGATCGGAACGGAGTGCGTCGGACGGTCCTTCCAGAACGATTTTTCCGCTTTCGATAACGTATCCATAAGAAGACACGTTCAGCGCTTGACGGGCATTCTGCTCGACCAGTAAAATGGTCAGGCCGCTCTCCTGCAATTCTTTGACGATTTCAAAAACGGTTCGTACCAGCAACGGGGCCAGCCCCAGTGATGGCTCATCGAGGAGAAGAAGTTTGGGATGGGCCATCAGCCCGCGGGCAATGGCCAGCATCTGCTGCTCTCCGCCCGAAAGGGTTCCGGCGGTTGCATGACGGCGTTCTCGCAGGATCGGAAATCGGGTTTCCATCCGTTCGATGTCTGCCGCAATCTCTCCCCGGGGGCGGCGATAGGCACCGAGTTCCAGATTCTCGCGGACGCTCATGCCGGATAGAACCAATCGTCCTTCCGGTACCTGAACCAGGCCGGCGGCCACACGCCGGTGAACACCCCATCGGTTGATATCTTTGCCATCGAGCAGAATCCGGCCGCTGGAAAGGGGAACGACACCGCTCAGGGCGTTCAGAGTCGTGGATTTCCCGGCACCGTTGGGGCCAATGAGCGATACCACGGAACCCGCTTCGACCGTGAAGGATATCCTGCGGACGGCTTCGATGGGGCCGTAGGTTACGGTCAAATCCGTCACTTCAAGCATCGGCGTCACTCTTTCCCAGATAAGCTTCGATCACCTCCGGGTGACCGGCCACTTCGGCAGGGGTTCCGGTCGTGATGACACTGCCAAAATTGAGGACCGTGATTCGTGAACACAACTCCATCACGAAGGCCATATTGTGCTCGATCAGAAGAATCGTCATGCCTTCCTGTGACAGAGATCGGATGAGTTCGGCCACATGCAGCATTTCCTGCCGGCGCATGCCGGCAACCGGCTCATCGAGCAGAAGCAGCCGGGGGCGGGAGGCAAGAGCCCGGGCGATTTCCAGACGCCGGCGCTCCCCATAAGACAGATGTTTGGCGGGTAAATCAAACCGATCCGCCAACCCGACGCGATCCAGAATTTCCATGGCCTGCTGCCGATAAGCCGCTTCCTGTCTCCGGGCGCCCGGCAGCCAAAGCAGGCGGGGAAACAGAGGCCTTTTTGCCACCAGGTGCTGGCCGGCAATGACATTTTCAAGACAGGTCAGGGCCGGAAATAGGCGGATGTTCTGAAACGTTCGGGCGATACCCAAGGCTGCGACCTGATGGGCGGGGAACATTTCGATCCGCTGATCGGCAAACGACAGCTTTCCTGAACTGGCCGGGGTGATACCGCTCAAAATATTGATAAGCGTGGTTTTTCCGGCACCGTTGGGTCCGATGAGACCATGCACACCCCTGCTTTCAACGCGAAAAGACACCCCTGACAGTGCACACAGTCCGCCAAAATAACGAGTGATCTGGTCGATTTGAAGCAGCATGGGTCAATGGCTCTCCATCCCGCTATCACTTGGGATACGGGCATCAACTTTGGGGCGGCGTTGAAACAATGAAATCAAGCCATTGGGTAAAAATAAAATGACGATCAGCAAGATCAGCCCGTTTACGAACATACGGATGGGACCTGCGGTCACCCCGATACCGCGCAAGATTTCCGGCAGGGCTGTCAGCAGGGCGGCACCGAATATCGGGCCGAACCACACACGGTTACCGCCCACGATGCAATAAATCAGGAGATTCACGGCCGCTGAAAATCCGAATTCACCCGGCGTAATGATATAGTTGAGATGGGCGTACATCGCGCCGGCCAATCCGGCGATAAATGCCCCGATCGTAAATGCCAGGGCTTTGTAATATGTTGTATGGATGCCCATGGCCGAGGCAGCGGTTTCATCTTCGCGGATGCTTTCAAAGCTCCATCCGATACGGGAATGGCGCAGGCGGGACAGGAAATAGCTGACAGCGATGATCATCAGATAAATCAGCCAGGTTTTGGTGTGGGTCGGCATTCCCAACAGCCCTTCGGCGCCCCCGGTGATCTTCAGATTGATGGCTGCGATGCGGACCACTTCGCCGAAACTGAGGGTTGCCATGGCCAGAAATACGCCTCGCAGCCGCAGCACCGGCAAACCGAGCAGAAACCCGACCAGCGCGGCCATCAATGCCCCGGCGAACAATGATAAAAAATAAGGAACGCTGAACTGAGTGGTAAGGATGCCGGCGGTATAGCCGCCGATGCCGGCAAAAGCGGCATTGCCTAAAGAGAGCTGACCGGCGGACAGGGTGACGTAAAGGCTTAACGCCAGCAGGGCATTGATCCCGATGAAGTTGACCAGACTGCCGTAAACCGCAAAGAAATAAGACAACTGCGCCATGTCAGATCATGCCTCCCGCATTTTACCCTTGCCGAGAATGCCCGACGGCCGCACCAGGAGGATGGTGAACAGCACGGCAAACGCCACGGCATCCCGCAGATTGGAGGTGCCCGTGATGGCCACCGTGAGCACTTCGCTGAGTCCGAAGGCCAACCCCCCGACAATGGCGCCGGGTATGCTTCCCATCCCGCCCAGCACGATGACGGCCAGTCCCTTGAGCTCGATGGATCGGCCCATATCGGGAGACAAGGCATCGAAATACAGGCCGAAGAGAATGCCGGCGGCGCCGCCGAGGGCTGAAGAAATGAAAAAAGTGAAAGCGATGATCCGATCCACATGAATGCCAAGAAGCCGCGCCATCCGTTCGTTCTCAGCCACGGCGCGGATGGCTTTACCGGTGCGGCTGTGTTTCAGAAACAGGGTGAGCCCGACCATGAAGATCAGTGACACCCCCACGATTTCCACCTGGAGAGAGGTGACCGTGATGCCCGCAAATCTCCAGATGGTGGGGGTGACGGTGTGGGCCGGGAAGCGAACGGTGTGGGCGCCGAAAATGCCCATGGCCACACTTTCGAACATGATGGCCATGGCGATGCTGGAAATCAGACCGGAAAAATAAGAATCTGCCCGCTGCCGCAGGGGAGCGAAGGCCACCCGGTCCAGCAGCAGGCCAAGAAGTCCTGCAATGAATACTGCAATGGGAAATGCCTGAAAAATCGAAAGGCCCGCTTTTCCAACCAGCCATAACGCCGTAAGCCCCCCCAGGGTGAACACGGCGGGATGGGCCAGATTGAGAATATCGAGAACCCCGAAAACCAGCGTATAGCCAACGGCAAACAGACCATATACACTTCCGATGAAGAGTCCGTTGACCAGTTGCTGCAGGAGTGTATTCATACCGGGCGGCTATTCGGAGAAAATAGTGAATTTGCCGTCCTTGACGACCTGAACCACAGGGATGTAGTCGGCATCACGGCCTTCGGTAAAAGAGAATTTGCCCAAAACGGTATCCATGCCTTTGATCTGGGCCAGTGCATCCCGAATGGCCTTGTGGTTGTCTGGGGAGGGTGCTTTTTTGATGGCTTCGTATCCAATGTAAACACCGGCATAAGCCTGGGCGGCGAACTGATCCGGAAGACTGCCATATTTACTGTTGTATGCCTCGACGAATTTTCGATTGAGCGGGCTGGCGGAAATAGCGTTCCATGCAGCCCCGACAATGACGCCTTCGGCAGCATCCCCGGCATTTTTCATGAGCCCCGGTGAGTTGAAACCATTGCCGCCAATGATCGGCACCGATTTGGGAATATCCAGTTTACGGGCCTGGCTGACAATTCCTGAGGCTTCTTCCACGAGTGCGGATACCACGATGGCATCCGGGTTCTGGGATTTGATCTGGGTTAATTGCGGAGAAAAATCCCGATCGCCCTTGGCGAAGGTCTGCTCGTTGATGATGGTGATGCCGGAATCCTGAAGGGCTTTCTTGAAAGCATCGTAGCCAGCTTTGGTGAAGGCATCGTCGTTACCGTAGAGGATTGCCACTTTGCCGATCTTGAGTTTGTCTTTGGCCACTTTGATGGTGTTTGGAATCACCACCATTTCCGACAGGGAATTCCGGAAAATGAAATCGCCGATTTCCGTGATGCCTTTGGCGGTATTGCTGATGCCGAGTACAGGCACACCCGCCTGCTGAGCGATTCGATTGGTAACCTGGGCGGTGTTGCTGAGAGTCGGGCCGATGATGAGAGACACCTTGTCGGCATTGATGAATTTGTTGAATACATTGGTGCCCTGCTGGGGCGTGCTGGCATCGTCATCGAAAATCGGTATCAGTTTGAGCCCCTCCGCACCGGCGGCGGCATTGATTTCATCCACAGCCAGTTGGATGCCGTTCTTCTGAGTGGCGCCGTATCCGGCAGCGGCCCCGGTCATGCTGAAAGCCAGCCCGATTTTGGCTTCTTTACCGGCAGCCGATACGGTATCCGCTGGAAAGGTGGTCAGAATGGCAGCAGTCATCAAGATGGCAATTCCCAACCCCACGCATCGCATAATCTTTGGCATACCCTTCTCCTTAATTACCTTGAAAATATGTTAACCACGAAATACACGAATAAGACGAAAAAAAACCGTTTATCCAGATCATTATATGAATGCCTGAACGGTAGCAGGCCGCAGATATTTGATCTCGGCAACCTGCCATGATTATATATACATCGGATATGCTTATCACCGCATCCAAAGAGATGTCAATACGAATATGAATTGTGTTCAATAAAAAAAGTGCGATAATTTTATTTGCCGATCTGCCAGGAAACCAGATAACTGCGAGCGGTGTTGAACACCATGCCGGGTGTATCCACCACGGAATATACGATTTCGGCAATGCCGTCATTGTTCAGATCACCAACGACCATATCACTGATCTGGCCGGATACCTCAGTGGTTCGCCATTTGGAGGCAAACGCCAGACCCTCCCACTGGAGGCATTCAATCCGGCCGCTTTTGAAAATGCGGAGATTAGGCAGTAAGTTGCGGGCGTAATCTTTGTTGCTGAGTAGAATGACTTCATTTTTTTTATCATTGTCGATATCATATAAGACGAGGCGCTGCGGCAGGTAGTAGCGTTTAATCCGTTGTTCCCCGGAAGCCCTGTTTTCGTTGAGGTCTTGGGGATACGGCATATAGGTACCGCCGCCCATGAACTGTTCCGCACTTGTCCACTCCATATCTCCGGCCGGATCGAAAACACGAAGCCGCAGATCGGTAGCCAGGGCCACTGTTTTCACGGTGCCGTCATTCAACGCGTTTCCGGAAGAAAAGGCATAGAGAGGCATCCCTCTGGGCGAATCTGATAAAGAAGATTCGGCGTAAGTGCCGTTTACCCAAGATAATTGATAAATGCCTTTGGAAAAAAGTGTTACGATTTCCCGCTGTTGACCGGTCAAAACAGGTTTTTTGCCGGGATCGGTGGTCACTTTAAAATACCAGTTCAAGTCCTGAGCGATCCGAACCAGATTGGAACCATCCCATTCGAGGACATAGGATTTTATTTGGGTTTTGTCGTGATACAAATTGGTGACAAAAATTTCGGCCCGGCCGTTTCCGTTGATATCCGCCACATCCACCCGGATGGGGGTATGATCCATTTCGCCGGGAACTTCTTCGATCAGCTCGATTTTTCCATCCACATACCGGTATAAGGATATGGATGTATCATTGATCATCACCAGTTCATTCTGTTTGCTGCCGAGGATGTCTCCAATGGCCAGGCTCTTGATTTCGAAACGAAATTTTGGGCTTTTCCAGACTGCGGCCTCGGTTTTTCCGTCGGATGTCATCATTCGGATCGGTGAGGAGCCGGTAGCGATTTCTCCGGTCCACAAGGTGTCTGGATGGCGGTGGGTCTCATCCAAGGCTGCCTGCTGCTGTGAAGATGGAACCGCAGCGGGTTGGGGCAATCCGGCCGATTTCGATCCCAAAGATTTCAGGATATCGGCCGCATATAATTTGACATGCTGCAACGCATCCCCCTGATTGCTGCCGGTCTGGCTGAAAACCACCAAAGGAAGTGCATCCGAAATCCGGATGAGACGGGCATCCGTTCGAACGCTGTCTGAGGTGACGGTTATGCTTCCGTAGGATACATAGTCGGCTTTGAATTTCGTGGCTGTCGATAAAGCCGCACTGTCACCGAAAGGCTTGGATGCGCTCTGTGTTTCTGGATTCAAAATTTCTATGGAGTCGTCTGATGACAGACGGGATGCCAGCATCTGACCGACGCCTTTTTGCAGAAAAGACAGGTCGCTGCTGGATTGAATCTCGAACGGCAAAATCAAAATACGCGCAGCGGAAGCATCGATGGC
>CAZBUL010000078.1:1627-13488 GCA_964495045.1 uncultured Desulfobacterales bacterium | reverse complement strand
GACAAATACCGGGCCTTGGGCCACCCGATTCATCTGGTGGGGGTGGAGTTCAGCCGGGCGGATCGCAACATCGTGGGGTTTGAAGTAGAAACAATATCCGGTATGGCTGAATGACGGTGCTGATTCGTCTGCAAGATAACACCATGAGTTCGGCTTTTTTGATACTTCCTGGAATTACCGGCGATGAAGCAGATGGATGAACCAGATTTCAGCTTTTATTTCGTGTTGTTCGTGTATTTCGTGGTTCACAGTATTTTCACAGTAACGCACTGTTAGTGCGTTTGATTTCATACACCGTTTGACTCTGCCATTGCAAAATCACGTCACCGGCGGTAAGATTTTTATATGAATCGCAACCGCTTCAAAACGGCTTCTTCTTACATCACATCCGAAGATCGCAAACGCCGAAAGCGTGAGATGATCATCATTGCCGCCATCATCGTGATCGTGGCGCTGATGACATACACCCAGAACAAGCTCATCTATTTCGGCGCCAATTTCCCTATCTCCAACACCATTTTGATGTTCACGATGACCAACATCAATCTGCTGTTGCTGATCTTGATGATTTTTCTGGTTTTCCGCAACCTGGTCAAGCTGCTGTACGACCGCCGGCGCAAAGTCATGGGCTCGAAACTGCGAACCCGGCTGGTCATCGCCTTTGTGGCGCTGACACTGATTCCCGCCGGCGTCATGTTTTTCTTTTCCATGGGGTTTATCACCACCAGTATCGATTTCTGGTTCAATGTTCCGGTCGAGCAGGCCCTGGAAAATTCCCTTCATCTCGGCCGGCAGATTTATGGCATTACGGAAAACAGCAATGCCTTTTTCCTCGACCGGGCCGCCTATCAAATCAAAACCCGGAAACTGCTGGAGCCTGCGCGATCCAAAGAATTGATCCAGTATATCGAAGTTGTTCAGCGATCCTTCAACCTGGATGCCGTGGAAGTTTACGATGTCCACGGCGGCCGCATCACCCAGTCCATCGGGCGGGATCTGAATGGTCAGACGCTTCTGCCGGTTTCCCTGGATCAGCTCCGGAAAGAGTTCTACCCCAAGCCTGTCGCATCATTTTCCCAGGTCATATCGACGGGTGAGGTGATTCGAACCGTCGGCCCCGTTCCGTTTGGCGTCAAATTCACCGAAGCCGAAGCCTTTCTGGTTCTAACGGTCGTGATTCCCCCCTATCTTTCGGAAAACATGGCATCCATTTCCCGGGGGTTCGAGGAATATCAACAGATCAAACTCCTGAAAAGACCCATTCAGTTTTCCTACTATATGACGCTGTCTGTCGTGGGGCTGCTGGTGGTGTTCTGCGCCGTATGGTTCGGATTTTATCTGGCCAAATCCATCAGCATCCCCATCAAGGAACTGGCTGAAGGCACCCGCCGGGTGGCCGAAGGGGATTTGAGCTTTCAGATTGCTCCGGTGGGAGACGACGAAATCGGCAGTCTGGTGGATTCTTTCAACAAGATGACCCATGATTTGCGGTTGAACCGGGATCAACTGGAGCTGACATCCAACAAGCTGCGGGAACAAAACCTCGAAATCGAAGAAAAACGCCAGTATATGGAGATCGTTCTGAAAAATATTTCGACGGGTGTTGTGACCCTGGATGAAGGCGGGTTTATTACCACGATCAACAAATCGGCGGAAAAGATGCTGAATATTTCGGCTGCCCAGATCGTCGGTCGAAGCTACGCCCGCCTGCTTCAGGGCCGGTATCTGAAAATGGCGGAAAAAATTGTTCAGGGTTTTAAAATTGTTTATAACGAAGCGGTGGAAATGCCTCTGAGAGCGACCATCGACGGCCGGCCCCGAAGCTTCATGCTCCATGTCAGCTCGCTCAAAAACGACAGCGGCCGGCACATCGGCATTGTGGTGGTGTTCGACGATTTGACGGAGCTGGAAAAAGCCCAGCGCACAGCCGCCTGGCGGGAAGTGGCCCGCCGCATCGCCCATGAAGTCAAGAATCCGCTCACCCCCATCACCCTGTCTGCCCAGCGCCTGAAACGAAAATATTCCCGCATCGTGCAGGAGCCGGTTTTCGATGAATGCACGCAGATGATCATCGATCATGTGGAGATCATCCGCAATCTTGTTAACGAATTTTCGGCGTTCGCCCGCTTTCCGTCGGCCAATCCCAAGCCGGGAGAGATTCTGCCCATTATTGAAGAAACTATCGCCCTCTATCGGGAAGGCCATACGGGGGTCCGGTTCGAAATCGTCAAAGAGGGCTATCTCCCCACCATCAAGCTGGATCGCGAGCAGATCAAACGGGTCATGATCAATCTTGTCGATAATGCCGTGGCAGCCGTTCATGCAGAAGGGGTTATCACGATTTCTTTGTTCCATGATGCGACCCGGAAGCGGGTGCGGATCGAAATGGCCGACACGGGTCACGGCATATCCGATGACGCCAAAACCCGGCTTTTCGAACCGGATTTTTCCACCAAGGTTACAGGCATGGGATTGGGGTTGGCCATTGTCAACACCATCATCATGGATCACCATGGAACGATCCGTGCAGAAGACAACCATCCGCAGGGGGCCCGATTCATCATCGAACTGCCTGCGTAATAAAAAAATTATTGTTGTTGAATCCGTCAATCGAAAGGAAAAACCATGTATCCATCCGTGATGATCGTCGATGATGAACCTTCCATCGTGCAGTCGCTAAGCGGCATTCTCTCCGATGAAGGTTTCGAAATATTTACCGCTTCGAACGGCTATGAAGCACTCAAACGCATCGAGGAACAAGCGCCGGATCTGGTGCTGCTCGACATCTGGATGCCGGGTCTGGACGGAATCGATACATTGAAGGAAATCAAGAAAACCAATCCCGTCATTCAGGTGATCATCATTACCGGACACGGCAACATCGAAACCGCAGTCAGTGCCACCAAACTGGGCGCCTTCGATCTGATCGAAAAGCCCCTGTCCATCGACCGGGTGATCGTATCCATCAATCGGGCATTGAATTATCGAAAACTTGAAGAAGAAAACAAATATCTCCGGAAGAAAACCATCGAAAAGAATTCCATCAGCGGCAACAGTCCGGCAACACTGGCGCTGAAAAAGCAGATTGTTGTGGCCGGTCCCACCGATGCCTGGATTTTAATCACCGGTGAAAACGGCTGCGGCAAGGAACTGGTGGCCCGAACGATTCACCAGCTCAGCAGCCGGGCGCATGAGCCGATGGTGGAGGTCAATTGTGCGGCCATCCCCGAAGATTTGATCGACAGCGAGTTGTTCGGCCATGAACGGGGGGCCTTTCCCGGAGCCGCTGTCAAAAAGCGGGGAAAATTCGAGCTGGCTGCAAACGGCACCCTTTTTCTGGATGAAATCGGGGATTTGAGTCTGAAATCCCAGGGGAAGATGCTGCGGGTGCTTCAGGAAAAGCAGTTCCACCGGATCGGCGGCAGCCGGATGCTGGAAATGAATGTCCGGATCATTGCCGCCACCAACAAGGACATCGAGGCGGAAATAGCGGCGGGAAGATTTCGGGAAGACCTGTATTTCCGGTTGAATGTCATTCCCATCGAAGTGCCGCCGCTGCGGCAGCGGATCGAAGACCTGCCGCAGCTTGTGGACATTTTTCTGTCTGAAATCGCCCGACAGAATCGTGCACTCGTAAAAAAGGTGGCGCCTGAAGCCCTCGATATGCTGAGCCGCTATACCTGGCCGGGGAATGTGCGGGAGTTGAAAAACCTGCTCGAGCGATTGTCCATCATGGTGGAAGGGGAGACGATCACCGCACGGAACATCCCCTCTCCCATCCACTCACCCGCTACATGCGCCCCTGGCGATGCCAGGGAATCCTCCCTGTTTTCCATCCCCCGTCTCAAAGACGCCCAGAATGCCTTCGAAGACGAATACATCCGGCGCAAACTCATCGAATACAATCAGGATGTCGCCGAAACCGCACGGGCCATCGGGGTTGGGCAAAGCACGGTCAAAAGGGTTTGGGGCCGGACCACGACAAATTCTTGATATCGAATGTGGAAACAGTTTATTCCAGCAGCCTGGTTGCTATCGGTTTGTCTTATTGCCTTATCCCTCCATCGGTTATATAAGGTTTTCACGATGTGGTTTCTATAGACTTTCAGACAGAGGCGTCATTGAACAATCTTTCTCATCAGAAAAAGATTCACAGCATCGCGGCTACGATGGCCTATGCTCTTTTTGCAACTGTTTTGCTGGTTCCCGGCGATGCCATCATCGGCAGCCCCTATTATCTGATCGGCGCAGGCGGCATGTTTTTGAGCATGCTCTGGATCATGAAAGTGTGGACGGGGAAGCGCATGCTGTTTGCCGTTCTGTTGCTGGCTGCTCTGGTAAGGATAGCCGCAATTTACCAGTTTCCGGAAAACAGCGACATCAACCGGTATATCTGGGAGGGAGAAGTTCAACTGGCCGGATACAATCCGTATATGCTGGCCCCGGAATCCGAAGTGCTGAAACATCTGCGGAATGAAAACTGGAAAGACATCAATTTTAAAAACATTCCCGCCATTTACTGGCCGTTTGCTCAGATGGTGTTCAAATTGGGAGCGGCCATATCACCCAGCCACGATTTTTTCAAAGCCATCCTGGTAGCATTCGATCTGGGAACGCTGTGTGTGCTGCTGTCGATTCTTCGTTCCACCACCCGTGATTACCGGGAAATCGCCCTCTATGCCCTCAATCCTCTGAGTATCATCTCGGTTGCCGGAGAAGGCCATCTGGAAAGTATTCTGGTTTTCTGGATCATGCTGTCCCTTTATGGGTGCCGGCAGAAAAAACCGTGGCTGATGTATTTGTCGCTGGGGCTGGCTGCCATGACGAAACTGACGCCGGTCATATTTCTGCCGTTGCTTGTCGAAAAAAGGAATATCAAATATTTCCCTCTGTTTCTCCTGCCATTCAGCCTGCTGCTGCCATATTACGATCCAAACATGGATTTTTTGGCCACCCTCGATATCTTCCTGAACAGTTTCAATCATAACGGCCTGTTTTACTACATCAGCACATCGACGATTGGAATATTGCCGACGGCATGGGTCTCCATGTTTGTTGCCGCTGGTATCTGCGGATTCGTGTTTTTTCTCACCCCGGACAGAACCCGATCCGTTTTTCTGGTATCCGCCCTTCTGCTGGTTTTTGCCCCAACATTTCACACCTGGTATCTGCTGCTGATCACCCCTTTTGTGGTACTGTATCGATCCCCACCCTGGATACTGCTACATTTCACCATGCTGCCGCTGGTGTTCTTTTTTCACCCCTGGGCGACCCACCCCCTGTGGCACAACTGGCCGGTGCTTCAGTCATCCGAATTTATTCCCTTCATTGCTGTGAGCCTGTGGTGTTTTTGGAAAAATATTTCGTACTGGCCGGTCTGGTTTCCACGGGCAGACAGTATTTCCGTTGTAATTATGGTGGATGATCCGGAACAGGATGTCACCGGATGCATCCAATCCATCGGCAGGCCAGAATGTCCGATCGAAGTGATCGTTGTCCGCAGCGATCCGTCCGGTATCCTGCCAAACTTGATCAATGCCTTTCCGGGTGTCAAAACAGTCTCGTCCGGACCTGGAAGATGGCTGCAGATGTCGAGCGCTGTCAACACTGCCAATAACGACGTGATCGTATCGCTTTCCGCGGATCACCGACTGCTGCCGGACACGATTTCCCGCGTGCTGGATGCCCTTCGGAAAAACGAAAACGCCGTCGGTGGATATCTGGGCGTCCGGAATCGCCCATCGATTCAGAACAGGGCTGCCAATCGGCTGGTATCGCTTCTCGATCGACTCTGGATCAGCGCTTCCGGCATTTCTTTCGGAGACGACGCCGTATTTTTCAGACGGAACGCATTCCCAATGCATTTTCCCATCCGTGAACAGGTTGCGGATATCGAGCTGTCGCTTCGCATGAAAGAGGCGGGGGCGATCGTCTTTATCCCGGACAGTACGACGAGCCTACCCCGAAAGTATAAGCCTGCGGGAATCTCGATGGCATGGGGCAAGACGGTTTATCGAATGTTGTGGTATCTGACGTTGAGAAGATTCGGGATGGTGAGCGGCGCCCCAACGGACGGTCACCTTCCCGTTCCGACGGAACCCGCAAAAAAACAGGCTGCCTGATGATCGCTAATAATATTTTTCAGCATCGGCTCTTTCTGTGAGCAGACATCCTGGGCATACAGACACCGGGTGTGAAAGCGGCAGCCGCTGGGCGGATCGATGGGGCTGGGCACATCCCCTTTCAGGATGATGCGTTGACGTTTCAGGGTGGGATCGGGCAGGGGAGAAGCCGACAGCAGCGCCTGCGTGTAGGGATGAAGGGGGCGGCCATATAGCTCGACGCTTCCGGCGATCTCGACGATTTTTCCCAGATACATGACCGCCACCCGATCGCTGATGTATTCCACCACACTCAAGTCGTGTGAGATGAAAAGATAGGTCAGGCCGAATTCATTTTGCAGGTCTTTCAGCAAATTGATTACCTGGGCCTGGATGGAGACATCCAGGGCAGACACCGCCTCATCACACACCACGAGCTTGGGATTCAGGGCAAGAGCTCTGGCAATGCCGATCCGCTGACGCTGACCGCCGGAAAACTGATGGGGATATCGCCGTGTGTGTTCCTGCCGGAGCCCGACGACCTGAAGCAGGCTTAGCACCCGCCGATCCCGTTCTTCCCGGCTTTTGACACCATGAATCAGCAAGGGTTCGCCGATGATCTGGGAAACGGTTTTTCGTGGATTCAGGGAAGAAAACGGATCTTGAAAAATGATCTGCATTTGCCGGCGAAGCTCCCGCACCTGTTTCGGAGAATACGCCAGAATATTTTCGCCCTCGAAAAAGACCTCTCCGGAAGTGGGTTCTTCCAGACGAAGGATCGCACGGCCCAGCGTGGATTTGCCGCATCCCGACTCGCCGACCAGCCCCAGCGTCTCCCCCTGCCGAATCGCCAGAGAAACCCCATCTACGGCCTTCACCGAGGCGATTTTCTTGAAAAACACCCCGCCATGAATGGGATAGTGCTTGACAAGTTGATGGGCTTGGATCAGGGGCTGCCCGGTCGGTTTGGACGGATCGAATTCAGACATATTTTAAACACCGTGCTGTATGATGGGGTTCTGTGACAACCATTTCCGGTTCGACATGCCGACAGTCGGAAAACGCATCCGGACATCGGTCGTGGAACATGCATCCGGACGGGAGATTCAACAGCGAAGGCACCATACCTTTGATGGTATTGAGCCGTCCCTGGATTCTACGCCCCAATACAGGAATGGATTGAAGCAGACCGACAGTGTAGGGATGTTTCGGGCGGGCAAACAAGGCACCGACATCGGCATGCTCCACGACTTTTCCCGCATACATAACGGCCACCTGCTGCGCTATTTCGGCGATAACCCCCAGATCGTGGGTGATGAAAAGAATGGATGCCCCGATTTCAGATTTAAGATGGTTCATGAGGTCTAGAATCTGGGCTTGGATGGTGACATCGAGTGCGGTGGTAGGCTCGTCGGCGATCATCAGACGGGGATTACAGGCCAGCGCCATGGCGATCATGACCCGCTGCCGCATGCCGCCGCTCATCTGATGGGGATAATCGTCCATGCGTTTTTCCGGTGCCGGGATGCCCACCAGCCGGAACATATCGATGACCCGATCCCGAACGTTCCTGCCGGAAATTTTCTGATGGATATGGATGGATTCTCCCACCTGGTCGCCGACCGAAAACACCGGATTCAGCGATGTCATGGGTTCCTGAAAAATCATGGAGATGCGGTTTCCCCGGATTTTTCGCATCTGCGGTTCGGACAGTTGCAGCAGATCGGTTCCCTCAAATAGAATCCGGCCGGAAACGATTTTCCCTGGGGGTTCGGGAATCAGCCGGATGATCGAATGGGCGGTAACGCTCTTGCCGCAGCCCGATTCGCCCACAAGCCCCAGGGTCTGACCGGCGGGAATGGCCAGGCTGACATCATCGACCGCCCTGGCCACGTGTCCGCGCACATAGAAATGGGTTTTCAGATGCTGAATATCGATAACCGGCTGCGGGGTTTCCATGGGCTGCCTTTCAATCTCTCAACCGCGGGTCGAGTACATCTCTCAGCCCATCCCCGAACAGGTTGAATCCCAACACCGCCGTCAGGATGGACAATCCCGGTATGGTCATGACCCACCATGCCCGAAGCGCCATGGAACGGCCTTCGGCAATCATCGCTCCCCATTCGGGTGTGGGCGGCTGGGCGCCGAGCCCCAAAAAACTCAGGGCCGCAGCATCCAGAATGGCCGATGCCAGCCCCAGCGTTGTCTGAACGATGAGGGGCCCCAAACAGTTGGGGAAAATGACGGCAAATATGATCCGGAAATTTTTGGCACCGACGGCACGGGAGGCGGTCACGTAATCTTTTTCACATTCTTCGAGAACGGATGCCCGAACGATGCGGGCATAGCGGGGGATGTAAATGATGCCGATGGCCAGCATGGCGTTTTTCAGACTCGGCCCCAGATACGCCACCATGACGATGGCGAGCAGAATATGGGGAAAGGCCAGCAGAATGTCCATGGAACGCATGATGAGATTGTCTGGAAAACCTTTGTAGTATCCAGCGACGGCCCCGAGAACGGATCCGACACAGAAAGCCACGCCCACACTGAACACCGCCACCATCAAAGACACCCGTGCCCCGTACAGCAGCCGCGAGAGGATATCCCGGCCGAGGTCATCGGTTCCCAGGATGTGTTTCCAGGTTCCGATATCATACCAGACTGGCGGCTTGAGTTGGTCGTACAGGGCGGTTTCGACAGGATTGTGGGGGCTCAGCACGGGGGCGAAAAGGGCGGTCAGGATAAATCCGATGACGATGAAAAATCCGGCCACTGCGGTTTTGTTCCGCCAGAGCTGTTCGATTTGATCGAACAGGGGATGCCGATCCTCGGGATGCTTGGCAGGCGTGTTTTCGGCTGTGGAATCGGATTTCATTCTTTGCAAACAGACCTTTCCAACCGGCTATTTGACGCTGATTCGGGGATTGATGACCGCATACAGCACATCCACGATCAGATTGATGACAATGAAGGTGGCGGCGATAAACAGCGTTCCTCCCTGAATGACGGCATAATCGCGCTTCATGACCGCATCGAACATCCATTTGCCGACACCGGGCCATGCAAAAATCGTTTCGGTGAGAATCGCACCGCCCAACAGAATGCCGAACTGGAGCCCGATGGTGGTGACCACTGGAATCAGGGCGTTTCGCAGGGCATGCTTGATCACTACCTTGAATTCGGAAAGCCCTTTGGCTTTGGCGGTTTTGATATAATCCTGCCGCAGAACATCGAGCATGCTGGAGCGGGTCATCCGGGCGACGATGGCCATGGGAATGCTGCTCAGGGTGATCGCCGGAAGCGTCAGATGCCAGAGAACATCCCGCAATGCCGTCCCATTCCGGGTCAGCATGGCGTCCAGAATGTAGAACTGGGTTTTGACATCCAGATCGACGCCGATGGTGAGCCTGCCAGACATGGGCAGCCACCCCAGAAACAGGGAAAAGATGAGCATCAGCACCAGTCCCAGCCAGAAAATGGGCATGCTGACGCCGATGAGCGCGCCGATCATGCTCAGATAATCGAAGATGGAATGCTGCCGGACGGCCGAGACAATGCCGAAAATCACCCCGAAAAAACAACTGATGAGCATGGCGGCCATCGCCAGCTCGATGGTGGCGGGAAACCGCTCTTTGACTTCGATCCAGACCTTCTGCCGGGTCATGATGGTTTCGCCGAGATCACCCTGAAGCAGCCGGGTGATGAACATGCCGTATTGAACATGCAGGGGTTTGTTCAACCCAAGATGCTCCCGGATTTCCTGAATCGCCGCATCCGTGGACCGCTCTCCCAGCATCAGCTCGGCGGGATCGCCGGGGGTGATGTGCAGCATCAGAAAAACGATGATGGACACCCCCAGCAGCGTGGGAAACAGCATCAAAATCCGTCGGATAATGTAGGCCGGCATGAGATCATCACCCCTGAAAAAGCCCTGTTAGACATCTTGGTGATGCACAACTATTCCAGCCACACGTTTTTCATCCGCATGGACTGGGTGGGATGAAGTTTGAAATTCTTGACGTTCTTGAGTTGGGGACTGACGACCGTTGAATGGGCCACGGAGATCACGCCGACATCATCATGAATTATTTCAAGGGATTTCTTGTAAATATCCACCCGTTTAGACTGATCGACGGTTTGTTTTCCTTCCAGCATCAGCTTGTGATATGCCTCGTTCTTCCATTGGGTCCGAACAGAGGAGGAGGCCAATCCATCAAAAAGAACCGCCAGAAAATTGTCGGGATCCCCGTTGTCGCCAGTCCAACCGAGTTGAAAAAGGTCCATGTCTTCGGGCTGTTCCTTCTGGCGTTTCAGATAGGTTCCCCAGTCGTAGCTGACGATACGGGCCTTGATACCGACTTTGGCCAGATCCGAAATCATGGCCACCCCTATTTTAAGGCCTTCGGGATTATAGGGCCTGGCAACCGGCATGGACCAGAGGGTGATTTCCGGCAGACCGTTGCCGCCGGGAAAACCAGCCATTTCCAGCTCTTTCTTGGCGGCTTCGGGATCGAATGGATAATCCTGAATCGCATCGTTGTACCCCCACATGGTGGGCGGGATGGGGTTTTTGGCCACCTGTCCCATGCCCTGGTAGATGGTGTCCACAATGGCTTTGCGATTGATGGCATACACGATGGCTTTTCGCATGTGCAGGTTCTGCCACAGCGGCTTGGTGTGGTTGAAAGAGAGATAGCCGATGTTCATGCCCGGCTGGGTGATCAGCACGAGATTGGGATCTTTGGCCGCCATGGGAACGTCGGCGGCATTGGGAAACTGGCAGATGTGAATGCTGCCGGCTTTTAACTCGAGAAAACGGACGGAGCTGTCGGGGATGGCGCGGAAAACCAGTTTGTCCAGATAGGGGCCGCCTTTTTTATCCCAATAGTCGGCATATTTTTCCAATAGAATCTGATCATCCTTGACCCATTTGACAAATTTGAAAGGACCGGTGCCGATCGGATTGCGGATAAATTCCTTGGGGTTTTTCGTAAAAGCCGTCGGGCTGATGATGTCGGCAAAATCCATGCCCATATTGGCCAGAAAAGGGGCTTCCACCCGTTTCAGCTTGAATACCACGGTATAGTCGTCGATGGCTTCGATGCTGTCCACCGTATTGTCCATTTCCATGGTCACCCAGTATTCCGGGGTTTTTTCCTGAGCGGGGATTTCCCAGCCTTTGCCGAAGAATTTGAGGTTGCGTTCTTTCATCTGCCGGCCGAGGGAAAAGACGACCGCGTCGGCATTGAACGGTGTGCCGTCATGAAATTTGACCCCTTTTCGCAGATGGAAGGTATAGGCCTTTCCGTCGGGGGCGATATCCCAGGATTCCGCCAGACCCGGTTCGATGGCGGTGGTTTCATCGGCATATTCCACCAGGGCTTCGAGTACGTTGTCGCAGATCATGAACGAGTTGCCGTCTGTCTCATAAGCGGGATCGAGCCCTACGCTGTCTCCGCCGCGTCCGAAAATCAGCGTTCCACCAGATTTGGGCCCCGCTGCTATTGCCGCGGCAGTCGATAAAAATATGAGAATCGTAATAAGTACCGCAGTTTTTTTACCCATGTGCATTCCTCCTTGATATCGATTTGTTGACGAAGTGACATGAAGCGATTTTATTTTCTGAAATAAGGTCAACCCGTGCAAGAAAAAAACAATGATTGAATAACAAAAACAAATTATGAAGTCAAAAGATATGAAAGTAGAAGCAGGAATTTTGATCGGCGAGTTTCCGATCGAGGGGTATGAGGGGCAGGT
>CAZBUL010000078.1:0-1527 GCA_964495045.1 uncultured Desulfobacterales bacterium | reverse complement strand
GCCAGGGTTGTGGCATTGTAGATGGAGGCTCGGCATCCGCCGACCGAACGGTGCCCCTTCAATCCGCCGAAATCGTTGGCAGAAGCTTCCTGAACGAATCGTTTTTCGAGGTCTTCTGTCGGCAGCCGGAACGTGACGTTCATCAGCGAGCGGCTGGAAAGGTCAGCCGTTCCTTTGTAAAAGCGGCTCTTGTCCATGAGGGAATAGAGGCAGGCGGCTTTTTTCCGGTTGACGGTATCCATGGCTTCCAGGCCGCCGATGGTGTCTTCGAGCCATTTCATGACGAGCTGAATGGTATAGACAGCGAAACACGGCGGGGTGTTGTACATGGAATTTTTGGCGGAGTGGGTCGTGTATTTCAGCATCGTGGGAATGTTTTTGGGGGTGCGCTGCAGCATGTCTTCCCGGATGATGACCACACATACTCCGGCGGGCCCGATATTTTTCTGGGCACCCGCATAGATCAAACCAAAGGGTTTGGCATCGAAGGGCCGGCTCATGAAATCCGATGACATGTCGGCCACCAGTGGAGCCTCCTTGACATCCGGATAAGCGGCCCACTGCGTTCCCTTGATGGTGTTGTTGGAGGTGATGTGAATATAGGCTGGTTTTGGACTGAAGGCAATATTCTCCGGAATGTAACAGAAGTTGCGGTCTTCGGAAGAAGCCGCAACGTTAACCTTTTTCCCAAGGAGCTGGGCTTCCTGAATGGCCTTGGTGGCCCAGGTACCGGTATTCACATAATCGGCGGAATCCGTGTCTGACAGACAGTTCATGGGAATCATGGCAAACTGTGTGCTGGCTCCGCCCTGCAGGAACAGGACATGATAGGTGTCGTCCAGCTTCAGCAATCTGCGAATTCTGGCCGTAGCATCGTTGATGACATCATCGAACCATTTGGACCGGTGACTGACCTCGGTAATGGACATGCCGGAACCCTTGAAATCCAAAAAAGATTCCTGAATTTCCTGTAACACCGGCAGCGGCAGGGCGGCCGGCCCGGCATTGAAGTTGTGGATACGTTTGACAGACATGTAAGTCCTCCGAAAAATAGATAAAAATAAAGAAATAAATTACTTCTTCCGACGTTGAAAAGCAGCCGGAAAAAAGCTCACAGATTGTCACGAGTATATTTGAACCGTCAACGGATAGATGTCAAATAGAAATTGAAAACAAATCGGATCAGAACTGAACGGTGCGAGGCAGGGTGATGTATATTGCATCATGTTGTGCAAAATGAAGCAATGTTATAACAAACTGATATCAATCAGATAATTGAGCATTGAGATAACTCTGGTGCAAATTGAATCAATATGATTGCTCGACGATCACTCAACACTTCGAGTGATCCATAAAACAAAAAAAATTAATTTATAAATAATATAAAGATGTTAAGTCTTGGCTCATGCATGCCGACTCATAGATCACTGCTACTGGCACACAAGATGCACAATAGGAGGTCAAACAGAAACGCTGAACACACAACGGATCAAATCAAAGGAGGTGCCTTATGGAAAGACGGTTTCA
>CAZBUL010000077.1:0-13550 GCA_964495045.1 uncultured Desulfobacterales bacterium | reverse complement strand
GGCCAGATCGAAATAGGAGCCGGCCACTTCGAATTTCAACAGCATGTCACTCCCGATCCAGACCACAACCAGGGTGAATATCAGCAGAAATATCCGGGACAGCATCTGGGCAGCCATATATTCCATGGCCGTAAGCGGTGTGGCCTTCAGGCGCTTCAACACACCGTTTTTGCGGTATCGAACAACCACATAGCCCACGCCCCACAGCGCACTGAACATCATGTTCATCCCCAGTATTCCGGGAAACAGCCAGTCGATATAGCGGATTTCCCTTCCCTGAAACTCCCGCCGATCCAGCAGATTTTCGGGAACTTTCGGCTGGAGAGCGGCGATCAGCATTTTTTCAAGAACATACCCCTTGGGAGATGACGCATTGATCCAGTAGGAATAGGGCGGAGCTCCCTGCTGAATCAGCAGATGGATTTTATGCTGATTCAGAAGCTGGAGGCCCACTTCAAGAGACGGCACCCCGACAAATTCCACATATTTCAGGGATTGAAAGCTTTCGGGAATATCGACCCGGTGTTGGATAACCGTCTGTGAATCTACGGGAAACACGCCTGCTTTGTATTCCGTGAAAGATCTTCCGCTGAAAACGACGGCAAACCCGACAATCAGCAAAAAAGGAAACAGGAAATTCCAGCCGAATGCCGAACGATCCCGAAAAAACTCCAGATTTCTGGCCATAAACATGGCCCACACCCGTCGAAAGCGCATGCCGTCATTCCCGAAGCTGCCGGCCGGTCAGCCGGATGAATACTGATTCGAGATTGGCTTCCGGGCAGGGCTGGCCGCTACTGTCTGCCGTGCAATATTCGCGGATCAGTTCCGGAACCGATCCCCGTGCGATGATGCGGCCATGATCCATGATCGCCACTTCATCGCAGAGTGTCTGAGCTTCCCGCATATAGTGTGTCGTCAAAATGATGGTCTTTCCCTGCGATTTGATGTTCAAAACGATATCCCACAGATTCCGGCGGGCCTGGGGATCCAGACCCGTCGAAGGCTCATCGAGAAAGAGCAGCTCCGGCCGGTTCACGAGCGCCAGCGCCAGCAGCAGCCGCTGCCGCTGGCCGCCGGATATCTTATCGTTGTATTGCTTTTGGATTTCCACAAGATTGCAGATTGTCAGCAGATCGTCGATATTCTCTGTCCGGCCATACAGTTTACGGAAAGTATCCAGGGTTTCCCGCACCGTCAGATAAGACAGCAGTTCCGTATGCTGGAACTGAATACCGATTTCCTCGTTGAAACCGGCGGTTCGCAGGGCGCCCTTGTAATATACCTCGCCCGAATCGGGAGCGATGATGCCCTCCATCATCTCGACGGTCGTGGTTTTGCCTGCCCCGTTGGGCCCCAGCAATCCGAAACAGATGCCGGCGGGAATGGATAGACTGACATCATCGACTGCAACGAGTGATTTGTAGGTTTTAACCAGATGCCGAACTTCGAGAAGAGGAGTCATGGTTTGGTGGACGGTGTCGGTTGATTGATTCAGCACAAAGAAAATCCGGCCATAGCCTGAATTCATGGGAACTCCATGAACAGTACGATTTCACAACATCATGATATCATATCAATGCGAAAAAGAAAGCGAATTTCAGGCTGTGCATTTAACAACATCGCCGAATCAGCATCGGCTTGTTTCCCTGTTTTTTGAACTCGAAAAGGAAACCCCATGAGCATCGGCATATAACCCAATTTTAGGCTTGACAAATGGTCTGCTTTGGATTCACAAATATAACCAGCCATCGTTCACGCCCCAACAGGCCCAATGACACCGCGCAACCCGTTACAAAGGAGGAAACCATCCATGTATCCTTTTCGGATGATGATTCTAATCGCAGCCCTGTCGATGCAGTTGTCGATTCCGTGGGTGCAAGCCGCCAGCATCAAAGACGCGGAATCGGCATCCCATGATACGGATGCGGCATCCTACCGCATCGTCAATGCCTATCCTTTTTCCAATTTTCGGATTATTCAACTGACACTTCCCGTCCTGTCCACTTATTCCTATCTACTCATCAGCGACAATGAAGCCCTGGCCGTGGATCCCGGAAGAGATATCTCGGCCATCCTGGAAACCGCCAAAAAGGAAAATGCCACCATCAAAGGCGTTTATCTCACCCACTCCCATGCTGATTTCATTGCCGGGCATATCGAAATGGCTGGCGCCCTCAACTGCCCGATTTATCAGAGCAAGAAAAGCGGGGCCGCTTACAGCATCCACCCCCTTTCCGAAGGCGACCGGATTGCCGTCGGCTCGGCATCCGTGAAATTCATCGACACCCCCGGCCACACACCAGACGGCATGTGCGCCCTGGTGTCCGGCAAAAGCAGTTCCGATACAACTGAGGCCATGTTTACGGGTGACGTGCTGTTTGTGGGCAGCATGGGCCGACCCGATCTTCTGGAAGGTAATATTTCCGCCGCATGGCTGGCTTCGGCGGCCTATGATTCGTGGTTCAACAAAATCTCGAAACTGGGGGACAACGTGGCGTTTTTCCCGGCCCACGGCGCCGGATCCCTCTGCGGGGCGCATCTGAGCGAAGAACCGTTTTCCACCATCGGAAAAGAAAAAGCCGACAACCCATATCTCAAACAGACCCGCCGCAGCGAATTCATCACCATGCTGCTTGAAGGGCTGCCGGATGCTCCCCAATACTTCAAACACAATGCCCGGATCAATCGTGAAGGGCCGCCCATCATCGACTGGAATGCCCCGTTGCCTGCGGAAATCCCGGCCGCCGCCGGTTTAAATGATCCGGACAAAACCTGGATCGTCGATGTGCGCAATGCCTCGGCCTATTCGGCCGGCCACATTCCCAATGCGATCAACATCGCCGTCCGGGGAAGGTTCGAGACATGGACCGGCGTCATGATTCCCTGGGGTGAAAAACTTGTGCTGTGCGGAGAGACGCAGGCGCTGAAAGAATCGTTGTTTCGCCTGCACCGGATCGGCTACCGTGCCGACATCATCCGCCCGGACAACTGGAAGAAAGCCAACCTGCCGGTCAACGTCACACCGGCTGTTCCGGCACGGGAATTGTATGATCTGATGCAGAAAGGCCAGGCACCGGTCATTGTGGATGTGCGGCTGCCGACCGAATGGATGGGGATGAAAATCGGCACGGTCTTGAATCTGCCGCTCAATCAACTGGCCGCGCTTTCCGGCCGGCTCGATCCGTCGGAGCCGGTTGTCACGGTCTGCAATTCGGCGTTTCGATCCAGCCTGGCCGTGGGGATTCTGGAAAGAAAAGGTTTCAAAAAAGCCAGAAGTCTCGATGGCGGCAGTGAAGCCTGGATTCAGGCTGGTCTGCCGGTTATCGCGCCTGCCGAGCCTGGAACCGCTCCCTCCACCGGCAAACCACGCCCGCTGCCGGAGCTGCTGTCTCCCCAAGCCCTTCAGCATCAGGCATCCGCCGGCTCTGGCGGCCTCGACCTGGTGGATATCCGACAGCCGGATCAGTTTGCGGATTACCATGTTCCTGGTTCCCGCAATGCGGTTCTTTCCGATGTCCTTTCCAATCCCGGTTATCTGACCGGATCGAATCCGCTGGTGCTGATCGACCGGGACGGCGCCATGGCCATGGCCGTCGCCGGTATTCTGTCTCAGAAAACAGAACGCCCGATCCGGGTACTGGCCGGTGGACTGGAAGCATTCTGGGCGGCAACCGCCAAAAAATCGAGTGGACGGACGGTTCCCGAATCTTCCATGCCTGCTGTTCAGCCGCCCGCATCCCAATCTGAAACCACACCACCACCACCACCACCGGCGGCAGCCCCGGCTGCTCCGGCCAAACGCCAAAGCGCCGGATGTTAGGAGGTCTTCCCATGAAAATGTTGTTCAAAGAACCCAAGCCATATTCAAATCCTTACCTGGCCGGAATACTTCTTGGATTGACTCTTCTGGCGTCTTTCCTGATTCTGGGCGCCGGACTCGGTGCCTCCGGCGGCATCGCCCGAATCGCCGCCTTTCTGGAAGGGGTGGTACTCCCGGCCCATGTTGCGGCCAGCGAATATTTCGGCGCATGGGGAAAATATCCCTTGAATTATTATCTGGTCTTCATGCTGATCGGTGTCATGATCGGCGGCCTTGGTTCGGCCGTTTTTTCCCGTCGCATCGCCATCGGGGTGGAACGCGGTGCGGCCGCTCCCGTGCATCTTCGGCTTTTTTTCGCGGCTTTCGGCGGCATCCTTGGTGGATTTTCCAGCCGGCTGGCCGGCGGCTGCACATCCGGACAGGCTTTGACCGGCAGTGCCCTGCTGCTTTCGGGCAGTATCGTGTTCCTGATATGCGTATTCGCCGGCGGATTCGCCGCCGCCTGGTTGGTAAGGAGGCAATGGAATGATTGATACTTTTTTCGGCACACAATCGCTGGATTCTCCGGCCGCATTGGCCGCCGCGCTCATCATCGGCATTTTTTTCGGGATTTCCCTGGAAAAAGCCGGTTTCGGCAGCTCGAAACGATTGGCCGGTATTTTCTATTTCCGCGACATGGCGGTACTCAAAGTCATGTTCACGGCCCTGGTCGTTGCCATGATGGGACTTTCCATCGCCTTCTGGATCGGTCTGGTGGACCCCGCCACACAGATTTACTACATAACGACATATTATGGTACCTACATCCTGGCCGGACTCATCTTCGGCGTCGGATTCGTCATGAGCGGCTGGTGTCCGGGAACCGCCGCGGTGGGCATGGTCTCCGGAAAAATCGATGCCGCCGTGTTTCTGGCAGGGGCCGTCCTCGGCAGCATTCTCTTCAACGAAACGTATCCACTCATCCAATTTCTGGCGGACTGGGGGCAGAGCAGCCTCCACGCTTTCGGTCAGCCAGGACTGGCATTTTTGAATGAATCACTCGGCATTCCCAGACGAGCAGTGGTTTTGGGAATCACCGTCGTCGCCGTTGCCTGCTTCTGGGGAGCCGAATTCATCGAAACCGGAAAAGGCATGAAATCCTATTTCAACAGCCCGTTTCTGGCCCGGTTCAGTCTGGCGCTGATTCTGGCTTCGGGGCTTTTGTTTTTCATGCCGGAAAAACAGTTTTCCGCATCCGAAACCCGGCTGCCCCCCGCTGCGAGCTCACCGGCCGCCGCGATCCCCTCGCCGCCTCCGGGATCGGAGCGTGCTTTGCTGTCTGATGTGGCATCGGCCACAGACCACATCGAACCGGAAGAACTGGCCCAAGCGATTTACAATCGTGATCCCCGGCTTCTGGTCGTGGATATCCGGTCCGTCGATGAATACAACGCCTTTCACATTCGTGGGGCAGTTCGGGTCAATATGCCGGATCTGCCGGATTTCATATCGGCCCACCCAGACAAGACCCGGATCGTCCTCTATTCCAATGGCATGGTGCATCCGGCGCAGGCCAGAGACGCACTTTACCGCAGCGGATTCCGGAATGTATTCATTCTGACCGACGGGCTGGACGGATTCATCGACCGATGCCTGAAACCCGCGTCGCTGCGCATGCCGCCGCCGTCTGCCGAAACGACCCGTCAAATAAATGCCTGGCGGGACTTCTATTATGGACAGGATCAAGCCGCAGCAACATCGGATGCCGCATTTCAGGGGCTCAAGCTTCCCGGCATGATCGACACGGCGCGCCTTGCGGAAAATCTCGACCGCCCGGATATCAGGATCATCGACACCCGCAGTCAGCCGGAATACAATACCAGCCATATTCCGGGCGCGTTTTCCCTGTCTCCGGAACATCTCCGGGGCAATCTCGACGGGGTGCCATCCATGCTGATGCCAGCCGAAATACTCGCTGCCAAATTATCCCTGATGGGAATATCCCCCCGCCACTTCATCGTTCTGGTTTACGACGGGGATAAAATCCGGGATGCCGCCCTGATCGCCATGGGTCTGGAGCGGATCGGACATTTACGCTATGCGATTCTGGACGGCGGATTCGACAAATGGATGGCCGAAAGCAGACCCACGGGAAATGCCCTGCCCCAGGTGCAGCGGTCGATTTACCCGCTCACATCGGGAACGGACACATTCAGTGTTTCATCCGCCAGGGTGCTGTCGGACATACAGAGCAAAAGCGCTCTGATCCTCGATGTCCGCCCGGAAGACTATTTCACCGGGAAGAAATCGGACGAAGCCCGTGCCGGTCATATCCCCGGCGCCGTCAACCGCGTTTTCAGTGCGGATCTGGCCAAGAGCGACGCATATATCGGGTTCAAACCGATGAAAGAATTGATGGGCATCTACGCCAAAATCATTCCCTCGCTGGATACCCCGGTCATCGTCCATTGCCGCACCGGTCATCAGGCCAGCCAGACGTTTTTTCTCCTGAAGCGACTGCTGGGCTACCGAAACGTCTATTGGTACGACGCCGGATGGACCGAATGGGCCGCACGGCCGGAACTGCCGGTTGAGAAGTAAATGAAATTCTAATGAATTATCAAAGTCATGTACAGATCAATCTTGATACAATCGAAAATTTGCAATATTCTCCACTTTATGCATAAGCGAGGAAATGCCCGTGAGCTATACTGTGGAGTATATTGAGCTGAAAAACGGGGAAAACCCTTTTGAAATATTTGTGATGGGTTTATCCATTCAAGAAAGAGCAAAATTATTTGAAACAATCAATTATTTTTTACATTTGAAGAATCACCATTTACCGATCAAAGAGAACCTATCAAAACATTTGGAAGACGGGATTTTTGAATTGCGTACATTCCTGATCGATAAAATCGCCCGCAGCCTTTTTTTCTATGAAAAAGAGGCAAGGATTGTGATCACCCACGGGTTTTTGAAAAAAACGCAGAAAACACCGCGTAAAGAAATAGAAAAAGCGAAAACATTGCGCAATCTTTATCATGAGTGAGGATAATCCATGAGCAATTATGATGAACTTTTTTTCAACCAAATGCGGGATCCGGAATTTGCCAAAGCCTACTATGAAGCTCGGATAGAACGGGTGGTAACCGAACTGTTGGATATTATAAAAGATAAAATCCAACATGATGAGCCAAAAGACAATTTGCTTCTGATGCTTGACAAGTTGCAGGAAAATGTCCACGACTCGATATGTCATGCAGATGTATGAAAATAATAGGGAAAACATGCCACCTGTAATCACGATCGTTGGTCATTCGAACTCCGGAAAGACCACCTTGCTAGAAAAACTCATCCCCGAACTCAAGCGCCGGGGATACCGAATCGGCACCATCAAACATTCGCACCACATCCTTTCGATGGATCACCCCGGAAAAGACACATACCGCCACCGGGCCGCCGGAGCCGATACAGTTCTGGCGGCATCTCCGGGTCAGATCGGTCTGGTGAAAACCTGGGATGAAACCGGTTTAGACAGCCTGCTGCTTTATTTTCAAGATATGGATATCGTTCTGGTGGAGGGGTTCAAACGGGAAAAAAAGCCCAAGATCGAGGTCTTCCGATCTCAGATGCATCAACAACCGCTGTTTCCGGAAGATGCGCTGCTGTTGGCGGTTGTTACGGATGCCCCCTATTCCGCCAGTGTTCCGGTGTTTCAATTCGAGGAGATCGGGGCAATCTGTGATATGATTGAAATGCATTATAAACATGAGCAGCGCACTCACATCTTACCATCCTTGTGACAGTTTTCGCTTTGCATGTTTGACCAACGGATAGACCAGCACCGTTTTGATCTCGGCGCCTTGACGCTGGTGCGTCCGATCCATCCGTCCGCGACCGGTGGTTTGACCGATCTCTTCAAAATTTGCGGCCCGGTAACAGCCGCCATGAAACCGCTGTCTGTCCACCATCGTCTCCACCAACCACGGTTCCACAGCGTAGTGTGTCTGCCAGTCTTTGCGCAGATGGCGCATCACTTCCGACAGCATCTTGCTGGCCAGATTCTCTATCCGCGCCAACACCAGAAAACGGCTGTTATTGACCACATGCTGCAACCTCAGCTTACGGCTTTCATTGTTCCAGCCAATCCATTCATCCCGAACTTTTATCCACCAGGCCGGTGATGAAAACTGCACACAACCTACCACCTCTTTGGCGCCTCGCTCCACGTAAACCAGGTATTGAAGGCGTGCGCCATAGGGCATCGAGTATCCCAGGTAATGATATCGACCCACAAGATCACGGAATAACAGCCGCTGCTCCTTGGTTTCAACCAGTTGCACCTGCAAGGGTAAATATTCATCGACTTTACCGGTAAGAACACACAAAGGCTTTTCTGGCTCCGGAATTACAATGCACTTTGCAGCACCTTTAGTCTTGGTCGTTTTTTTTCCAGGAAGCTTGATCTCTCCCATGTTTTCCAGTCGTTCAAGCAGATCCCGACATTCCCGTGCCTTTAGTTTGCCGTTCGGACGTTGCCAGTCCAGCAATTCGCAAACCGTATTTGCCAGCTCCATCCGGCTGAGCCCCTTGCAGCTCTGGACTACTTCCCGGATTAACGATACTTCCTGCGAGGTAAATTGCCGATCGCAAAACTTAAGAGATTCTGTTATCGTATCCATATACAGACCACGTTAATTCGATTCGAAAAAGTACAAATATTTTGGATATTCAAATTATACGAAAGGAGAATTGCCGACGCGGCTGTAAGGAGCCCGCTGGATTGCCTCTTTCGAATGCTCATATCGTTATGGTGCCTTCCAGATAGAATACCGCCTTGCCAGATATTCTGACACGGTCGCCCGAGGTTGAGCAAAACAATTCTCCTCCCCGTTTCGAAACCTGGAATGCGTGCAGAGATGTCTTGCCAAGCACGGCTGCCCAATACGGAGTCAGAACGCAGTGTGCTGAACCGGTTACCGGGTCTTCCGGCACGCCGACTCGGGGCGCAAAAAACCGTGAAACGAAATCGCTCCGATCCCCTCTGGCCGTAACAATGATGCCGCGGCTTTCTATCCGGTGAAGTGCATCAAAATCGGGTTGAACGGCTCGCACGGCGCTCTCACTCTCCAATACCACCATCAGGTCTTCCGCTGAAGCAAATACTCCCTCCGGTGCAGCCTGCAATGCTTCCGCAAGTCCGGCCGGGTGCGTCCGGGGACAAGCGGGTCTTGCGGGAAAATCCATTTCAAGAAGATCATCATATCTCGTCACCGAAAGATACCCACTCTTTCGCGTACGAAACCGCACGGTATCGAGCGCCCAGTTCCTGCACATAAACAGTACAAAGGCGCTTGCCAGAGTCGCGTGACCACAGAGCGCAACTTCAGTGACAGGGGTAAACCATCGGAGGTCGAAGCCACTGGCGGTTTGAACGATAAAGGCCGTCTCGGACAGATTGTTCTCCGCAGCGATCGACTGCAACAGTTTATCATCAATCCACGCATCGAGCACACATACCGCTGCCGGGTTGCCAGAGAAAACTTCGGAAGTAAAGGCATCAACTTGATAGATGGGTATTCTCATTTTTCATCCCTATAGATTCAACGAAC
Source organism: uncultured Desulfobacterales bacterium (assembly GCA_964495045.1). Lineage (GTDB taxonomy): Bacteria > Desulfobacterota > Desulfobacteria > Desulfobacterales > Desulfatirhabdiaceae > RAAP-1. The sequence goes on along the minus strand of CAZBUL010000077.1, from coordinate 4,136 downwards.
GCAGCATTTCACCGGCCGCCGGGTGACACATTAACCATTATGCTTCTTAGCGTCTCTATCCGCTTCATCCGTTCAGTATCATTCAAGATCAGTTTCATCAACTGATTCGGTGTCAATATATTCCCACATTTCATTCTGATGTAACCAAATCGGATCGGTATTCATGGAGATTCATTGCTTTGCCAGACAGCCATCCAAAAAGAGAAAGCGATACATTATCCTTACATTTCGATTAGTTGCATCACCATATAGACATTCAGAAAAATAATTTCGCGGTGTTATCGGTCGGGAGTGGCCGAAAAAGGCCGATTCACTCCCTGCTGCCTTGCAAAACGAATTTTCTGAAAGTCTATGGCTATCGCAACGCCGCCGGTTTTCAACAAGCAATGAAAATGGTTTGACATCAATGACCAGGCATAGCAAGCCGTTTCCGTTTGCTCCAGGATCAGACACAAGTTCTTTAAAAAATCCTGGCGGCCTTGATCATCCTCGAAATTTGTACGCCGCTCGATATCTCGTGCAATGATGTGGTGCAGGGCTCCTGATATTTCTAATCGTGATTGTCTCGGCATACAAAAAAATACTTGAGGAAATTGTTATGTTAAGGGCGACAGCCGCTCATGGTCTCCCTTATCTGAACAAATCGGCGTGAGATCCGGTACGATATAGCACCACATCCTGATCCTCAATGGCATAAATCAAAATCCAATCTGGTTCCAAATGACAATCACGTTTTCCGTGATATTGCCCTTTCAGGGAATGATCACAATAAACGGCATCCAAGGTGTGACCTTCGGCTATAAGCAGGACAACAGCGAGTAGCTGTTCAATATCTTTTCCCCGTTTCAGCACTCGCTTGATATCTTTTTTAAATTGTATGGTTCTCCGAATTTGATACATCACGATAGCAAGTCATCACGTAACGCCTGGATTGTGGTAAATACAGGCATGTGGGCTTTATCTTCAGTAAAACTCTTAATTGTCTGATCATTCGGAATTTCTGTTAACTCCAGGGTTTGTCGAATCTCCATATCCTGGAAAATATAACGAGCGATAGCCACACGATCTTTTTTCGGTAAGGCACAAAAGACTCGATAAAATGCTTCCGCCGTGCTCATCTGATTGGTGGCCTGTGGTGGCGAAATTTGAATTGCTTGTTTCATATCTTCCTCCTACGATACCGGGGTCGCCCTTAATTTAAAAAAGATCTATCTCTATCCCGTGCCATCGCTATTGTGGTGAGAATATACCTACCAGTTCAACAGGCAGGTGTCTCCCTGGCATAGAATCGATTTGTAACGGCTCTGGAACAAGCAACCTTGTCTTTAGACAGGCTCGAACCTGCAAGGCAGAAAGGAATGTACATCCGCTTGAACCAGACAACTACCCATGCTTATCGATGCCAATAACACGCAACCCAATGCCCTGAACACACCTCAACCAACCCCGGAGGTCGAACCCCGCATCCCTCTGAAACCACCCTCCCGCACCTGTCCTGAAAAGCGCATCCGGCAGGCAGTTGATCCAGGCTGGGAACCGATCCGGCAATGGGGGTCAACCGCCCTTTCCGGCCGCCGATTCGGGGCAGCGAATTGAACAGCCCGATCGTATAAGGATGCAGCGGATTGCGAAACAGCTCCGCCACGTCGGCCTGCTCGACGATCTTTCCGGCATACATGACGGCCACTTTCTGGGCGATATCCGCCACCAGCCCCAAATCGTGGGTAATGAACCAGACGGCCATGCCGGTTTCGGTCTTCAGCCGGAGCATAAGGTCCAGAATCTGGGCCTGAATGGTGACATCGAGAGCTGTAGTCGGTTCGTCGGCAATCATCAACACCGGCTGACAGCTCAGGGCCATGGCGATCATGACCCGCTGCATCATGCCGCCCGAAAGCTGGTGAGGATAATCGCCTGCCCGTTTGCGGGGTTCGGGAATACCGACCCGTCCCAACATATCGATCACTTCACGACTTACCTGGCTGCGGGTCATGCCCCGATGCTTGCGCAGCACTTCGGCAATCTGAAAACCGACGGTAAACACCGGGTTGAGCGATGTCATGGGCTCCTGAAATATCATGGAAATCCGGTTTCCCCGAATCGCTTTCATTTCCCGGGAACGCAGGCGGGTCAAATCTTTGCCTTCGAAATGAATGCTCCCGGCTGTGATGCGGCCATACGGTTCAGGCAGAAGGCCCATGACAGAAAGGGCCATGACACTTTTTCCGGAACCGCTTTCTCCGACAACACAAACCGTTTCCTGAGCAGCGATGGTCAGCCCGACATGATCCACCGCCGTTACCCGACCCTGGCGGGTCATAAACTGCGTGGTCAGCCCCTGAATATCGAGAACCAGATGATCATTCATAACGATTGCAGCGAAGGGTCCAAAACATCCCGCAAGCCGTCGCCGAACAGATTGAAACCCAGCACCAGCAGCAGGATGGCAAGACCGGGAAAAGCCGCCACATGGGGAGCGATCTGGATGTACTGCCGGCCTTCGGACAGCATGGCCCCCCATTCGGGCTGGGGCGGCTGGGCTCCCAGACCCAGAAAACCAAGAGCAGCGGCCTGAAGAACGGCCGTTCCCATACCGAGGGTGGCATAAACGATAATCGGAGAAAGGGCATTGGGAAGAATATGACTGAAAACGATCCGCAGATGACCCGCCCCGATATGCCGGACGGCATCAATGAACAACTGCTCTCTCAAAGACAACACACTGGAGCGGACGATCCGTGCATAGTGAGGAATATATACGATGCCAACAGCGATCATGGTGTTGGGAAGACTGGGGCCTAAAATGGCGGTGATAAAAATCGCCAGCAGAATGGCCGGAAAGGCCAGCAGCACATCCATCAGCCGCATGATGACACCGTCTGTCCAACCGCCGAAATACCCGGCTGCCAGCCCCAGAAGCGTTCCCGGAATCAAAGAGATGGCAACGGATATAAACCCGATCGCCAGCGATATCCGGCTGCCGAAAATCACCCGGCTGAAAATATCCCGACCCAGGCTGTCGGTTCCGAAAATATGGGCTTGATCCGGACTTTTGAGCCGATTGAGCGGCTGGGGAGACAGCGGATGGTAAGGCGCCAGCGACGGCCCCGCAACCGCCACGATGACAATGAGTGCAATGATCACAGCACCAGCCATGGCGCTGACATTTCGCAGCAGCCGAGACAAAGCTGAACGCGCCTTCATGAATAGCGAATCCTTGGATCCAGTAGCATATACACCATATCCACCATCAGGTTGCAGACAGCCATGATCAAAGAGAACATGAGGATACAGGCCTGAACCGCAGCATAGTCCCGGGCCATCAGAGAATCCACGACATACCGGCCCAGTCCGGGCCAGGAAAAAATGGTTTCGGTGAGCACAGCGCCGCCCAGAAGGATGCCGAAATTCAAGCCGATGATGGTGACAACGGGCAAAAAGGCATTCCAAAGGGCATGGCGAAGAATCACGACACGTTCGTCCATGCCCTTGGCCCGTGCCGTGCGGACATAGTCTCGATTCAAGACTTCCAGCATGCTCGACCGGGTCATGCGGGCCACAATTGCCATGGGAATGGTGGCCAGTGTCAACGACGGCAGCACCAGATGCCAAAGCGCATCCCAAAAGGCCGAAAACTGTGCTGCCAGCAGCGTATCCACCAACATGAAGCCGGTGACTGCCGGAATATCGACCCCCATGCTGATCCGCCCCATCATGGGAAGCAGGGAAAGCTTGACGGAAAAAGCATAGATCAACATCAGCCCCAGCCAGAAAATCGGCATGGACACACCGATCAGGGCCAGCAGCATGGCCCCGTAATCCAGCAGCGAATATTGCCGGACGGCTGAGAGAACACCGGCGGATATCCCAACTGTAACGGCGATCAGCATGGCCGCCACCGACAGCTCGGCCGTGGCCGGAAGCCGGGCGCCGATTTCTCCGATAACCGGTGCGCCGGTACGGACCGAATTGCCGAAATCCCCATGGAGTATCCGGCTCAGATAGATGCCATACTGGGTGATAAGGGGCTGATCCAGCCCGAGCTGCGTGCGCAGTCTGGCAAGTTCTTCGGGGCTGGCGAATTCTCCGAGCAGCAGCCGGGCGGAATCTCCGGGGATGAGCCGCAGCATCAAAAA
>CAZBUL010000076.1:2757-13751 GCA_964495045.1 uncultured Desulfobacterales bacterium | reverse complement strand
ATTCACATGCGGCTTCGACCGATCAAACTTTTCCTTCGCCATTTCACTGTCCTCCTTTCATCGTTTTCATTTACTTTCAGTCAATCAGCATCGTATCTTTTTCGACCCCAAATTACCATCGATAATGCGCGAATGCTTTATTGGCTTCAGCCATCTTATGAGTATCTTCTTTTTTCTTGGCTGAAGAGCCTCGGTTGTTTGCAGCATCCAAAATTTCACCCGCCAATTTTTCCGCCATACTCTTCTCGGATCGTTTGCGTGCAAAACCGATGATCCATCGTATTCCCAAAGCTGTACGCCGGGACGGTCGGATATCTGTCGGCACCTGATAGGTTGACCCACCGACACGGCGTGATTTGACCTCTATGACTGGCCGGACATTTTCCACCGCCTGCTCGAACATTTTCAACGGTGGTTCGTTTGTTTTCTTTTCAATAATACCGAAAGCTTTATAAAGAATCGATTCAGCGATACTTTTTTTTCCGTCCCGCATGATAGATTTGATAAATTTGGCCACCAGTTTGCTGTCATATTTGGCGTCCGCAATGATGGTTCTTTCGGCTATTTCTCTTCTTCTGGGCATATCCTACACCATTTTCTCCGATACGTTACAAGTTATCCTTAAGCGATCGACTTTTTTACTTGGGTCTCTTGGCGCCATATTTGGAGCGGCCCTGTTTTCTATCATCCACACCGAGGGTGTCCAATGTTCCCCGGATAATATGATATCTGACACCGGGAAGGTCTTTAACACGGCCACCGCGAACCAAAACGACAGAGTGCTCTTGTAGATTGTGCCCGATACCTGGAATATAGGCCGTTACCTCAACACCGGTCGTGAGTCTGACTCTTGCTACTTTTCTGAGCGCCGAGTTCGGTTTTTTTGGCGTTGACGTGTACACACGTGTACACACGCCTCTTTTTTGAGGTGCACCTTTCAATGCAGGCGTATTGGTCTTTTTCTTGACCCGCTCTCTTCCCTTTCTTACCAGCTGGTTGATTGTAGGCATTTTCTCCCCTTCGATCACTTCATTTACAACAAAATTTTAAACTCGTCATAAGTAAAATTAGTTCTTTTATCTATAAAAATGTATTTTGTCAATCATTTTTATGGAATTGCCGGATCAGGAAGCATCGATCCGAATGTCCCGATATGCAGGAAAACCGGTACCTGCGGGAATGGTTCTTCCCATGATCACATTTTCCTTCAGACCACGAAGGTTATCTACGGCTCCCGCAATACTGGCATCCGTCAAAACCTTTGTCGTTTCCTGAAAAGACGCCGCCGAAATGAAGCTTTCCGTACTCAGCGACGCTTTGGTGATACCGAGAATGAGAGGTTCCGCCTTGGCAGGAAAACCTTTTCTGATTACCACTTTTCCAGCACTGTCCACTTCTTCGAAGTCTTTATCGACAACTATTGCATTGACTTCTTGAAAACGAATTTTATCGATCTGTTCATCTTGAATAAAATCGGTGTCTCCGACCTGCGTAATTTTGACACGGCGCATCATCTGACGAACGATAACTTCTATATGTTTATCGTTGATACGGACACCCTGTAAACGATAAACCTCTTGCACTTCATTGACCAGATAACGAGCCAGTTCGATTTCACCTTTGATGTTCAATATATCCTGCGGTATTTTGGATCCGCCGATCAATGGCTCACCCGCCCGGATATAGTCGCCTTCGATGACATTGATGTGCTTCCCCCGAGGAATCAGATATTCTTTCTTCTCCCCGACATCAACGGGTGTGATGGTGACTTTTTGTTTGCCTTTTTTACTGCTTTTTGCAATCGACACATATCCGTCGATTTCACTCAGCACAGCAATATCTTTTGGTTTTCGTACTTCAAAAAGCTCGGCAACACGCGGTAACCCGCCAGTAATGTCCTTAGTCTTGGTTGTTGCCCGCGGCAGCTTAGCGACAACATCCCCTGCCTTGACCCGGTCTCCTTCCTCCACCAGCAAGATAGCGTCCACTGGCAGCATATAACGGGCCCATCCACTGGATCTTGGCAGTTTTGCAGTTTTTCCATCTTCGTCCTTGATTGAAATACGCGGCCTTTCATCGATATTCTTGGACTCAACGATGGTCCGGCTCGATTTCAGTGTGACGGGGTCCACTTTCTCCTGCATGGTTTTATTTAATGTGATATCCCCAAATTTTACGGTACCCTCGACCTCTGAAATGATCGGGGTGGTAAACGGATCCCAGGTTGCCAGCAAATCACCGACTTTTACCTTTTGGTCATCCTTGACATGCACATGCGCGCCAAATATGATGGAAAACTGTTCAAGCTTTCGTCCGGTTTCACCGATGATGGCCAGCTCTCCGCCTTTCCGGTTCATGACGATTTCATGTCCTTCGGAGTTGGCCTCGACAATTAAATCCTGAAATTTTATCGTTCCATCCACCCGCGCACGAATATCCGCCTGTTCAACGCGCCGACTGGCCGTACCCCCAATATGGAAGGTGCGCATCGTCAACTGTGTTCCCGGCTCTCCGATCGACTGTGCCGCTAAAATTCCAACTGCTTGACCGATTTCGACTGTTCGGCCATGGGCCAAATCGCGGCCATAGCATTTTGCGCATACACCATAATTAGACTTACATGTCAGCACGCTGCGGATACGAACTTTCTTCAACCCGGCATCTTCAATGATCTTGACCGCAGATTCATCCAACTCGGTGCCTGTGGTAAACAGCACTTCGTCCGTGTAGGGATCGAGAATATCTTCACAGGATACACGTCCCAGAATTCGATCACCCAAACGTTGGATAACTTCTCCGCCTTCGGTCAGGGGTTCGACATCGACACCAAGCAGTGTGCCACAATCATCTTCACTGACGACACAATCCTGTGCGACATCAGCCAACCGCCGGGTCAAATATCCGGAATTGGCAGTTTTCAATGCCGTATCGGCCAAGCCTTTCCGCGCGCCATGTGTCGAAATAAAGTACTGAAGAACCGATAGTCCCTCACGGAAATTTGCCGTAATCGGTGTTTCGATGATTTCACCGGATGGTTTGGCCATCAACCCGCGCATGCCCGCCAACTGGCGCATCTGATCCTTACTGCCCCTCGCACCTGAATCGGACATCATATATATAGGATTCATGCTTTCCTGAAAAACGGATTTACCGTCCTTATCGACTCTTTCCTTTTTCATGGATTCCATCATTTCATTGGCCACATCATCCGTTGCCTTCGCCCAAATATCGACGACCTTGTTGTATTTTTCTCCGGGAGTAATGAGCCCTTCCGTGTACTGCTTCTCGATTTCTCTTACCCGTTCTTCAGCGACTCTCAATATTTTCGCTTTGGCTTCCGGGATGATCATGGCATCAATGGATATGGACAAGCCGGCTTCCGTCGAATACCGATAACCGATATCCTTGATTCTGTCTGCCAGAATGACTGTGGATTTGGGTCCTAAATTCCGATAGGAATAATCGACCAGATCCCGGAGCGTTTTTTTATCCATCACATTGTTAATGACATCAAAAGGTATCTCCGGCATGCGGTCGATCACTTCAAAAATATGATACCCATCGTCAAAATTCATGATGTCACTGATATCGCCCGGATTCAATGCGTATAAGGCTTTAACCTCTTCTTCGCGAGCCGGAAACACCCTCACGAATTCCTCGCTTCTCAACCGGCCGATCACCCCTTTGTTTAATTTATCCGGATGCTGGGAATACTTCTGAACAAGAGATGCAAATGTAGCTCCATCCAATAATTCCTCTTTGATCTTCATTGCATCTTCGATGCTCAGGGCCATAATGCGGCGCAGCACCAGGACAGTATCCTTGGGCATGATCTCCCATAACAGTATTCTGCCCACTGTTGTATGAACACGTTTTCCATGAATGCGCACCGTAATTCCGGCATGCAGTGCAGCCTCTCCGGCGTCATATGCGGATCGAACTTCCTCAGGGCTTGAAAAGATAATATTTTCGACCTTAGAGTCCGCCAATTCCCGGGTCATGTAATAGATGCCCAGTACGATATCCTGACTGGGCACGATAATAGGACTCCCATTCGCCGGTGAGAGGATATTGTTGCTCGACAACATGAGAATTCGGGCTTCAATTTGCGATTCAACCGAAAGGGGCACATGTACAGCCATTTGGTCGCCATCAAAGTCTGCATTGAACGCCGTACAGACAAGAGGATGCAGTTGTATCGCTTTTCCTTCAATTAGAATCGGTTCAAAAGACTGAATCCCCAACCGGTGAAGCGTCGGCGCACGGTTGAGCATCACCGGATATTCCCGTACAACCTCATCCAGTGTATCCCACACTTGCGGATCTTCACTTTCAACCATTTTTTTGGCGCTTTTCACAGTCTGAACGAGGCCTTTCTGTTCTAGACGGTAATATACAAACGGCTTGAACAGTTCGAGCGCCATTTTTTTCGGGAGCCCGCATTGATGAAGCCGCAGGTTCGGCCCGACTGTAATCACGGTTCTTCCGGAATAATCCACCCGTTTTCCAAGCAGATTCTGACGAAAACGACCCTGTTTCCCTTTCAGCGTGTCACTAAGTGATTTCAGAGGACGTTTGTTGGTACCGGTAATGACCCTGCCATGCCGCCCATTGTCAAACAAGACATCTACTGCTTCCTGCAGCATCCGTTTTTCGTTACGGATGATAATATCCGGAGCCCGCAGCTCGATGAGGCGTTTCAGCCGATTGTTCCGATTGATCACTCTTCGGTATAAATCGTTAAGATCAGAAGTGGCAAAACGTCCCCCTTCGAGGGGCACCAACGGGCGTAGATCCGGCGGCAAAACTGGAATTACATCCATGATCATCCAGGTTGGATCGATACCGGATTTTCTGAAGGCATCCACAATTTTCAACCGCTTGGCCATTTTCTGACGTTTGGCTGAGGAATTGCTGCTGCGAATTTCAGTCCGAAGCTGTTGATAGATTTCTTGAAGATCAAGCCCGTCCAATAAAGATTTAATGGCTTCAGCTCCAATTCCAGCCTCAAATTTTGAACCAAAAGTATCCAGTGCTTCGCGGTATTTTTCATCAGACAGTAACTGACCACGCGCCAACGTCGTTTCTTTAGGATCGATAACAATATAGCTGTCAAAATAAAGGACTTTCTCGAGATTTTTTAAAGTCAGATCCAGGAGATTACCGATCTTGCTGGGCAGGCTCTTAAGAAACCAGATATGGGCAACCGGACAAGCCAGTTCGATATGTGCCATCCGCTCGCGGCGAACTTTCGACTGAATGACTTCCACACCACATTTTTCACAGATCACACCGCGGTGTTTCATACGTTTGTATTTACCGCAGTTGCACTCATAATCCTTTGTCGGACCGAATATTTTGGCGCAGAACAGCCCATCACGCTCGGGCTTGAAAGTTCGGTAATTGATGGTTTCCGGCTTCTTGATCTCGCCATGGGACCATTTGAGGATCTGCTCGGGAGAGGCCAGCGCGATGCGTACCCCCGAATACCGCTTGGGATCCATAGGTTTGGCGAAAAAATCGTATAGCGTTTCCAAAGATTGTCTCCTTATTCTTCGAGTAACGAAATATCCAATCCGAGACTCATCAATTCATTGGTAAGAACCTTGAACGATTCAGGAATTCCAGGCTCGAGGGAGTTCTGGCCTTTGACAATTTTTTCATACATCCGGGTTCTTCCGGCCATGTCATCGGATTTAACTGTCAAAAATTCCTGAAGTGCATGAGATGCTCCATACGCCTCCATTGCCCAGACTTCCATCTCTCCCAAACGTTGACCTCCAAACTGCGCTTTACCGCCCAGCGGCTGCTGAGTAACCAGTGAATACGGTCCGATGGATCTGGCATGAATTTTATCATCAACAAGATGATGAAGCTTGAGCATATACATGGTACCAACCGTGATCTTTTCCTTGAAAGGCTCACCGGTGCGTCCATCGTAAAGCGTGCTTTGACCGGATCTGTCCAAACCGGCCTCTTCCAGTAAATCTTTAATTTCCTTTTCTTTGGCTCCGTCAAAAACCGGTGTTGCCATGGGAACGCCATTCTTGAACTGGTCGGCAAATTTCATGAAATCAGCGTCGGACATCTGCGCAACCTTTTCCCGAGTTTCAGTATCATCAACAATAGGTGATGAAAATATCCTGGTGCATTTTTCTCTCAACTCGTTGACTTTTTGCTGCTCGATCAGTCTGTTGATCTGTTCTCCGAGCCCTCTGGCTGCAAAACCGAGATGAATTTCAAGCACCTGTCCCACATTCATTCGTGACGGTACCCCCAAGGGATTGAGTACCATGTCCACCGGTGTGCCATCTGCAAAATAAGGCAAATCCTCCTGGGGAAGTATCCGGGATACGACACCTTTGTTTCCATGTCGGCCGGCCATTTTATCGCCTACAGAAAGTTTTCTCTTCATGGCCACATATACTTTCACCATTTTGATAACTCCTGGAGCCAAGTCATCACCTTTTTCAAATCTTGTGGCCTGTCTTTCAAAATTATTCCGGCATTGGACGTACTGTTCCTGGTACTGAACTGATATCTGCTGTATCTGGTCGGCGATGTCAGGATCGATCAAAGAAATGCCGTCCAGTTGATCGACGGAAATCTCGGAGATCATCTCATCGTCGATCGGCACCCCTTTGGGAATAATCACTTTTTTGCCTTTTTTCAGCGGGGCGCCGCACATCTGACCTTTGAGCAGCCTGGAAACCCGTGACTGAACCACTTCACGGATAACCATCATTTCATCCCGCATATCTCGTTCGAGAAAAGCGATTTCACTGTCTTCAATATTTCTCGTCCGGTCATCTTTATCGACGCCGCGTCTGGAAAATATCTTGGCATCGATTACGATTCCTTGTATCCCCGGTGGTACCCGCAATGACGTATCTTTGACGTCACCTGCCTTTTCACCAAAAATAGCTCGCAACAGTTTTTCTTCAGGTGACAACTGTGTTTCACCCTTGGGGGTGATTTTCCCAACCAGTATGTCTCCGGGAGACACTTCTGCACCCAGCATAATGATTCCACTTTCGTCCAGATTTCTGAGCGCGTCTTCTCCCACATTGGGAATATCGCGGGTGATTTCTTCTTTTCCCAGCTTGGTATCTCTTGAAACGACCTCAAACTCTTCGATATGAATGGAGGTATATACACCATCACGTACGAGACGCTCACCAACCAGAATGGAGTCCTCAAAATTATATCCACCCCAGGGCATAAACGCCACCATTACATTTTTCCCTAGAGCCAACTCACCTTGATCCGTCGCCGGGCCATCGGCAATCACTTCACCGGCTTTGACATACTGCCCTTTTTTGACAATCGGCCGATGATTGAAACATGTATTCTGATTGGATCGAATAAATTTTGACAGATTATAAATCGAAACAGGCCTGTCGGCATCCGTGATGGAGATATCGTGACGAATCACGATCCGGTTGGCTTCGACATCTTCGACAACGCCCGATCTTTTGGCGACAACAGCAACGCCGGAGTCTTTTGCGACAACCCCTTCAATTCCGGTTCCGACCAGCGGTGCATTGCTGACAAGAAGCGGTACCGCCTGTCGTTGCATGTTCGATCCCATCAACGCACGGTTGGCGTCGTCATTTTCCAGGAAAGGTATCAGCGATGCGGAAACACTGACCAACTGATTAGGTGAAACATCCATCAACTCGATCTGATCACGTTTGACCATCGTGAATTCACCGGCTACCCGCGAATTGATTTCCGACTCGGTAAAACTGCCATTTTCATCAACTGGCGCATTGGCTTGAGCAATCGGGAGCGACTTTTCATCGAAAGCACTCAGAAACCGGACATCACTCGTAACCGCCGAATCTTTGACAATTCGATAAGGCGTTTCGATAAAACCGTATTCGTTCACCTGAGCATAGGTACTGAGAGAAACGATTAGACCGATATTGGGACCTTCAGGAGTTTCGATGGGGCAGATACGGCCATAATGGGACGGATGCACGTCGCGAACCTCGAAACCAGCTCGCTCACGGGTGAGCCCGCCAGGCCCCAATGCACTGAGACGTCTTTTATGCGTTGTTTCAGACAGTGGATTGGTTTGATCCATGAACTGACTAAGTTGACTGGTGCCAAAAAACTCTTTGACCACAGCGGAAACAGGTTTAGGGTTAACCAGGTCATGTGGCATGAGTGCATCGACTTCCTGAAGACTCATTCGCTCCTTGATGGCCCTTTCCATCCGCACAAGCCCTATCCGGTACTGATTTTCGAGGAGCTCGCCCACGGCCCTTACCCGGCGATTCCCTAAATGGTCGATGTCATCTACAATCCCCTGCGTATCTCTGAGTCTGATCAGTGTTTTGGAGGTTAGCAAAATATCTTCTTTTCGCAAAATCCTCAGATCGATATTGCTTCCAATTCCCAGACTTTGATTGATCTTGAGACGTCCAACCCCGGACAAATCATAAAAGGCTGACTTGAAAAACAGATGATCCAAAAAATCTTGTGCGACTTCCGGCGTAGCAGGATTACCGGGTCTAAGTCTGCGATATATCTCCAGCAGCGCTTCTTTTTTGGATTGAACCTTATCCAGCATCAACGTTTTTCGGATCGAGTCGCTGATCGTCGTTCCATCGATAAACAGAATCTCGAACTCGATAATCCCTGCTTTATTCAAACGATTCAGCAGTTCTTGAGTGACGACTTCGTTCGATCTGGCTATGACTTCACCGGTCTCAGGGTGAAGAATGGTTGCAGCGATGACTTTATCATAAAGTTCATCGAGTGTAATCGGAATCGCATCGAGCTTATCGGCCTTCATCCTTTTCAATATCCGCTGCGTGAACACTCTGCCTTTCTTGACAACGATCTCACCGGTGTTGGGATCGGCGACATCCTGGCTCGCCCGGTGCCCTTTCAAAAATTCTTCATTGAAAACTTTAAAATATCGGTTGGATTTGATAATGATTTTTTCAGAATCATAAAAATAAGACAGCAGATCTTCAGGTGTATAGCCAAAAGCTTTAAAAAGGAGCGTCACTGGAAATTTTCGGCGACGGTCGATTCGGATATAAACAATATCTTTTGGATCGATTTCCATATCGATCCATGAACCACGTACCGGTATAATTCTGGATGTGTATATCACCTTGCCGCTGGTGTGGGTTTTCCCCTTGTCGTGGTCAAAAAAAACACCGGATGACCGATGGAGCTGACTGACGACAACACGTTCTGTTCCATTGATGATGAACGTTCCCTTTTCTGTCATCAACGGAATGGTGCCAAAATATATTTCCTGTTCCTTGATATCTCGGATTGTCGATGATCCAGTTTCCTTGTCCGTATCATAAACAACCAGCCGAACCGTAATCCTCAAAGGAATCTCATAACTCATTCCACGGTGAATACACTCTTCAACACCATGTTTGATTTCAGCAAACCGGTAATCGACAAACTCGAGCGATGCCGTACCCGTAAAATCCTTAATTGGAAAAACAGAATTGAAAACCGTTTGCAAGCCGATATCTTTGCGTTTATGTGCCGGGACATCCATTTGTAAAAAACGTCTGAAAGATTCCCTCTGCATGCCGATCAAATCAGGAATTTCAACGATTTTACGTATCTTGCCAAAGTTTTTTCTGATACGCTTCGATGCCAAAGGCCGTTCCGTCATGGCTGCTCCAAATTTTAGGTTTCGAAAAAGCGGAAATGGGATAAAGGACTGAATCCTTTCATCCCATCTCCGTTTGTAATCCCTGAATACATGCCTAATACTATTTTATTTCAACTTGGCCACCGGCTTCTTCAATAATTGCTTTGATTTTTTCGGCTTCATCTTTGGTAATACCTTCTTTCATAGGCTTCGGCACACCATCAACCAGATCTTTAGCTTCTTTCAAACCTAGACCCGTGATAGCACGTACTTCTTTGATCACCTGAATCTTCTTATCTCCAAAACCGATCAACATAACCGTAAACTCGGTCTGTTCTGCAACCGGAGCCGCCGCTTCCGGTGCGGCGGATGCAACCATCGCCACAGGCGCAGCGGCAGAAACGCCAAATTTTTCTTCCATTTCTTTGACCATTTCAGAGAGTTCCAGGACGGTCATGTTCGCTATGAATTCAATCACATCTGCTTTTGTAATATCAGCCATCGTTATATTCCTCCAGTTTATACATCACCATCTAACGCTTAATCTGTAACTGCTTGTTCTTTTTTTTCTTGCAAGGCCGTTAATGCAAACAGGAATTTTTGCGGGATGTTGTTCAGCGCCCGTACCATCGCTGTCGGGACACCGACCATGACTGACAACAGTTGCCCCAGCAATGCTTCACGGGACGGAAGATTAGACAGGGCGACGATGGCCGCCTCATTAATCACCTTCCCTTGAAGTACGCCTGCTTTAATTTTCAATTTGTCATTATCTTTGGCAAAAGCACTCAGCACTTTCGCCGGTGCAACCGGATCATCAAAACTGAAAGCAACCGCGCTGGCTTCTTTCATTTGATCTTTGATCAATGCAACGGCATTGTTTTCGGAAGCGCGCGCCAACAACGAATTCTTTACGACCAGATATTCGACTTTTGCCTCTCTGAGCTGCCTACGCAGCAAACTCATCGTTGCCACATCAAGTCCATTAAAATTCGTCAGAATTACGACCTTGGACCGCGATAATTTTTCTTCAAGATCTTCAACGATCTTTCTCTTATCCTCTAAGTTCACCGATTATTTCCACCTCCTTTCTTAATCTGTTATCATCCCGGAGGTATTACGATTTGAGGTTTATGGACGTATTGAAATTCTCACCAACTTCTTTTCAATGCGTTGAACCCATCTCGGTAGGCCAGCAATGCCGATTAAACACCCAACGTGCACCTACGGTCTTCGACAGGATATTGACATAGACGGATGTTGAAGGAATAAAATATTTCCCTCATCAATCTATCTGTCTATTGTATTGTTGATTGTTGATTGTTGATTGTTGATTGTTGATTGTTGATTGTTGATTGTT
>CAZBUL010000076.1:0-2657 GCA_964495045.1 uncultured Desulfobacterales bacterium | reverse complement strand
ATTGTTGATTGTTATGTCGTGACAACGACAAACTATTCGCAATTATCGAATCACATCCTTCAACGATGCAGTATCAACCTTAACACCCGGCCCCATCGTCGTCGAGATGGCAAGACCTCTCAAATAGGTGCCTTTACTTGTAGAAGGTTTAATACGGATAATCGTTTCCAAAAAAGCCGTAACATTTTGGATGAGCTTTTCAACACCAAATGACACTTTACCAACCGGAACATGAACAATACCGGCCTTTTCAACACGAAAATCAATTTTACCGGCTTTCAGCTCACTGACAGCTCTAGCCACATCGAAGGTGACGGTGCCCGTTTTGGCATTGGGCATCAGTCCTCTCGGCCCTAGAATTTTACCAATTTTTCCAACCGTTCCCATCATGTCGGGAGTGGCTACAGCCTTATCGAAACCCGTCCATCCTTCTTTAATTTTTTCAACCAGATCATCGTTGCCCGCAAAATCCGCGCCTGCTTCAATCGCTTCTTTTTCTTTTTCACCCTTAGCAAACACAAGGACTTTCACTTCTTTACCCAATCCATTGGGTAGAACGACCGTTCCCCGGACCATTTGGTCGGCATGTCTTGGATCGACACCCAAACGCACGGCAACATCAACCGTTTCATCGAATTTGGCAAAAGATGATTCAAGAGCCACCTGGACTGCCTCTGACAAGGCATGCCGTTTCGTCGTTTCAAATTTTTTCCGCGTTTCTATGTATTTTTTCCCCCGCTTCGGCATAATCCCTCTAACTCCTTTTTACTTCAGCCAACTTCAATTCCCATGCTTCTGGCTGTACCCATGATAATTTTACACGCTGCATCCAGATCGTTCGCATTCAAATCAACCATTTTCAATTTGGCGATATCCGTAATCTGATCCATTGTCAGTTTGGCAACCTTATCCCTTTTCGGATCACCTGCACCTTTGGCAACCTTGGCTGCTTTCTTGAGAAGAACCGATGCAGGCGGTGTTTTCGTAATAAATGTAAATGTCCTATCTTGATATACCGTAATGACGGCCGGAATGATCATACCTTCATCATTGGCGGTTCTGGCATTGAATGCCTTACAGAATTCCATGATATTGACCCCGTGCTGACCCAATGCCGGCCCGATCGGAGGGGACGGATTGGCTTTTCCAGCAGTAACCTGTAACTTGATCTGTGCTATCACCTTTTTGGCCATTGTTTCCAGTACTCCTGACGACAGATATTTGGTTGCAGGTTACAAGTTACAGGTATTTTCCATCCCTGCGTCACCCGACTCCTGCACCTGAATTTATAGTTTAATCACTTGTACAAACTCCAATTCAACCGGTGTGGCCCGACCGAAAATACTCACCAATACCCTGATTTTACCTTTTTCCGGGTTGACTTCATCAACAGTGCCATTAAAATTTGAAAATGGGCCATCAACCACTCGAATTTCATCACCGGGCTCAAAATAGAATTTAGGTTTGGGTTTGTGTTTTCCGACCTCCATCCGATTCAATATCTGAGCTGCTTCATCATCGGACAGGGGTGTCGGTTTTTCCTTTCCTCCCAAAAAGCCTGTGACCTTGGCTGTATCGTTGACAATATGCCATGTCTCATCATCCAGATCGACTCTGACGAGAATATATCCTGGATAGAATTTTCGAGAAGATTCCTTCCGTTTTCCTTTCACCAGTTCCACGACCTGTTCGGTCGGAACCAGCACTTCTCCGAACTTCTCAGGGTGTGGAGATGTCGCTATTCGCTCATCCAAAGCTTGTTTGACTTTATTTTCGAATCCAGAGTAAACATGGACAATATACCATTTCAATGCCACGAATTTTCTCCTAGCTCAGAACAGCTTTGATCAGGCTGGACAATCCGATATCCACGATGCCCAAAAAAAATGACACCAGCATCACCAAAATGATAACCACGATGGTAGAACCCGTTGCTTGCTTTCGAGATGGCCAGGCAACCTTCTTTAATTCGATTTTGACTTCTCTGAGAAATTGCAGTGCCTCGTCAATATATTTAATCTTGACTTTCGGCAATAATCCGCTTGCAAATGTCTTTTTTACAGGTGTATTTTTCTGCTGATTAGATATTGCGGCTGTTGACTGATTAGAAATGCTTACACCGGTGGATTCAGAATCGGATTCAGCGGATAAGGATTCATCAATTTTATGTTTCTTTTTAAGGCCAGGTTCTTTTTTTTTGAGTAACCGTCCCATTGTTCTCCTAAAAAAAGTGAAAGCTCAAAGTAGTTGATATCAGCATTTTCCGGCGCTGACCTTCTTTGAGCTTTACTCATCTTATGATATGGCAGGCCAGGAGGGATTCGAACCCCCAGCACTCGGATTTGGAGTCCGACGCTCTACCATTAGAGCTACTGGCCTGTTTAATCCTTGCACCAAAATCACTAATATTCATTCAGTGCATTATGTGCACTTGTAGTTATTTTGTTTCTTTGTGTGCAACATGTTTTTTGCAGAATCGACAATATTTACTGAATTCCAGCTTATCCGGCGTTGTTCGTTTGTTTTTCGTTGTTGTGTAGTTTCTTCTTTTACACTCCGTACACACAAGGGTAACAATCACTCTCACAGGAAGACTCCTTTGTTATTCCAGAATTTCACTGACAACGCCGGCACCCACCGTTCGGCCGCCTTCACGT
>CAZBUL010000075.1:11252-14013 GCA_964495045.1 uncultured Desulfobacterales bacterium | reverse complement strand
TTGACAAAATCGAATTCCGGGGGAAAATCTTCGTAGCGCTCCCGGATGGAATGGAACATGGTTCGACAGGATGGCTCAAGAAATATTTGAACGAGCTCCGGATCGAATTGTGCCCCGGCTTCATTTTTGATGATGGCGCAGACTTCATCTTCACTCCACGCTTCCTTGTAGGAACGTTTGGATCGCAGGGCATCATAAACATCGGCAATGGCAACGATTCGGGCAAAAATTGGAATCTCTTGATCTTTCTTCCCGGGTTTCAAAATACTCTCGACCCGTTGAATGAGGAGATCATCGGAACCGTCCTGGCAGTATTCCAGCATTTCCTGAATACTCAGCGGCACGTTTTCGCCGATGTCCACATTGCCGGGATAGCCGGTTCCATCCCATCGTTCGTGGTGATTCAAAGCCACTTCACGGGCCATGTCATCAAAATCCGACTGCCGGTCCAGAAAAAGCTGAGCCCCCCATATCGTGTGAAGCTTCATCACCAGAAATTCACTTTTGGTAAATTTCCCTGGCTTCTGAAGCAGTCGTTCGGTGATGGCGACCTTGCCCACATCATGGAGCATCGCCGCACGGCGCAGGATATCCCGGTTTCTGTCGATGTCGTATTTCGGTACGGAATGCCGGATGGCCCATCGCTCATATAGATCGACGGAATAGGCCCCGACACGGTTGACATGCGGACCGGTTTCATTGGGGTCACTCATTTCCGCCATCCGGATGATCCTGAGCAGCAGGGCACGGGTCATCTGAGCCCGCTCGAGAGCCACTGCTGCAAAACTGGCAAAAACCGTCATCATTTTCTGGTCTTGTTCCGAAAAAGCGATGACATGACCGTTCTCATCCAGGGCGTTGATAATCTGTAATACACCCAATATCTTTCCGATGCCAATCCTGAGTGGAATGGTCAGCATGGATCGGGTGCGATAATCGACTTTCTGATCGAATTCCTTGCCGAAAGCATAAGTGGCACCCGGCGGGATTTCATAGACATCCGGAATGTTCAGGGTGGTTCCTTCGGATGCCACAAAACCGGCGATGGTATTGGCATCGATCGGAATGGAAAATGCGGAATAAATCAGCTTGAGCAGGGTTTCGCCATTGCCCAGGCGCCGCTGCACCGAATCGTTCTGGGTATAGGTGAATTGAAGACGATTGTTGTCTCGAACATAAATAGTTCCCGCATCGGCATTGACAAACCGCCTGGCTTCGGTCAGGAGAAGCTCCATCAAAATATCCAGATCCTGGACCTGATTTAAATTATTTCCCAGGTCTATCAATGCATTCAATTTTTCTGCTTCACTCAACATAGCCTGCTCCAAAATATTTCGACATAACTTCGAACACCTAAAAAATCTTGTCTGGATTCATCAACCATTTCGGATCGACCGTTTCCTTGATTCGACGCATGAGATGGTAGCTTTCTCCATGCTCGAGTAGCATGAACTGCCGCTTGCCGATGCCTACACCGTGCTCACCTGTGCACGTACCCCCGATCAGAACGGCTTTTTCCACAATGGCATGATTGATGGCTTCAAGCTTCGACCATGCCGTCGTGTCTGCCGGGTCTCCCACAAGCACCACATGCAGATTGCCGTCACCGGCATGACCAAAAACATAGCCGATGACACCGGCTTCGTCCACAAGACGTTGTGAAAACACGACCATTTCGGGGTACCGGGAAATGGGCACCGCCGCATCGACGATCAGTGTCTGATTTTTGGGATGCGCCCGATGGATGGTCTCCCACGCCTCATGACGGGCACGCCACAATTCTTTCCGGGCGCCTTCTTCGGTTTCGAACGAGAAACCCACGGCCCCGCAGTCGTCACAAATCTCTTTGGCCAGTTCGGCGATGTCCTGCAGAACATTCTGACTGATACCGTGAAATTCGCAAAAGAGAGATGGCACTTCCGGCAGGCCCAGTTGTTTTTCTCGGTTCATCAACTGAATCAGGCCGGGCGGCAGCAGTTCCAGAGCCGCCGGTCCGAGACCGGACCCGATCATCATGGCCACGGCCCGGGAAGCACTTTCCAGGTCTGGAAACCGGATGGTCGCCGCCAGAAAATGACTGGGAATACCGGTCAGGCGAAGCGTGGCTTCGGTGACAATGCCCAGGGTACCCTCCGATCCCACAAACAATCGGGTGAGATCGTAACCGGACGATGATTTCGGCGCCCGGCAGCCGGTATGGATGATCTCACCCTGGGGCAGGACGATGGTCAGGCGCATCACATAATCCCGTGTCGCCCCATATTTTACAGTCTGAACACCGGATGCATTATTGGCGATCATGCCGCCGATGGTGGCATCCGCCCCCGGATCCGGCGGAAAAAACAGACCATGTTTGCCGACCTGCCGATTGAGCTCTTTGCGGAGCACTCCCGGCTCCACATCGACCTGGAGATCCGCAGGACGGATATCGAGGATGCGGTTCATGAGGGTAAGATCCACGACGAGTCCGCCGCGAGTGGGAACAGGATTGCCCTCGGTGCTGGTGCCGGCGCCCCAGGGCGTTACCGGAACATCATTGGAATATGTCCACAAGAGAATCCGCGAGACTTCATCGGTTGTAATCGGCCATATAATGCCGGCCGGAAGTGATCCTTCGTGGAATGAAATGTCGCGACGGTGAAGTTCGCGGTTGGACTGTCCGGTAGAAAACCGGTCGGCCGGCACCAATGCAGACAGATCGGTGATATGTCGGGAAGAGAATGTCTCCATATTTTCTTATCCTTCAGCGATAGATCAGTGA
>CAZBUL010000075.1:8652-11152 GCA_964495045.1 uncultured Desulfobacterales bacterium | reverse complement strand
ACCTTGGCCATGGCAATGATGAAAAGAATGGTTGCCGCCGTAATCTGGGAGCGGACAATGAGGGCCGGCATATCTTTCCATTTCAGCTCCCGGTTGAACGCCATACTGACAACCAGCGCATAGAACACGGCCAGTGCCGCCGCTTCGGTGACAGTCACCGTTCCTGAAAGAATCCCGCCCAACACGATAACCGGCGCCCCCAACGCCCAGGCCGCTTCCTTCAGCGTACGCCACACCCGATGCACGGAAAAGGGCATCCTGATACCATATCCCCTTTTCCAACAAATCCAAATTGATACGGCCATGAAGGTTCCGCCGAACAGCAATCCGACCAGCAGCCCGCCGGCAAACAGTCTGGCAATGGATACATTGGTCAGAAATCCGAAAATCACCATCGGAATGGAGGGGGGGATGATCACACCGATGGAACCGCCGGCGGCCACCACGGCAGCGGCAAAAGCTGGCGGATATCCCTGCCGGATCATGGCGGGGATGACCACAGCCCCGATGGCGGCCGTGTCGGCAGCAGCGGAACCGGAAATTCCTGCAAAAAACATGGAAGCCACAATACACGCGCAGGCCAGTCCGCCGGGAACCCAGCCCACGAGGCTGTCTGAAAAGTCGATGAGCTGCCGGGAAATGCCGCCGGTTTCCATGATGGACCCGGCCAGCATGAACAATGGGACAGCCAGGAGATCGAACGAATCCACACCGGCAAAAAGGAGTTGAACGATGGTCTGCCCCAGCGCTGCGATCTCAACCCCTGCCGGAAATACGCCGGGAGTCAGCATGAGTCCGATGGCTGGCAGACCGATGGACAAGGCGATGGGAAGTCCCAAG
This sequence comes from uncultured Desulfobacterales bacterium, assembly GCA_964495045.1. GTDB lineage: Bacteria > Desulfobacterota > Desulfobacteria > Desulfobacterales > Desulfatirhabdiaceae > RAAP-1. Next base: position 10,312 of record CAZBUL010000075.1, on the reverse strand, counting down.
GCAATCAGCAGAAACAACAGAGCGAACAGGATGATGACTGTCATGACGGCCGCCGTTCAAAAGTGGCTGCCATATCCGCCAGAACGTGCAAGATAAATACAACGAATGATACCGGAATAACGGCAAAGGGAATCGACATGGGAATCTGCAGAGATGCCGTCGTATGCTGCCAGGCCTTGATCGTATAAACGGCGCCGAACCAGGCCAGTACACAGAAACAGGCAAGGGTTGCTATCTGGAGCATCAAGACGATAGCTTTCTGTACGGATGGGCCCACACTGTGGCCAATCCCTTTGAGTCCGATAAAACTCATCCGTTTGTAGGCGGCTGTTCCACCCAGAAACGTGATAGCCACCAGCAAATGACGGCTGACCTCTTCGGACCATCCCAGAGAAGAACCGATATATCGGGAAATGACTTGTGCAAAGAGAATGACACAAATGGCCGTTCCGATCACCAGAAGTATCTTTTCGATCAGATTGTTGACCCATTGACTGGAACGTTGCAGCAGCGATGTCATATTCACCTGTTTTCTCCGGGATGATCCGTCTATGGGATATGTTATTTGACCACTTTACGGATTTCTTCGATGATTTTTCGGGTGTCGCCGGAGGTTGCTTCCACGACCGATGCCGTGGCTTTGCGAAATGCTTCGATATCCGGCTGCGCTTCGACCTGCATGCCGGCTTCCTTGAGTTCCGCGATCTCCTTGGCTTCATTGTCACGGATATAGGCCCGGCCTTTCAAAGAGGCGGTGCGGGCGGCATCCATAATGATTTTTCGGTCGGCTGCGGGCAGATTGTCGATGAACGCTTTGTTGGAAACAAAAACCAGGGCCGAATAGACATGGCGGGTCAGAGAAAGATATTTCTGCCCGGCTTCAATCAGCTTGGAACCATAGATAACGGAAATGGGGTTTTCCTGGCCGTCGATCACCCCCTGCTGAAGGGCCGTGAAAATGGGCCATGCCATGGGGGTGGGGTTGGCACCGATCGCCCGCCAGATCGCCAGATGGGTGGGCGCTTCCATGGTGCGGATTTTCAGGCCTTTGGCGTCTTCCGGTGTTTTGACCGGGCGTTTGGAATTGGTCAGGTTGCGAAAACCGTTGTCCAGAAAATGCAGGGGAATGAATCCGGCTTTTTCGAAGCGTTTAGCCAGATCCTGTCCGATCTGTCCGTCGAGAACCATGTCCGCCGCTTCGTAGGAAGGAAACAAAAAAGGCATTTCCAGGGCCTTGATTTCCGGAACGAATGCCTCGATAGGGCCGGTAGTACAGACGGACATCTGGGTGGTGCCCACCTGAATCTGCTGGAGGGCTTGGGTCTCGCTTCCGAGGGCTGCCGAATGATGAACGATGACGTCATATTTTCCGGGAATGACCTTGTTGATTTCCTCCTTGAACCAGTTGGCGGCACGGGTATGCACCAGCTCCGGGCTTGTGACGATGGCAATGTTGATCTGGGTTTCTGCAAAGGTCAAACCGGTAAAAGCGATGAGACTAACGGCCATGATGACGACAATCATTCGGATACACATAGATTTCTCCTTTTCGTCAGAATAAGTGATGGAAATGAGTTTTCCTGCTGCTTGGTGCGATGAGCCTATAAATCATGCAGTAATGGAGGGTACCCTCTGTTGTCAAGACAAAACTGTTTTTCGA
>CAZBUL010000075.1:0-8552 GCA_964495045.1 uncultured Desulfobacterales bacterium | reverse complement strand
TATGAAAGACGAAAACGGCCTATTTTACTACCCTTTTCCAGACAACAAGCGGGTGCGGATGTATGTGATGGACGATGACGGCGTCATCTGTTTCAGAATGTGGAGCGCCGATGATGCGGGGCTGTGGGAGGCACATGGGTGGATGCCCTATCGAGCCATTGTGGAGGCAGCCCGGATGAACACCCAGAAGCATTTCGATCCGAAGCAGGCTTATGATATCCGGGTGGCGCGGGAACTGCTTCAAATCGACAGCCAGTAGCAAACCCGCACACAATCACTCCTTCACCCAAAACAATCGACCAATCCGCATATTCCGGATTGACCGTGTCGGGGCGGATTTGCATCACCGCCCCGACACGGTTTTCTATTCAAACAACCATGAATCAGCTACCAAACTTCCCCCATTGATGGGAATTCGATCCTTCTCTTTCGTGTTTTTTTGTGTGTTTCGTGGTAAATTCATGCTGACCATCAATCCAATAGGCAATTCATATCAATACCGGTAATGATCCGGTTTGAACGGCCCCTCGACCGGAACGCCCAGATAGTCCGCCTGAAAAGGCGTCAATCGGGTCAGTTTAGCGCCGATCTTTCCCAGATGGAGTCTGGCGACTTCTTCATCCAGGAGTTTGGGAAGCGTATAGACCTTGCACTCATGTTTCTGGGTTGCCAGGGCTATCTGTGCCAGACATTGGTTGGTGAAACTGTTGCTCATGACAAAACTCGGATGCCCGGTGGCGCATCCCAGATTGACCAGCCGGCCCTCGGCCAGAATCAGGACGGATCGGCCGGACGCAAGCGTCCATTTATCCACCTGGGGCTTGATGTTCTCTTTGACAAACTTCGGATTGCCTTCCAGGTAAGTCATCTGGATTTCGTTGTCGAAATGGCCAATGTTGCAGATAATAGCCTCGTTTTTCATCAGCTCTATATGACTGCCCGTGATGACGTGATAACATCCGGTGGCCGTGATGAAAATATCGCCGATGGATGCCGCTTCTTCCATGGTCATGACCTGATACCCTTCCATGGCCGCCTGAAGCGCACAAATCGGATCGATTTCCGTGATGATCACCCGGGCGCCGAATCCGCGCATGGACTGGGCACATCCTTTTCCCACATCTCCATACCCGCACACCACCGCCACTTTTCCGGCGATCATGATGTCGGTTGCCCGTTTGAGGCCGTCGGCCAGAGATTCCCGACATCCATAGAGATTGTCGAACTTGGATTTCGTTACCGAGTCGTTGACATTGAATGCCGGAAACAGCAGTTCGCCGTTTCGGGCCAGATGATAGAGCCGATGGACACCGGTAGTGGTTTCCTCGGAAACGCCCCGAATATTGGCCGCAACCCGCGTCCATAATTTCGGGTCTTTCCGGTGACTGATCTTCATGCGGGCCATGAGGCACTGCATATCCACGCTGTCATAAGCCTGATCGAGAAGAGACGGATTTTTTTCAATGGCGACGCCCTGATGGACATAAAGCGTGGCATCGCCGCCGTCATCCACGATCAGGTTCGGGCCGCTGCCATCCGGCCAGAGAAGCGCCTGCTCCGTGCACCACCAGAATTCTTCCAGGCTTTCACCTTTCCAGGCGAACACAGCCGCGGAGCCGTTTTTGGCAATGGCAGCGGCGGCATGATCCTGGGTCGAAAAGATGTTGCAGGTGGCCCAGCGGAGATCGGCCCCCAGAATTTTCAATGTTTCGATGAGCATGGCTGTTTGAATGGTCATGTGCAGACTGCCCATGATCTTCAACCCCTTGAGCGGCTGCGATGGACCGTATTTTTCCCGGACGGCCATCAAGCCGGGCATTTCATTTTCCGCCAGTTTCATTTCCTTGTTTCCAAAATCGGCCAGCGATATATCGGCAACCTTATATGGAAGGGAAAGATCGATATCTAACACGCTAATTATCTCCTTTATCTCCCTCCCCCAGCGGGGGAGGGATGGGGTGGGGGCTAATATTTCGAATTTGAACCAGTGAAGCTCAGTGAAAACAAACAGCGTTTACAACCCGGCTTTTTCTCTGAGAACACTCGAAATCTGTGTGTTTTCCCAGGTGAATTCGGGTTCTGTTCTGCCAAAATGGCCATAAGCGGCGGTTTTCCGGTAAATGGGACGCAACAGATCCAGATGCTCGATAATGGCGGCCGGTCTCAGATCGAATACGTCGAGGACGATTTCCTTCACCCTCTCTTTGGGAATCTGGCCGGTTCCCATCATATCGATCATGATGGATACCGGTTCGGCCACACCGATGGCATAAGCGATCTGAATCTCGCATTTCTTGGCAATCCCTGCGGCAACGATATTCTTGGCGACATACCGGGCCATATAGGAGGCGCTGCGATCGACCTTGGACGGGTCTTTTCCCGAAAAACAGCCGCCGCCGTGACTGCCCTGGCCGCCGTAGGTATCGACGATGATTTTGCGCCCGGTCAGGCCGCAGTCTCCCATGGGGCCGCCGATCACGAATTTTCCCGTGGCATTGATGAAATAACGGGTGTCTCCGTCCATCATGTGCCGGGGAATGACTTTCCGGATGACTTCTTCGATGATGGCTTCCTTCAAATCCTCATACGTGATGTCGGCTTTGTGCTGGGCGGCGATGACGATGGTATCTACCCGCCGGGGAACGCCGTCCTCATATTCGATGGTGACCTGAGATTTGCCGTCGGGCCGGAGGAAATCGAGGCTGCCGTTTTTTCGAACCGTAGAGAGGCGGTGACAGAGTTTATGGGCATACATCAATGGCATGGGCATGAGTTCCGGGGTTTCGTCGGTGGCGAAACCGAACATGAGGCCCTGGTCTCCGGCGCCCTGCTCCATGAAAAGCCCTTCACCGGTATTGACACCCTGGGCAATGTCTGGAGACTGGTGGTCGATGCTGGTCAGCACCGAACAGGTTCGCCAGTCGAAGCCCATCTGGGAAGAGTGGTACCCGATTTCCTTGATGGTGTTCCGTGCAATTTCCGGCATTTCCACATAACAGGAGGTGGAAATCTCACCGGCAACGAACACGAGCCCGGTGGTGACCAGCGTTTCACAGGCAACACGGCAGTTTTTGTCCTGGCCAATGATGGCATCGAGGATGGAATCGGATACCGCATCGGCAACCTTGTCGGGATGTCCTTCGGTGACAGATTCGGAAGTAAAGTAAAATTTTTCGCTCATGAGTTCTCCTTGTACAATAACGATTGGGGGCCCGGCCGGTGAGGGTCGGGAAATGAAAATGGCAGTCAGGGCGGTGACAGCGTCGTGTTGTCGATCAGGCGGGTTTTTCCCACTTTGACGGCAAGGGCCATGACCGCAGGCTTGTCGATGATTGGCATATCTTCGAGGGTGTCTGGATCGCAGATATTGATATAGTCGATGGTGGTGTCCGGAAATGACCGGATCAGGTCACCGGCTTTTTGAATGAGCACGGCGGCGTCCGTCTGCCCGGCTGTCAGAAGGTCTTGGGTTTGGCACAGGCAGCGATACAGCGTCAGGGCAGACGGCCGTTGAGATGCCTGCAGATAGGCGTTGCGGGAGCTCATGGCCAGTCCGTCCGCTTCCCGTGCCGTATCCCCGGTGATGATGTGAATGTCCATATCCAGGTCATGTACCAATCGGCGGATGACCTGGACTTGTTGATAATCCTTCCGGCCGAAGACGGCGGTATGAGGCTTGACGATGTGAAACAGCTTGGTGACGACGGTGGCCACCCCTCTGAAGTGAACGGGCCGCGATATCCCGCAAAGATAATGGGGAAGTTGTTCCAATGCAACATAAGTCTGGAAATGGGGGCCGTACATCTCCGCAGAATCGGGATAGAAAAGCACATCCACCCCAACATTTCGGCAAAGAGACTGATCGCGTTCAAAATTCCGGGGATAGGCATCGAGGTCTTCTCCGGGACCGAACTGGGTGGGATTCACGAAAATACTGACAACCAGTTTATCGGCCACACTTTTCCCCAGACGCATCAAGGAAAGATGGCCCTCGTGGAGATAGCCCATCGTGGGAACGAAAGCGATGGTTTCTCCCCGGCCTCTTGTCTGATCGGCCCAAGCCTGCATCTGAGACTTTAATGGTATGATGTTTATGGGAAGCCCCCTTGTCGGTCGTATCGCCGTCACGGTTCGGACAGCGGGAAAATGAGATGGATGCTCTATGGACGCCGTTTTTCCTGAAACGGTGGAGGAATTTATCATAAACCCTTGATCTTTACAATCATGCATTTGGCCGCCCATGATTGCATTGACTTTGATCCATCGCTTCGCTATACATCCAAAAAATAAAGAAACTGTCGAAAGGAAAGACCCTTATGAATGACGATCACCCAAATGCGCAGGCGCGCATCGAGCCGGTCCGGCTGGGGCTGGACAGCCGGTTCAATTTCCGCTGCCACAAGGATGTCAGTTGTTTCACCCGTTGCTGTAGAGGGATCACCATCATGCTGACACCTTATGACATCATCCTGCTGAAAAAGCGGCTCGACCTCACATCGACCCAATTCCTGGCCATGTATTCGGTGCCGCAACTGCTTGAAAAAACCGATCTGCCCATCGTTTTGCTCAAACTTCTCGACGATGAATCCAAATCCTGTCCGTTTGTCCGGGAAGACGGCTGTCTGGTCTATTCGGACCGGCCCACCACTTGCCGATACTACCCGGTCGGTGTCGCTGCCCTCAGCCATAAGGAAGGGGCCGATGACAACGGTTTTTACATCATGATTCAGGAACCGCACTGCCGGGGTTTCGAAGAAGACAGGGAATGGACAATACAGGAATGGCGGAAAGATCAGGGCGTGGATGTGCATGATGTCATCAATGCCGGCTGGACGGATCTGGTGGTACGCAAACGGTCGTTCCCCATGAATATCCAACTGACGGAAAAAGCCAAACAACTGTTTTTCATGGTCAGTTACGACATCGACCGGTTCCGGGATTTCGTACTCGAAAGTTCGTTTCTGGAACGATATCCCCTGTCTGATCAATTGCTCGAAGAAATCAAGACCGACGATGTCTCGCTGCTGACCTTCGGAATGACATGGCTCAAAAGCGTGCTCTTCAAAGAGAACGAGCAGTTGACCCCCTATTCATCCTGAGCCAACTCCGCCCGAAAAGCGTGTAAACTGCCGGTGCCAGGACAAGAAGAGATCCGCCTTGTCCTGGCCGTAGCGGCGAAGCCCTGCGACAATCTCTTCCACCGTTTTCTCTTGAGCCGTCTGACGATGGCCGTTTTTGGAAAAAAATTTGTCCGCATAACAGATGATCTGCTCTTCGATGCTTTGCGGTGTCATGTCGCGCAGCGGGATGGGCAGATTACCGGATCGGATGTCCTGCTTCGTAATCCCAACCCCGACATGGCGTTCGCAGACCCGTGCGTGCCGGATCAGACCGTACTTTTCCAGCAGCTCTCTTCCCATATATCCATGGCAGATATAGGGAAACTCGCCGTTGCATCCCAATTCCGGTGTTCGGGTTCTGATGATGCCGATATCGTGCAGCATGGCAGCTTCATAGATAAATTTCATATCCGGCTTTACCTGGCTGAGCCGGCACGCCACGTCCAACGCCTTTTGGGCGACAAGCGTGCTGTGTTCCTCCAGAATTTTATAGGCCACAGAATCCGGCGGGCAGACAGACGCGATAATTTTCAACGGTTCCATCTTATTTGGTGATTCCGCGGGATTTTCCGGCCATCAAGACCCCTTCGATGAATGGATCGAGGGCGCCGTCGAGCACATCCTGGGCATTGCCGATATCCAGATCGATACGATGATCCTTGACCATCTGATAGGGATGGAGAATATAGGAGCGGATCTGTCTGCCCCAGGCGATTTCGTCCTTGGTGTCGTGCATTTCCTGAAGCTTGTCATCCTGCCGCTGCTTTTCCATCTGATACAGTTTGGAGCGCAGCACCTTCATGGCCATGTCCTTGTTGCGATGCTGGGATCTTTCCTGCTGACACGCCACCACGATGCCCGACGGCTGATGGGTGATCCGCACGGCGCTGCTGGTTTTGTTGACATGCTGCCCGCCGGCCCCGCTCGACCGATAGACATCGATCCGGAGGTCTTTTTCGTCGATATCCACAACGATTTCACTGCTCAGTTCGGGATAGACAAAGACCGATGAAAACGACGTCTGCCGTTTGCCGTTGGCGTTGAACGGCGAGATGCGGACCAGCCGGTGAATGCCGTTTTCGGATTTGAGATATCCATAAGCATATTCGCCGGTGACGGTAAATGTGGCGCCTTTGAGTCCGGCTTCATCTCCGGGCTGATAGTCCACAATATCCATCTTGAAGTTCTTCCGCTCGATCCACCGGGCATACATGCGAAAGAGCATTTCAGACCAATCCTGGGCCTCGGTTCCGCCCGCACCGGCGGTGATGGATACAATAGCGTTGTTGGGATCGTCGTCCCCATCCAGCATCATGCTCAACGACAGATTCTGAATGCGTTTTTCAATGTGCACCAGTTGACGCGACACTTCGGCCACCGCATCGGCATCGGATTCTTCGACGGCCAGATTCAACAGGATTTCGCTGTCTTCGAGATCCTGGTTCAGTGCGGTGAAACTGTTGACCTTGGTTGTCAACAGGGTGCGCTCTTTCAAGATGGCCGTCGTTTTTTCGGGATTGTCCCAAAACGAATTGCCGGCAATCATGGCCTCGATTTCTTTCAGTCGTCGCTCCTTGCCCGCCAGGTCAAAGATACTCCTTGAACGGTTCTAATTTCTGATTCAATTCCTTGAGGGTCTGTTTGATTTCCAAAGACATTGGGGGCCTCCTTTATGGTTTGTGGGGAATGCCGGATGTTGCCGGGCGTTTCCATCCCCTGAAAAAAGAAAAATATCGGTGTTGGTTCGTCACCATGAAAAGAAAGAGTGCGCTGATTGCCGTGCAGATCCAGGCAAAAACATCACCATAGCGTGTATAAAATGATTCGATGGTCAATGCAGGCAGTGAACGGGTAATGACCGCGTCTTCAAAGAGCGGTGTCGCTGCCAGGATTCTGCCGACCGGATCGATAAATCCGCTGATGCCGGTATTGGCGGAGCGAATCAGAGACCGGCGGTTTTCGATGGCTCTGAAAACAGCCATGGAAAAATGCTGATACGGTGCGCTAGTTTTACCATACCAGGCGTCGTTTGTCATGTTAATTAAGAATGCCGCATGGTTCCGGGCCATTTCCCGCGACAGGTCCGGGAAAATCATCTCATAGCAGATCTGAATGCCGAGCGGGAATTTTCCCCAGTTCAATGTCTGCCCTTTTTGTCCGCCCTTGAAATCGCCCACTTCCTCCACGATTTTTCCAATGAACGGAAACCACTGCTGAAGCGGTACATATTCACCAAATGGCACAAGATGGACTTTGTCGTATTTTTCCGTGACATGGCCGCTCGGATCGATCAGGAAAGCGCTGTTGAAAAAATCGGCGTGTTTAAGGTCTTCGCTTTTCGGGATAAAGGACGGACTGCCGATCAAAAAAGAAGTTCCCGTTTCCCGAACGCCGCGAAGGACAATTTCCGTCGGCGCTCTGTTGAACAGAAAATAAAACGGTGCAGCGGTTTCCGGCCATACGATCAAATCCGGATGGGAGGCTGCCGCCGATTTGGAGAGGGTGATATATTTTTCGGTCGTGGCGATCTGAAATGCCGGGTTCCATTTGATGGCCTGATCGACATTTCCCTGAACCACGGCGATGTGGGAGGCTGGCGATTTGGCAGCAGCCTTGTCGATGATAAGGGTACGCCACTGTCCGTATCCGAGGGTATGAAGCACCAGCAGAACAGACACCGCCGCACCGCCGGCCGCTGCCCGTCTGTAATCCAGAGCATGCGGAGATGTCCTGCCGGAAAAAACCCGCCAGACCAGAAATCCGACGATATTTACCGAAAGAATGAGAAACGAAACACCATAGACCCCGGTGATATCCGCAATCTGAATGAGGGTGAGCCACCGGTATTGGGAATATCCCAGAAATTCCCAGGGGAAGCCGGACAAAAAAAACGAGCGGATATATTCCAGGGCCGCCCAGATCGCCGGCATAAAAAACAAATAGGCGGGCAGGCGGGCGGCGGCCCATGAAAAGGCAGCCGAAAAGATCGCCGGGTAAATGGCCATATAGGCGGCCAATAAAAAAAGGAGGGGCACACTCAGATAAACCGGCAGATGGCCGAATGTCATCAGGGTATGTACCAGCCAGTACATCAGCGACAAATAATGCACGATGCCGAAGATGAACCCCAAGCGGAAACCGCTTTTGGGAGATCGTCCATCGAGAGATATCAGCAAGGGAATCAGGGCGATCCATGCCAGCCAGGACAGCTCGATGTTGGGAAAAGCGGCGGTCAGCAACAGTCCGCTGATGCAGGATAAAAAAAGGTGTTGAATGTGGATGTCCTTCAATGTTGTTCTTTCCATTGTTACCCATTATGCTCCGCAAAGATGCAAAGAATACCCATCCGAATAGACTCATTTTGCATCTTGCGGCGGATGTCATCTCAGTTTTGACAATACGATGATAACATTTAAAATTTGATGTAACAAC
>CAZBUL010000074.1:2415-14074 GCA_964495045.1 uncultured Desulfobacterales bacterium | reverse complement strand
AATCCATGAGTAAGGCTATATTTTCCTGATAACGGTGATCTTTTTTGTGAATATTCGGATTCAGGTGAGCGTGTGGGCCATAAGTATGTGCCAAATGATACGCCCAGCGTGTGCGCAAAGATATCTCTATCCGCTCGATTGCATCCATCACAAGAAGACGCAGTTCACGATCAAAGACATAATGCTCGAGGATTGTTTCAAAGCGGGTTCCGGTTTTGAACCGGTGGGTGGAATGATCTTGTTCGTACGGCAGCCAATAAGCCGCCAGACGATAATAATTGAGATGAGAAAGATAACGCAGGGCGCGTTCCAGGTTGTCAACTACCATGCCCCGCGATATAAGCAGATGAACCTGTTCATCAAAAGTCTTTGGAGGCTTTGCAAATTTCACTCGTGTCCTCCAAAAAAAGTAACCCCCCATGGTGCGCAGTTCTGACGGGATGCGTGGGGGGTTTTATTCAACAGTTGTCTCAATTTGTAGTTCGATTTTATATTCATCTTGATAGATTGGCAAGCAAAAACTTAGATCATTTTTCCGCACAGGGAAGACTTTCGCGTTCGGCGGCAGTTGTTAAATATTCCATAACAACTGATTTTTTATCATCGATCATCTTGTTGAATTCCGCTTCGACCTTGTCTTTAAAATCGGCCTGAATCCGATACCCATCCGTAAATTCGGCAAAAGCCCATCGGCCGTACTGCCCATGGTTGTTGACCCCCGGCACCCAATAATTCTCCATGGTGGATTTCTTCTCTTTGGCATCTCGCGGCGATAGCCCTTGATCTCGACAATCAGATTGAGCGGATCGTCATGGCCGTCATCCACCAGAACGATAAAATCCGGTAGATAGATACGCATCTGGGAGCCGTAGCGGTGGCACTTCCAGCCCCAGACTGTGGTTTTTAACGTAAGCTCTGACATGGGGATGCGCCTCGGCCACCCGGCAGAATTCGCCCTCCCAGTCGCTGTCCAGAATCACCCAGTTGAGATGGCATTTTCGGGAATCCACTTGTGCTGTTTTGCAAACAGAGGATATCGTGGTTGTTGAAGAAATGTCTGAAGCGATAAAATGGTTGGCAAAACTTTTTGTTGGTGTGCTATATTGCCAATTATATTAAATATATAAATGGTTTCGGCCGGCCGACACCCCCCGGAGCCCTTATAGAATAAGGCTTTTGGAATATTTCTTATGTTCTTGAATTTAATGGGAAACAGGCATAATCAACCGAAAGCCGGTAATCTATATCACCGGACTCCTCACCAGCTCAAGTTCTTTGTCTGTCAGTGGTCGATCATTGTCTCCTTTTGACATGTTTCTTCTGTCGTGGTGATCTTGTTTTTTTGACGGGAACTGGTTCGGCCAGAATGATTTCGGCAGCCAAAATTTTTGCTTCAGCGGCGGGAAGGGTTTCGGTCTGTGTGATTTGCGGCGCTATATTTTCAACTTCAACCCCAGCATAATTGTATATTTTATCCTTATGTATTGTGGTACTGCCGGCTGCTGCGATTTTCTGCTTCAACAATTGAATTGTTCTTCCATTAATCTCGTGTAATTTTTTCTCTTTCTGCTGAATCATCACTTCAACCGATTTAATGATCTCTTTACAACTATCTAATTCATTGGAATAATTCTTTGTCAGTTCATCGTATATTTTGAAAATATCAAATGTTTTATCGTCTATGGTTCCGGACATGTGGTTTCCTTTATAAAATTATTTGACAACAAAGCTATGTATAAATCCAATTACTTGATCGTGAAGAATATATGGTGAGATAGTTATTGACAGAACTTTTCCATTTCTGTCTGATTCATAATGATAGTTTTCCCGTTTCTTATCCTTTATTTCCGATAGAATCTTGTCAATTTTTTCGATACTTTCTTTCTTTTTATGGCATGATCGAATGTTCATGCCAATATAATCAGGCTTCCGGTCAACGATCTTGGCACTATATTCATTGTAATATAGGATTCTTCCGTCCAGATCTGTCACGGTGATCCCAACAGGAAATTGATTCAATAGGCTTTCCAGTTCTTCTTTTCGCATCCAGTTATCCTTTTACCTTAGATTTCCGAAAGAAATCGGAGTGATCGAGATATGGTGCTCGACAGCCCCCCTGCATCCCGCATCAGTGTTGAGATATCACCAAATAAATGATCATACCGATCACTAAAATGAAATAAGAAGGAATAATGATAATGAGAGCATACCTGTCAATTTTGGCAGCTAAATTTTTCTTGTTTTTCTGATACATGATGGATGTCAGAGAAGATTTCACAATAATGATAAATATATATATATAAATGGATAGGACGGCCTTGCGAAATGAGTTTTTCGAAAGTCTATAAGCTGTTTAGAAACTATCTCAAAATTCTGGATCAGGCCCAATAACAAGGCGGAAGGTGATTCAAAAGCGGATCATACACGGTAGTATGTGAGCATTTTGAATCACTTTCCAACGCAGTTGGTGGGTCTCATACGGGATTTTGAGATAGTTTCTAAGAGATGAACAGGCTTGACAGATAAAGATTTTTATTCTGCATTTTCATTATCCTGTCCATCCCGTATATCCATGTGAATATGCTTTAATGAATCATGGTAGAGTTTATGGAGCTGCCCTGAATCCGCCATGCGTATAACAAATCAAATCCTGATTATCAATAAAATTTAACGTACATCGTGCAGGTTTGCATATTGTAGTCTGCCGTGGTTCAAGTATTTTCAAGGTAAACTGTCTTTTTTCGACTTTTTGAGTTCATCAAAAGGGCAGAGGCGTGAACGGTTACGTCGAGGCGATAACAAGGTTTAACAACAAATTCAGAAAATTCATTCACTTGACAATGAAATCACCTATTGTAATATCCTCAATATCATGAGGAGCCTATATTGAGAATTGAAACGATGATCAAGACTGGAATTAATCCACTGTTCAAAGACATATCAAGGAGATGGAAATGGATGAAGCGAAAAATGACGCCCCTCAGTTAAAAAAGGATATCGGCTTGATCAGCGCCCTGTCCATTGTGGTGGGAATGGTGCTGGGTGCCGGGGCATTCATGAAACCGGCCGCGGTGATGGCGGCATCGAGTGATTCCTCCTGGGCCTTTGCCGCCTGGATTGTGGGGGCTTTTCTCAGTATCGCCGGCGGGCTGACCCTGTGCGAGCTGGGGGTATTGTTTCCCCGAACGGGCGGAGTCTATGTCTTTCTTGAGGAAATATACGGTACGCGTACCGCTTATCTGTATGGCTGGATGCTGACATTCATTTACGGACCGGCCATCATCGGCGCCTTGTCGGGATATTTCAGCTCGGTCTTCTGTCTGCTTTTCGAGATTCCGGATCACTATATTCCTGTTGTGGGGCTGGCGGCCATCGCCTTTGTGGTATTTGTCAACAGTGTCGGTGTCAAAGAGGCCGGATATCTTCAGGTGGCGGCCACCTTCTGCAAACTGGTTCCTCTTTTCCTGCTGGTGATTTTTGGTCTGTGGAAAGGCAGCGGCCATGTTCTGAACATCGCCACCCACACCACCGCCGAAACGTCATTTTCACTGGCTGTTATCGCTACCCTCTTTGCCTATGACGGCTGGGCGCAGGTGGCATCCGTGGCCGGTGAAATGAAAAATCCCGGAAAGGTTCTTCCCCAGGCCATCATCGGCGGGCTTGTTTTTCTGTCCGTCGTTTACATCCTGATCAATGTGGCGGTCATCAAGGTGCTGTCTCCGGCCGACATGGTGTCTCTGGGACACGATGCCTCATCCATCGCCGCACAGAAGCTTTTCGGGCTCTATGGGGGAAATCTCGTTTCCGTCGGCATCATGATCTCGATCATCGGCGGTCTGAACGGCTACATCATGACTTTGTCGCGGATTGTTTTCACCATGGCCGAACGCCGTCAACTGCCGCTTTCCGGGGTTTGGAAGAAAATCGAGACGGACAGCAACACGCCTGTCAACGCCGCCCTGCTGCTGGCGGTTCTGGGGTTCATCTATTTGCAGCTTCTGGATGCCGATCGCCTCTCGGATATTGCCATTTTCGCCATCTGGATTTTTTTTCTGCTGAGCTTTGTCGCCGTTTTTATCGCCCGTAAAAAAATGCCGGATGCCGCGCGCAGTTATCGGGTGCCCCTGTATCCCTTCACCCCGTTGGTGGCTATCGGCGGTGCCGTTTATATCATTTACGGTATGTGTGTGATCCATCCGTTGTATGCCGTCGTTTCTGTCGGGCTGACCCTGGCCGGCCTGCCGGTTCTGTATCTGATAACGCACCGACTGCCGAAGCTGCGGGTCGCTTCCGTTTCCAAAAAGTACATGGTGTTGACGGCGGCCTGTTTTGCCTGCGGGGCGCTGCTGCTTTTTCCCCAGATCAAAGACACCCGCCCGGTGCTGCGGGTGGCCGTGGAAACCGCCAATCCGCCCATCGCATTCGAGGATGAAACCGGCAAACCCGCAGGGCTTGACATCGATATCATTCAGGCCGTCGCTCAGGAGATCGGATATCGGGTCTCTTTTCGGGCAACGGCATTCGCTTATCTCTTTTCGGCCCTGGAAAACAACCTGGCTGATGTGGCCATCAGCGAGTTGACCATCACGGAAGCGCGAAAGAATATTGTCGATTTCACGAAAAGTTATTATCAGGGAGGGCTGGCGCTGCTGATTCGTTCAGATGACACCGTCCGCAATATGGACGATCTAAAAGGCAAGTCGGTCGGCGTTAAAAGCCGATCGACCGGCGATTTTTATATGGAGAAACATCCGGAGGCGGCCATCCACCGGCTGAGCAATTTCCCCGATCTGGCACAGCTCTTCACGAATGGGGTGATCGATGCCATTGTTTTCGACAAGCCTGTGATCGAGCAATGGCTGGCCCGGAACGCTATTTCCGGCCGCATCATCGATCTTGATGGCGCCGAATCCTATGGCATCGCCTATCGGAAAAACAATGCCGATCTGGGCCGGAAACTCGACAAGGCTATCGATTCGCTGACAAAAAGCGGGAATCTGGATGCCATGATCAACAAATGGATGCGGTGAGCAACGGCCGTCTGATGGAAGAATTTATTGCAGAATCCGTTGCATCGGATTATGATGCCCCAAGAAACATTCCAACCCAACCCACCCGCAGGAACAGAAAGGAAAAAAATATGATTTCAGGCCTGCTTTCACCAATGCATCTGATCGTTATCCTGGTGATCGTTCTGATCGTATTCGGCCCCGGGAAACTTCCCGAATTGGGGGAATCTCTTGGAAAGTCCATCAAAAGTTTCAAGAAATCCATGGAAGAACCGGAAGGAAAAGAAGATTCCAAAAAAGAAACGAAACAAATCGACGATGGAAAATAACCAGTCAATCCGCTTTTCAGCATTACCTCATTTCGCTTGATTCAGGACAGGAGACTGTTTGACGAGAACAAGCCCTGTCCACCTGTTTTCATGTTTTTCCCACTGGCATTCAACCCGGTGTTCGGCATAGAGAACTTTCAATTTTTCCGATTCTTCTTCCCGAATGCCGGATAAAACGACCGCCCCGTTTTCCCGGATATGCGACACGATATAAGGGCATAGTTGTACCAGTGTCGGATATCGCAGATTGGCGGCAATCAGATCGAACTGCCCGCCGATTTCCGCGGCCGGCACATCCAGAGCCCTGAATCGCTCCGACAGCCCGTTGATGCGGGCGTTTTCTTCGGCTTCAGCAATGGCACAGGGATCCAGATCGGTTCCTATCGCCTGATGGATTCCCATCTGTAAAGCCGTAATGGCCAGAACGCCCGAGCCTGTGCCGATATCCAGAATTATCGATGCATGGCCCGTGTTGATGCCGCCCATTTCCATCAAAGCTTCGATTCCCTGAACAGCCAGCCGGGTGGTGGGGTGTTGGCCGGTTCCGAAGGAGGCTCCCGGTTTCAGCCTGACGATGATATCGGATGCGTTCGGTTCGGGATGCTGCTCCGGGGGTGTCAGAATCACCCGGAACCCAACACGGACAGGTCGGTTGAACGATTTTTCGATAAAGGTGCATCCGAACATATAGGTGTAGGTCAGTTCCCCCTCCGCCATCAGTGTTTTCAGGGCAGCATGGAAATCCCGCCTTCCGATGGGCAGTATCCGACGCATTTGTGTTTCGAGGTCTCGGGATGTGATTCGGTAGTCCTGATCCTGAATGGTCTGAAGCATTTGACGACGAACGGTATCTTGGGATAAGATCATGTCAGTGTTACCGAACTTTGTTGTATTCCTGCTTTTGGGGTAAGTATTATTGGGATGATCATAAAATGGTTGAACTGGCCAAGTCAACCGATTAACGAATTTTATTCGGTCAGATAACGGATGTGACTGACACTATCAAAATTATTTTTTTTCAAACCCCGTTTTGAGCTTCTTTTCCAGTTCCGCAAACATCTGTTTTTTCTTTTCTGCCTGAGCGGCCTGAAAACTTTCGACCTTTTGGGTCAGTCCTTTCCGGGCATTCTGAAAATTTTTCAGCTCTTTGTCTAAAAGGGTTTCGGAAACCCCCCGGGGAATTTCTTCGATTTTTAAATGATCCCGGATAGACAGCCGAATCCCCTGCGCGCTCTCGACCGATTCAAGGATTCCGGCTTCTTCGAATTTTCGAACCCATAAACCGCCTTCTTCGGTGGAAATATCTATAAATTGGCAAACAGATTCGATCGCCGGCGGGCTGGTGTGACGGTATTCCAGAATGCGGATGGCCGCCGCCAGCAAATGCGCTTTCTGATACATATCCAGGTGTTTCATAAATAATCCAATATCATGAAATCATTTGTATTTGTTATGGAATGAACGGATGGTTGCAAGAGCTTTTCTTGACAACCCGCAGGAACAAGAGTAACAAAAGCCGATACTTTTAATCAACTTCACTATAGACTTTTAGAAAATTTATTTCGCAAGGCAGCAGGTCGGAGATCATACTGTCGTATATCTCCGACCGATAACGCAGCGAAATTATTTTTCTGAAAGTTTGTATATCACATTGCGATCCATCAGACCATAAAAAGGGGAGGCAACATGACAGAAATCGTCGAAATCAAGGCCAGAGAAATCCTGGATTCCCGAGGCAATCCAACTGTAGAAGTGGATGTGTTTCTTGCTTGTGGTGCCATGGGGCGGGCGGCGGTGCCTTCGGGTGCTTCCACAGGAAGCCGGGAAGCCCTCGAACTGCGGGACAACGGTGATAAACGCTATGGCGGCAAAGGGGTGATTACGGCAGTGAACAACGTCCTGAACGAGATCGCCCCCGCGCTGGCGGGTAAAGATGCAGCCAATCAGCGGCTGATCGACACGCTCATGATCGATCTCGATGGAACCCCCAACAAGTCCAAGCTTGGCGCCAACGCCATTCTGGGTGTGTCCATGGCGGCGGCCCGGGCGGCGGCCCAAGCCTACAATCTTCCCCTCTACCGGTATCTGGGCGGCATCAACGCACGGGTACTGCCGGTTCCCATGATGAATATCATCAACGGCGGGGCCCATGCGGCCAACAGCCTCGACATCCAGGAATTCATGATCATACCGTTCGGTGCCGAATCTTTTTCCCATGCCGTCCAGATGGGGGCCGAAATTTTTCACTGCCTGAAGTCGATCCTGAAAGACGCCAAATTGAGCACCGCGGTGGGTGATGAGGGCGGATTCGCACCGGATCTGTCAACGAATGAAGCCGCTATCAAATGCATCATGAATGCGATCGAAAAGGCTGGATACGAGCCGGGAAACAATGTCGGCATCGCTCTCGATGTGGCGGCCAGCGAACTCTACATCCCCAATAAGGGATATGAACTGAAATCGGAAAAGCGCATTCTCTCATCCGAGGCGATGATCGATTATTATGATGACTTGATCGAGCGTTATCCAATATTTTCCATAGAAGACGGCCTGGCCGAACAGGATTGGGATGGATGGAAATTGATGACCGACCGGCTGTCGGATATTCAAATTGTTGGAGACGATATTTTTGTGACCAACCCGGAAATCCTGATGAAGGGGATCGAAATGGATATCGCCAATTCCATTCTGATCAAGCTCAACCAGATCGGTACGGTTTCCGAAACCTTCGATGCCATCGATATGGCCAAACAGGCCGGCTATTCTACCGTCATCTCCCACCGTTCCGGAGAGACGGAGGATTCCTTCATTGCCGATCTGGCGGTCGGGGCAAACGGCGGCCAGATCAAGACCGGTTCCATGTCCCGCAGTGACCGGATCGCCAAATACAATCAACTGATGCGCATCGAAGAGGAACTGGGAGACAGCGCCAAATTCTCCGATGAAACATTTTGATTCCAGCCTGAGGATTTTATGCCTTCAAACCCAAAATATATTTTTGTAACCGGTGGCGTTTTATCATCCCTGGGAAAAGGTCTGGCGTCGGCTGCCATCGGCGCGCTGCTGGAAAGCAGGGGGCTGCGGGTCACCATCAAAAAGCTCGATCCCTATATCAATGTCGATCCGGGAACCATGAATCCCTTTCAGCATGGAGAGGTCTTCGTCACCGATGACGGGGCGGAGACCGATCTCGACCTGGGGCATTACGAACGTTTCACCCACGCCAAAGTGGGCAGGAATAGCAATTTCACCACCGGAAAAATATATCATTCCGTCATCACCAAAGAACGCCGGGGGGATTATCTGGGCGGAACCGTTCAGGTCATTCCCCATATCACCGACGAGATCAAGGCCAGCATCCGGATGGGCACGGATGATGTCGATATCGTTATTGTAGAAATCGGCGGCACCATCGGCGACATCGAAAGCCTGCCTTTTCTGGAGGCGATCCGTCAGTTCAAGGCGGATGTGGGCAAAGAAAACGTGCTCTACATTCACCTGACGCTGGTTCCCTATATTGCCACGGCCGGAGAGGTGAAAACCAAACCCACCCAGCACAGCGTCAAAGAGCTTCGCAGTATCGGTATTCATGCCGATATCCTGCTCTGTCGGGCCGACCGGAATTTATCCCGTGATATCAAGTCCAAGATCGCCCTGTTCTGTAACGTGGGCGTGGATGCGGTTATTACGGCCAAAGATGTGGACTGCATCTACGAAGTTCCGCTCAATTTTCACAGAGAAGGGCTCGACGACAAGATCGTGGAGCTTCTCAATATCTGGACCCGGGCGCCCCGCCTCGAAAACTGGGAGGCGTTGATCCGCAAAATCAAGGAGCCCAAACATGAAGTGACCATCGCCATCGTCGGGAAATATGTGGATTTGACCGAATCCTACAAAAGCCTGAACGAAGCGCTGCATCATGGCGGTATCCCCAACGACAGCCAGGTTCATCTCATGTTTATCGATTCTGAAACCCTCGATGCCGCCTCCTGCGAGGCCGTACTTTCCTCGGCCGATGGCATTCTGGTGCCGGGAGGGTTTGGGCCGCGCGGGGTGGAAGGCAAGATTTGTGCGGTTCGATATGCCCGGGAAAACCGGATCCCCTATTTCGGTATTTGTCTGGGGATGCAGATCGCGGTGATCGAATTTGCCCGGAATGTTGCCGGCATTGCCGATGCTCACAGCTCGGAATTCAATGAATTCACCGACCATCCGGTGATCTATTTGATGCTCGAGTGGTATGATGAACAGAAACAGGCCGTTCAAATACGGGATGCCGGTTCCGACAAAGGGGCATCGATGCGGCTGGGTGCCTATCGGTGCCGTATTGCGCCGGGAACCCTGGCGGAAAAGGCTTACGGCATTACGGAAATATCCGAGCGCCATCGGCATCGGTATGAATTCAACAATGCCTATAAAGAGCGTCTTGAGGAAAAAGGACTGGTCATCAGCGGCCTGTCTCCCAACGGGGAGCTGGTCGAGATCGTCGAGCTGAAAGACCATCCCTGGTTTCTGGGATGCCAGTTTCATCCGGAATTCAAATCCCGGCCCATGGAACCCCATCCGCTGTTCCGGAACTTCATCCAGGCGGCCCTCAAATATAAACAATCCCGATAAAATTCATGATTTAAAGAAAGGAGAGCCGCTGATATGACTTCTCCGGTTACCATTCCAACCCTGTACAAAATGAAGGAAAAAGGCGAGAAAATTGTCGCCCTGACCGCTTACGATTACCCCATGGCCCGGCTGGTGGATGCATCGGGTGTGGATATGATTCTGGTGGGCGACTCTCTTGGCATGGTGGTTCAAGGACATAGCAGCACCCTGCCGGTGACGATGGATGAGATGATTTATCACACCAAAATCGTGTCACGGGCGGTATCCCGTGCTCTGGTGGTCGGCGATATGCCGTTCATGTCGTATCAGACCAGTCTGGAAACCGCCGTGGCCAATGCCGGCCGGTTCATCAAGGAAGCCGGGGCTTCGGCTGTCAAACTCGAAGGCGGGGCGTCGGTCAGCGGGGTCATCCAGGCCATCACGCGGGCAGGGATTTCTGTTCAGGCCCATATCGGTCTGACACCCCAGTCGGTACACCAGATGGGTGGATATCGGGTTCAGCGGGATGAAGACCGTCTGCTGGCCGATGCGCTGGAAGTCGAGGCGGCCGGGGCTTTTTCCGTGGTGCTCGAAGGGATTCCCGCCCACGTTGCGGAAATCATCACCCAAAAACTCAAAATTCCGACGATTGGTATCGGGGCCGGGCCGTCCTGCGATGGTCAAATTCTGGTCATTCACGATCTGCTCGGTCTGACCGACCGGCATGTTCCCAAATTCGTCAAACAATATGCCCAACTTCTGGAACTGGCCAGGGCCGGGGTTGATGCGTATGCCAAAGATGTTCAATCCGGCTGTTTTCCCGACAAGGATCATTGCTACTGATGGAAGGAACATGAAACCAACGATTGCCATCGTCGGATGCGGCCGGGTGGGTACAGCGTTGGCAGCTTTTCTCACCGGCCGGGGCTATTCCGTTGTCGGGGTTGCCAGCCTTCATCTTACTTCCGCCCAAAGGTTGGCCGGGCGTTGCGGTATTTCGGAGGCTACGGATCGTCCGTGGGAAATCACTGCCCGAGCCGATGTGGTGTTCCTGACCACCCCGGACGGAGTCATTGAAACCGTTTGTGAATCAATCGCCCGGCAGAACGGGTTTTCTGCAGATACAGTCGTTCTGCACTGTTCCGGTGCGCATGCTTCGACTATTTTAAATTCGGCTGTTCCCTGCGGCGCATCAATCGGCTCGATGCATCCTCTCCAGAGTTTTGCCTCTATTGAATTTACCGACAATCCATTCCGGGGAATCCGGATCGCCATCGAGGGAGACGCATCGGCCGTTTTGGCGGCCGATCGGATGGCCCGGGACCTCGAAGCCTCCCCCTTGCAGATCATCACTGCCGGCAAACCGCTGTATCATGCATCCGCCGTTGTGGCATCGAATTTTCTCGTGACGCTTATGGGCGTGGCGCTTCGGCTCATTCAGCAGGCGGGGGTGCCGTCGGATGAATCCTTTTCCGTCCTCAAACCCCTCATCGACGGCACCCTGGCCAATATCGACCGGGTGGGCGTCCATCAAGCGCTCACGGGGCCCGTGGTGCGGGGGGATGTCCAAACGGTCGAATCACATATTCAATCCATTCAGGAAACCATGCCGGAACTGCTTCCCTTTTATCACTGTCTGGTTCGTTATACAGCCATGCAGGCAGCGGAGGGAAACCGGATTACCGGGGATATGATGAAAACATTTGAGAAAATGTGCCCATCCGG
>CAZBUL010000074.1:0-2315 GCA_964495045.1 uncultured Desulfobacterales bacterium | reverse complement strand
CTCAATTTATCCGAATCATACGATCCGATCAAGATATTTGACAGCGGGCTTGAAGAAGGCCTGTTTGCCGCCAAGGTTGTTCTTGATTTTTGATGTTCGACAGAGTAATCAACGGAAGAATCGTTGATGCAGTAAGCGTTTGAGCCGCTGATTTCCGTCCTGTCATATAAATACTGAAGATGCCGAAATGTTATGGATTTTAACCCGTGCATGAAACACAAAACCGTCCGTAAGGTGGTGCGGGAGTTTGCCGAAACCGAGCTGGGGCCCATTGTCTTTGACCTCGACAGGGAAAGCCGCTTTCCCTGGGAAGTGATCGACAAGATGCGTCCGCTCGATTTTTTCGGGCTTCAGATTCCCCGTGAGTATGGCGGTGCAGAGTTGGACACCATCAGCTATGCGATCACGGTCGAAGAGCTGTCTCGGGTCAGTGCGGCCATCGGGCTGTGTGTGACTGTTCATAACAGTGTGGGGGCCTATCCCATTGTTCGTTTTGGCACGGCGGAGCAGAAAAATCGATTTCTGCCGTCTTTGGCTCGTGGCGATCGGATCGGGGCTTTCTGCCTTTCCGAGGCCAACGCCGGTTCCGATGCCGGGGGTGTTGAAACCCATGCTGTCCAGGACGGTGATACATACATCATCAATGGCACGAAAATATTTGTGACAAACGGCGGAATTTGCGGTCTGGCATTGATTTTCGCGATGACCGATCCGGAAAATGCCAAATCCGGTGCCAGTGTGTTCATGGTGGAAAAAGAAACTCCAGGTTACTCGGTGGGTGAAATCGAAGACCTGTGCGGCATGCGGGCCAATCCGGTGTCATCGCTTTTTTTTGAAGACTGCCGGGTGCCGGTATCCCATCTTCTGGGCCGGCCGGGGGAGGGGATCCGGATTGGTCTGGCGGCTCTGGATACCGGACGGATCGGCATTGCCGCCCAGGCGTTGGGGATCGCGCAGGCGGCTTTTGATGCAGCCCTCAAATATTCCAAAGAACGCCAGCAGTTCGGCCGGTCCATTTCTTCGTTTCAGACCATTCAGAATTATCTGGCGGATATGTCAACGGAAATCGATGCCGGTCGTCTGCTTCTCTATCGTGCCTGCGCCCTCAAGGATGCCGGTGGTCCTTTCAGCGCCGAGGCCGCCAAGGCCAAGCTTTATTGCAGTGCGCTGGCCATGCGGGTTACGAATCTGGCTGTGCAGATTCACGGCGGATACGGTTACAGCAAAGAATACGATGTGGAACGCTATTTTCGGGATGCCAAAGTCACGGAAATCTATGAGGGAACCAGCGAAGTGCAGCGGATGGTCATCGCCCGCGCGCTCCTATCCCGGCCCGCATGATGGATAACGCCATGCTGAAATTGATTGTCTGTATCAAACAGGTTCCCATGGTGTCCGAATTGCCGTGGGATGCCAAAACCGGCACCTTGAAACGTCAACTGGCCGAAGGTATGATGAATCCCGCGTGTAAGCATGCACTCGAGGCCGCGCTTCAAATCAAGCGACAGATGGATGCCCATATCACCACCATTTCCATGGGACCGGCCATGGCCGAAGAAGTCCTTCGTGAATCGCTGGCCATGGGTGCGGATCGGGGGATTCTGCTGACCGATTCGCGGATGGCCGGTGCAGACACTTTGATCACTTCTTATACGCTGGGGCGCGCTATCATCAATGCATGTCCGGATTTCGATTTGATTCTCTGTGGCTGCTATACCACAGACAGCGAAACCGCCCAGGTCGGTCCCCAACTGGCCGAAGAGCTGGATATCCCCTCCGTTGCCTATGTGGAACAGATATCTTTCACCGGTCGGCGGGTACGCGTACAGCGCGAATCCGACGATTTCCTGGAAACTCTGGAAATGGATTTGCCCGGCCTCGTTACCGTTGCCACGACCGGTTATCCGCCGCGTTACGTTCCCATGTCCGGGCTTCAACGGGCCTTCGATGACGGGGATATCGTTTACTGGAATCTCGAAAACCTCGGTGTGGAATCCGCAACAGTCGGCATCCAAGCCTCACCCACCCGCATTCTGGATGTTTACTCGCCGATTGCCCGGAAAAAAAATATCGTGTTGAAAGGCACGCCGAAAAAAAGTGTGGAGGCATTGTTCGATCAGTTCGGAGACACGTTGAGCGGGGTGATGGCCAAAGACCTTAAAACACATGACCACGACTGGAATGACGATGAAACCGATGATGAATGAATCCGCTTCGGGCATCTGGGTGTTTGGGGATTACCGGAATTATTTTCAGAATCGGGTCACCCTGCAGTTGTTGGCCCGCGCACGGGAACTGGCATCGAAAACGGGTGG
>CAZBUL010000073.1:0-14106 GCA_964495045.1 uncultured Desulfobacterales bacterium | reverse complement strand
ATGCCTTCAAGTGTGATGAACATCATGCCTGAAATCCAAACATTATCCTTTTTCCCCGATATAAAAATGCCGTTGCAACAGTTGATGGTAGGATGTCCAGGCCGTCGTGGAATTTTCGGAAGCCATGAATTCCCGAATGCCCTTGACTTTGGAATCGATTTCATCGATGTGGTTCAGGAGAACGGCTTCAATGGTTTTGGGCGGTTCCGGAGAGCCGAATTCCCGAAGCCCGTGATGGCTGATGACAAGATGCTTCAACAGGACGGCCTGTTCTTCGGGGAAATCTGGGATCTGTCTCATCTTCTCTTCGATCATCTGGGTACCGATGACGATATGGCTGAGCAGCCTGCCTTCGCTGGTATAGTCGATACGGGAGCTGAATTCGAATTCCCGGATTTTTCCGATGTCATGGAGGATAGCTCCTGCCAGCAGCAGGTCCCGATCGACTCCCGTATAATGCCCGGCGATTTTGTCCACCAGAATCGCCATGGAAAGGGTGTGCTCCAGCAAGCCCCCGATATAGGCATGATGCATTTTTTTTGCTGCCGGTGCTTTTTTGAACTGCTGCACCAGATCGGCATCCTCCCAGAACAGCCTGAACAGCTCAAGAAGACAGGGGGGATTAATCGTATCGGTGATCTGCTTCAGTTTGTCGAACATGGCGTCGATGTTTCGGGTCGTGACCGGCAGAAAATCGGAAGCATCCACCTGTTCCGCATCGGATCGGACGGCGGTTCGAACGACCAATTGCAGCGTTCCCCGATATTCGGCAACACTCCCCTTGACCTGCACATAATCTCCCACCGTGATCTGCTCGGCCGTATTTTCAACATTGTCCCATTGAACGGCTTTAAGCGAGCCGGTTTTATCGATGAAAACGAGATTCAAATAATTGTTTCCGTCTTTTTTCTGTGCCATATTTTTTTCAGACAGCACAAAAACGTCATCGATGGTGTCTCCGGGTTTGAGCGTATTGACAAATTGTTTCTTTGGCATGCAATGATCCCTGGTTGCGGACTTTTTACAAAGCTGTCCACATTTCGAATTTTTTCGAGTTCATATTTCCGGTGAAGCCTCCGGAGCATCGTCCGCCGGAAGATCGATACGCCATGACTTGAGATGGTTCATGGCTTCGTAATCCGTCATGTCGCATCGCATGGGGGTGATGGATATCGCTTCCCGGCTGAGGACGCTGCCGTCCACATCGTTTCCCTGGAAGTGGGCGGGAGACTCCAGTTCCTGCCAGTAATAGACCCGATTTCTGGGGTCCACGCGTTTTTCGAATCCTTCCCGGGAAGCGGATACTCCCTGGCTGCTGATGGCAATGCCGCGGACGGAATGAATGGGTGTATCGGGAATATTGACATTCAAAAACACGCCGGCCGGAAGCCCCTTTTCCAGAATCAGCAGAGAAAGGCGTGCCACAAATGCGGCCGCGTCATCCCAATGAAGCGGTTGATGGCTGTTGATGGAAGCCGACACGGATTTCAATCCCAACAGCGCAGCTTCGCGGGCTGCGGCAACGGTTCCCGAATACAGGGTGTTGATGCCGACATTGGCGCCGGGGTTGATGCCGGAAACCACAATGTCCGGCGGGGTTTTGAGGATTTCGAAAACGCTCAGCTTGATGCAGTCTGCCGGTGTGCCGTTGACAGCATATCCCTTGCCTTCGCCGTGAATACGCACCCGGGAAGCCCGAAGCGGTTCATGGAGGGTGATGCCATGTCCGACTGCGCTGCGTTCCCGATCCGGTGCCACCACGGTGACGGTATGAGTGGCTGCAAATCGGCGATACAGGGCCCAGATGCCGGGCGCGTAAATACCATCGTCATTGGTCAACAGGATATTCATGAAGTTGTTCTTATACCAAATCGAGAAAATTTAAAACAAGGGATTTTCTGAACAATATCTTGACATTTCGGCGCAACTTCGATTTTATAAAGAGTATGTGTATCCATGATTCCCATTTCTTATCGCTGCCATGGACCTTTCTTTCGAAAGGCATGGGAACCGTGCCGCCCCAGACCATTTCTCATGTCTCATCGGCATATCGTCGGACCCATCCGTGCGTTTGAATCCTTTTATTCTTTATATGGCATTATTGTTTTGCCTTGTACGCCCCGGTGCCGCCCTGGCGCTGCCGGATTTTTCCCAGGATCCGGACTCTCCGGACGTTCCCTGGCACATTACGGCGGATGAAATTTCTCATGATCATCAGGCCGATCAGTATATCGCCAACGGCAATGTGTTGATCCGCAAGGGCGTGCGGCAATTGTCGGCGGATTTTGTCCGGTTCGATCACCACACCATGATCGCCCATGCCAGAGGGCATGTGATAATGACGGCCGGTGAGGACGTTTTGACCGGCTCCGGCCTCGAAATGAATCTGGCTACTGAAACCGGAACATTATACGAAGGCACGATTTTTATCAAAGAAAATCATTTTTATATCCGCGGAGACAAACTCGAAAAAATGGCAGACAAAACATACTCCGCCGAGACGGCCAGTGTGTCATCCTGTGACGGTGATGTGCCGGACTGGAAGATTACAGGTAAAAACGTATCGGTTACGATAGAAGGCTATGGAACGGTGCATCATGCCGCCTTGTGGGCCAAAAAGGTGCCGGTGCTGTATTCCCCCTATCTGATCTTTCCGGCAAAAACCCAGCGTCAGTCCGGATTGCTGATTCCTGAAATCGGCTATTCCGAGCGAAATGGTTTTCAGTACAGCCAGCCCTTTTACTGGGCCATCAACGACCAGTCCGATGCCACGATTTCCCTGGGATATCTGGCCAACCGCGGTGTCAAGGAAGGCATTGAATATCGGTATGTGCTGGATGACAAGAGCAAGGGAATCGCCATGGCCGACTATTTGCGCGACCGCCAGACCGATGACGGCAGCGGTTCATGGGGATATACCGATGACAATGTCCTGCGCACCAATCTCGACCGATACTGGTTCCGGATGAAACACAACCAGGCATTTGGTTCCGGTTTCACGGCCAAGCTCGATCTCGATGTCGTCAGCGACCAAGACTATCTTCGGGAATTCCAGAGCATGTATATGGGTTACAGTGACACCAATATGAATTTTTTCAAACATTTTGGACGGGATCTCGACGATTACAACGATCCGGTCCGAACCAACCGCCTTCTTGTCAACAAATACTGGTCGGGCTATTCCATGAATGTTGAAACCCGCTGGTACGACAATGTCATTGCCCGCCAGACGGGCAGCCCGGATGACAGTGTGCAGCGGCTGCCGGTCGCCCAGTTTTTCGGCTCGAAAAAATATCTGTTTCAAACGCCGTTGTTTGCCGGTTTCGATACGGAGGTGGCCAATTTTTATCGACAGAACGGCACGCGGGGTCAACGGGCCGATGTGTATCCGCGCATTTCTTATCCGTGGCGGTATCAGCAGTATTTTACATTCGAGCCGTCCTTTGGCTTCCGGGAAACGGCATGGTATTCCGAGAACAATGATGATGGACCGCGCCAATCCGGAACATCCCAGAACCGGAGCATGTACGATGTCGATATGAATTTGGCCAGTGAACTGTTCAATGTGTTTCAGGTCAACGGGGACACCGTTGATCGCATCAAACATACCATCATGCCCAAAATCGGTTATCGATACATTCCCGAATACAGTCAGGAAGACTATCCTTATTTCGATCGCCTGGACCGGATTCAGGATCGGAATCTCGTGACGTTTTCACTGACCAATACGTTCATCTCCAAACTCAAAGCTACGGAAGACGATCCTGAAAAGGATGCCAAAAAGGCTTTGACACCATACTCTTACCGGGAATTCCTGCGATTTCTTCTTGAACAAGGGTATGATTTTCGGCATAAAGAACAGGTCGATTCGAGGTCGTGGGTTCCTTTTTACGGTGAAATCCAATTGGAGCCGTACCGATATGTTGCTCTTCAGGCGGATGCCGAATGGTCCCATGACACAAGTTCCTTTAAATCCCGGAATATCGGCACCCAGATTTCGGATTTGCGGGGAGATCGGGTTTTTGTCGAATACCGTTTTGAAGAAAAAGATGTTGAGTCTGTCTATACCAATTTCCTGCTGACCTTGACCGATCGGATTCGGGCCTATACCGATTATGAGCAAAACATCCTGAACAACACCCGGATCCAGTCGGGTGTCGGCATGAGATACCAGTCTCAGTGCTGGTCTGTGGATTTCCGCTATATCGATGAGGTGGATGACCGAAAATATGTTTTTCTCATCAATCTCTCCGGGCTTGGCGGATTCGGCGGCAGTGCCTGGACGATCGATGACCTCGGCGGCCGCAATTCGATGTTCGAAGCACCGTATCAGGTCATTCGGTCGCAGTGAAATAAAAAAAACTATCGGCAGCCAGTCATCAGAGAAATGGCGGTTGATGAAAAATCGGCGGCGAAGTGATTCCAGACGCTGTGAGGATCTGGCTGCCAATATGCATTCAGTGGAGTAGGCGCATGGTCATCGTTAAAACCCCCCTTCGGATCAGTTTTGTCGGAGGTGGTTCAGATATCCGGGATTATTATCGCCAACAATCCGGAAAAGTGGTGTGTACGGCAATCGACAAATTCGTTTATGCCATTGTGAAAGAGCGCTTCGACGATCTGATTTACATCAATTATTCCAAGAAGGAATGTGTTGAAAACGTTTCGGATATCCGGCACGATCTGGTCCGCGAAGCCATGAAGCTTACCGGTGTCACTCACGGCATCGAGATCACGACGCTGGCCGACATTCCGTCCACCGGATCGGGCCTGGGAAGCTCCAGTTCCATTACCGTTGCGCTGCTTCATGCCTTGTACGCCCATCGGAATGTGCTGGTCACCGCCGAACAGTTGGCCAGCCAGGCATGTCAGATCGAAATCGATATTCTGGGAAAACCCATCGGACGGCAGGATCAGTATGCCGCAGCTTACGGAAGTGTAAACAAATTCATTTTCCATGCCGATGATACGACGGAGAAAATTCCGGTGGCGATGACCAATGCGGATAAGCGTAAATTCGCATCGTCACTGCTGCTGTATTATACGGGCATCACCCGGAGCGCGGATGCCATTTTATCTCAGCAGAAAGCCAATTACGTTCTGTCAGATAAACAGCGTACCATGGATGAAATGGCCGGGCTTGTGGATCCCTTTACCGAGGCCATGGAAACAGCCGATATCCATGCCTGCGGACGGCTGTTGGCCAAAAATTGGGAATTGAAGCAGAACATGGCTGAAGGCATTTCCACCCCGGCCATTCAGGCCATGTATGAAACGGCATTGTCGGCCGGTGCGCTGGCCGGCAAGGTGGCCGGCGCCGGTGGCGGCGGCTTTTTGCTGCTGATTGTTCCCAGGGAAAATCAGAACCAGGTATTCGAAGCCATGAAAACCTATCGGGAACTGCCGTTCATGATCGAAGAGAGCGGCAGCAAGGTGATATTCGATGACCGGTCGTATTCCAGCAAATAAGCGGCGCGGGTGCCTGTATTTTTCGTGTTGTTCGTATATTTCGTGGTTAACAGTATTTTCTCGGTCAACAGATACAAACAGTTGAGGGATCGGTATGAATATTCTCATTACCGGCGGGGCCGGATTTATCGGATCGCATACGGCGGATGCCCTGATTGCCGGAGGTCATCGGGTGCGGATCCTCGACAATCTTCAGCGGACGGTTCATCCCACGGGAAAGCCGGCGTACCTTCATCCCGAAGCGGAATTCATTCAGGGTGATGTGTGCGACAGAGACGTTTTGTCTGCTGCCCTGAAGGATATGGATGCCGTTTATCATTTCGCGGCGTATCAGGATTATTTAACGGATTTTTCGACATTTTTCCGGATCAATGCCGTATCGACCGCATTGATTTATGAGATTCTGGTGGAAACCGGGATGGCGGCCCGCACCCGGAAAGTGGTTGTGGCCGCCAGCCAGGCGGTGATGGGGGAGGGCAGGTACCGGTGTGATTTGTGTCAACAGGACGTGTTTCCCAGTATTCGCCTCGATGCCCAGTTGTCTCGCGGAAAATGGGATCACCTCTGTACGGAATGCCATTCCCCCCTGGCATGGATGCCGTCGGATGAGTCTGTTATTCATCCATGCAATCCGTATGCGATTTCCAAAAATTCCCAGGAGCAGATCGCGATCCACCTGGGATCCCGTTACAACATTCCATCGACGGTCATGCGCTATTCCATTGTTCAGGGGCCTCGCCAGTCCTTTTACAATGCCTATTCCGGCGCGATGCGGATATTTTCCCTCAGCCTGATGTTGGGCAAGCGGCCCACCATTTTCGAAGACGGCCGGCAAATTCGGGACTTTGTCAATATCCAGGATGTGGTGGCGGCCAATCTGCTGGTTCTGGAAAACAGCCGGGCTGATTATCAGGTGTTCAATGTCGGCGGCAGCGAGGCGTGGACGGTTGTGGATTTTTACGATACCATGCAGCACATCGTCGGCCGGGAATGCGAACCCCTGATGGCCGGCTATTACCGGTATGGAGACACCCGGCACATTTTTTCGGATACCCGGAAACTGCAGGCCCTCGGATGGAAACCGGTTCATCGGGTCGAAGACAGTATCCGGGATTACTGGGATTATCTCTTGCATCAGAACAACCGGACGGATATCCTGGAGTATGCCGAAAAACACATGAAACATTTGCAGGTCATCCGGCAGGCCGTGTGAAGGATTGGCGATGAAAGCGTTTTTACTGGCCGCTGGCAAAGGAACGCGGCTCAAGCCCTACACGGATTCCATGCCCAAATGTCTCATCCCCATTCATGGAAAGCCATTGCTCGAGATGTGGCTCGATCATCTCCGGCGGCACCACATCCGGGATGTATTGATCAATACCCATCATCATGCTGAACAGGTGGAAGATTTTGTTCGATCATATACACACCGCTCAGACATCCATATCGTTCTCAGCCATGAACCGCAGCTTCTCGGCAGTGCCGGAACTCTTCTGAACCGCCGGGATTTTGTTGACAACGAGTCGGATTTCATGATCATTTATGCCGATAATCTGACGGATATCGATGTAAGCCGGTTTTCGATGTTTCATCAGGACTGTCGGAAGAAAGGCGGTGTGCTGACCATGGGCTTGTTTCATGCCCCGAACCCGTCCGCCTGCGGTATTGCCGAACTGGATGCGGAACAACGGATTGTAGCATTTACCGAAAAACCCGAAAACCCCCGCAGCGATCTGGCCAATGCGGGCATGTATATCACATCGCAGGAGATTTTCGAATATTTTCCCGACCGGCCTTCCGAGCCGGACTCGGTGCTGGATATCGGCCACCATATTTTGCCGCGGCTTACCGGCAGAATGTATGGATATCCAGTTGCCGAATATTTGAGAGATATCGGAACGATCGAATCGTATCACCTGGCATTGAAAGAATGGTCTGATTCGGGCTTGTAATCAAAAACCGCCAGAAATTGGATACAATGATGAATATCAGTGAATTTGCAACCGGTTATCTTTCCGGATTGAGTGCGTTGATCGAGACATTCGATACCCATGGTTTCGAGCGGATCGTCGAGAAAATACTGGATGCCTATCACGGGGATCACCGGATTTTTGTGATGGGCAATGGCGGAAGCGGGGCGACCGCATCTCATTTCACCTGTGATATCAACAAGGGCTGTTGTATGGATTTGAGCAGAAAATTCAAGATGATCTGTCTCAACGACAATCTGCCCACCTTGCTGGCCCTTGCCAACGATGTGTCTTACGAGGCGGTATTTGTTGAACAGTTGAAGAATTTTTTTCAGCCGGGTGATCTCGTGATCGGCATATCGGGAAGCGGCAATTCCCCCAACGTGCTGCGGGCCATTGAATATGCGGGCGCCCATCAGGGAGCCACCATCGGCCTTTCCGGGTTTTCGGGTGGCAAGCTGGCCGAACGGGTGGATATCGCCTGGGTGGCCCCCGTGGATGATATGCAAAAAATCGAGGACATGCACATGATTGTGGTGCACATGATCATGCAGGCAGTTCATAAGCAGCTTCATCCCGCAGAGATGTGATGCATGACAGCCTCCGGATTTTCCAAAAAATGGTATGCCCTTCACACCCGAAGCCGGTTTGAGCATGTGGTGCTGGATGGGCTGATAAGAAAGAAAATCGAGGCTTTTTTACCGAAGATCACGGTTCGCAGCAAACGGGTGGACCGAAAAAAAATGATACAGGTGCCGCTGTTTTCCGGCTATCTTTTTGTCCATACGAGTCTTGATCCCCGGGCGCATCTTGAGGTTGTCAAGACCATCGGTGTGGTCAAAATGGTGGGCAATCGCCAAGGCCCCGTGCCGATTGCCGAGGAATCCATCGCATCGCTGAAAATCATGGTGGAAAGCAACCAGCCAATCATTACGGGAACGGAATTTCGTTCAGGCGATCGGGTGATGGTTGTCACCGGTCCGTTTACCGGTGTGACGGGAATATTCGACCGATATCGGGGGCAGGGGCGGGTGGTGGTTCTCATCGAGGCTTTGGGACAGTATGCCGCCGTGGATGTCCGCGAGGATGAAATCGAGGTGATTCAGGATGATATTCTGATAACCGCTTGACTTGTCATCTCAATATGTTTTATAAATCTAATAGGATATCATCTGATGGACAGAGAACTCAAGGAGGGGAGATGAATAAACTGGAATTGATCTCTGCATTGAAATCCCGTACGGACATTTCAAAAGCGGATGCGGCCAAAGTCGTGGAGGTGTTTTTCGACAATATGACGGAAACCCTGGCTGCCGGAAACCGTGTTGAAATTCGGGGGCTGTGCAGTTTTTACGTCAAAGAATATAAAAGTTATACGGGCAGAAATCCCAAGACCGGCGAAAAAGTGGTGATCAAGCCAAAAAAACTGCCGTTTTTCAAATCCGGAAAAGAATTGAAAGAACGGGTGAATTATTAGGGAAGTATCTGGTTTTTCAGATATTGTCGGACAGGGCCCTGCCCTTGGCTCTGTGATTCAGATGCTGAAAAGCGGCCACATACCCCATGCCCTCCTGTTTACAGGGCCGGATGGAGTCGGCAGACAAACCACCGCTGTCCGGCTGGCCATGGCCGTCAACTGTGCACACTATCCGGTGCGGAATCAGCTATATGCGGATACGGTGCCTGCCGGTGAAATCGATGATATTCCCTGTGGACAGTGCGGCCCGTGTGGAAAAATTTTAAAAGGCGTGCATCCGGATATCACGGTGATCCATCCGGATGGCGGTGTCATAAAAATCGCTCAGATCCGTGAACTGTGCAATACCCTGTCGATGAAACCTTTCGAAGGGCGCATGCGGGTTGCCGTTCTCGTCGATGCCCGCGCAATGAATCCTTCCGCTGGCAATGCGTTGCTGAAGATGCTCGAGGAACCGCCGGAACAGACACTGATAGTTCTGATCGCCGGTCAGGCCGCCGATTTGCTGCCAACAATCATTTCCAGATGTCAGCATATCCGGTTTACGCCGATTTCCCGGACAGTGTTATCCGATGCGTTGATCCACCATCAGGGGGTTGGGGCGAATGAAGCCATGGCGATGGCGTCACTTGCCGGTGGCAGTTTTTCCAGGGCGTTGACCCTGAAGGACCCTGCGTGGATTGCCCGAAGAGACTGGGTGATAGCGGCACTGAGCCATCTGCAGAACAGTCCGCTTCATGTCGTATTGGCCCTGTCCGAGAAACTTTCCAAAAATCGTGACGCACTTTCCGATTTATTTGATATCATGTTTTGTTGGTTCAGGGATGTGCTGATCGTAACCCGTGATCCAGCGAAAGTCATGAATCTGGATCGGCTCGATCGGGTTCGTGAGGCGGCCGGGCGCTTCAGACCGGCCGATGTGATGGATTGTGTCGATGCCCTTCAGACGGCAAGAGCCCATGTCGAGGCGAGGACGAATGTCCGGTTATCTATGGATCATCTGTTGCTATTGATCCGGCGGCGGCTTTATAACAGCGTTACAAAGAGATGATATCATGGGTAAGAAAGTGGGTATTCGATTCAAGCCGGCGGGCAAAGTGTATGATTTTGATCCCGGTGTTTTCGTGCTGCGGCAGGCAGATGCTGTCATTGTCGAGACCAAACAAGGGCTTTGTCTGGGAGTTGTGGCTGTTCCGCCGACGGTGATCGAGAATCCGCCCGATGGTCAGGTGTTCAAAAAAGTATTTCGGATGGCCACGGAAGAAGATTTGCTGCAGGCCGAAAAAAATCAGCAAATTGAAAAAGATGCGATGGCTTTTTGCCATTCCTGTATCAAGAAATTGGGCCTGGAAATGAATCTTTTTGCGGTTGAAAACGCATTTGACGGCAGCAAGCTTACTTTTTTTTTCACGTCGGAAAGCCGTGTCGATTTCAGACAGCTCGTTAAGATGCTGGTGAAAGAACTCGGCGTCCGGATTGAAATGCGGCAGGTCGGTATCCGCAATCAGGCCAAGTTGTGCGGGGGGATCGGCCGCTGCGGCCGGGAAATATGCTGCTCGACATTTCTCGACAAATTCGGTCCGGTTTCCATCCGTATGGCCAAGGAACAGTGCCTTTCGTTGAATCCCACCAAAATATCCGGTCTCTGCGGCAGATTGATGTGTTGTCTGACGTATGAATATGATACTTACCGTGCACTGCGTTCCGAACTGCCGAAAATCGGCAGGACTGTTTCGACGCAAAAAGGGATGGCGAAAGTCGTCCGGCACAACCCTATCTGTCACCGAATTGCCGTCCGGTTGGAAGATGGCACCGAACTTGAAGTCGGACTGGAGGAACTCGTGACGGAACACCCAGAGGAACGCGCAGATGTCTAAACCTTTCTACATTACCACGCCCATCTATTATGTGAATGCCCGGCCTCATCTGGGGCATGCCTATACGACAATCGTTGCGGATGTCGCCGCCCGCTTCAACCGGATGCTGGATCGAGACGTTTTCTTTCTGACCGGAACCGACGAACATGGAGATAAAATCGTGCGGGCCGCCAAAAAAGAAAACCAGAGCCCGCGGGACTATGCCGACACGATCAGTCAGCTTTTCCGGGAGTTGTGGCCGCAGCTCAACATCGACCATACCGCATTCATTCGCACTACCGATCCGGCGCATATCGCCGTCGTCAAACAGGTACTGCAGCAGATTTACGATGCCGGAGACATCTATTACAGCGAATATGAAGGCCTGTACTGCTTCGGCTGTGAACGCTTTTACGTTGAGCGGGAACTGGTGGACGGAAAATGTCCGGATCATGAAACCCCGCCGGAAATCATCAAAGAATCCAATTATTTTTTCCGGATGAGCAAATATCAAGACTGGTTGATCGAGCATATCGAAACCCATCCTGATTTTATCCGGCCAGAGCGGTACCGCAACGAAGTGCTTTCGTTTTTGAAAGAACCGCTGGAAGATCTCTGTATTTCACGGCCCAAGAGCCGGCTGGAATGGGGAATCCCGCTGCCCTTCGACGATAACTATGTCACTTATGTCTGGTTCGATGCACTGCTGAACTACGTTTCGGCCCTGGGATATCCGGAGGGGGATCTGTTCCGAAAATTCTGGCCCGAGGTGCAGCATATCGTGGCCAAGGATATTTTGAAACCTCACGGCATCTACTGGCCGATCATGCTCAAGGCCGCAGGCATTCCGATATACCAGCACCTGAATGTTCATGGATACTGGAATGTGGAACAAAGCAAGATGTCCAAGAGTCTGGGCAACGTTGTCGAACCATTGGCATTGAAAAATATTTACGGACTGGATGCGTTCCGGTATTTTCTTATGCGGGAAATGGTTTTCGGGCTGGATTCCGGGTTCAGTGAATCGGCGCTGGTGGGAAGAATCAATGCCGATCTGGCCAATGATCTGGGCAATCTCTTTTCCCGGGTGATCGCCATGTCCCATAAATATTTCAAAGGAGTCGTTCCGGCGCCGGACCCCCAGGGTGATCCGTTGCTGACACAGGGGCTCCGGTCGGATGCCGCAGCCGCCATCCGCGACTTCGAAACCGGCATGTCCGGATTCGTTTTTCACAAAGCGCTCATGGCGGTGTGGGAATTCATCAGCCAGATGAACAAGTACATCGATGTCACGACACCCTGGGTGCTCGCCAAGTCCAAATCCACGGTCAAACAGCTTCAGACGGTCATGTACAATCTTCTTGAAGGACTTCGCATTATTTCCGGCCTGATATTCCCGTTTATGCCGGATACGGCGGCTTCCATGCAGCGGCATCTCGGCCTAGACCCACACCGGCCATTTTATCACCTGTCTTTGCTGTCCCAGTGGGGCGGATTGGCTGCCGGCACGGTGATTCCAAAATCTGTCACCCTGTTTCCCCGAATCGATGTCAAAAAGAATCAGGACGAATCGGCGGAAGCTGTCTCGCTGCCTGCGGAGCGGCCGGTTTTCAAACCCGAAATCAGCATAGACGAGTTCAAAAAAGTCGATCTTCGCGTTGGCCATATCCTGAAAGCCGAAGCGGTTCCCAAGGCCAAAAAACTTCTCAAGCTCGACGTGGATATCGGCGAAATCCGATCGATTGTGGCAGGGATTGCCGGATCATATTCTCCCGAAAGTCTTGTCGGAAAACAGGTGATTGTGCTGGCCAATCTGCAACCGGCCAAGCTGATGGGCATTTTGTCTCAGGGGATGCTTCTGGCGGCGGTGGAAGACAACCGGTGCGTGGTTGCCACGGTGGATGGCGGCGTCAAACCGGGGACGGCCCTGTCATAACGGTTGTCATGAAGTAAATGATATCATGGTGAATTCTTTATCATCGGGTAAGTGATGGACAATAAATTCTCGATGGGTGAAACGGTTGTTCGTCTCGATTGGCGAGACTACCAGACCCGGCTGAACCGAATTGCCGCATCCCGGCGCCGCACCCGACGGATGCACCGTTGCGCCGCAGGGCTGACGGTTTTGCTTGTCGTCGGGTTCTGGATTGTCGAGAGTTCGATCGATTTATCCCGTGTATTCAGCTATTTTCGGGTGCCGGAGAAGGTTCTGAAGAATGAACCGGTCCGCCTGCCCCGAGCGGACAAGCGGATCGACAAAAAGGACGTTCAGGGATATCTGAATAGAAGTACTTTTGTCAATCTGACCCAGAAAAGCTTCGTTTCCCAGTATGAGGGGCGCACATATCATGTGGATACGACGATAGACATGTCGTTGCAGCAGTTTATGATCAAGCATTTGAACACGGCTTATGCCCGATATATCGGCATTGTCGCCATCGACCCCTCATCCGGCCGGATTCTGGCCATGGTCGGTTTCGATCGGGTTGATCCGGCAAACAACCCCTGTCTGGAGAGTGTTTTCCCGGCAGCCAGTATTTTCAAGATTGTTACCGCTGCCGCGGCAGTGGAAAAATGCGGGATGAATCAGGGCACAACGCTGTCTTTCACAGGCGGCAAGCATACACTTTACAAATCCCAGTTGACCGATAAATATACCAAGTATGCCCAAAACATTACCTTGCGGGATTCTTTTGCGCATTCGGTGAACGCGGTTTTCGGTAAAATTGGTGCGCACCATCTTGGCAAAACAGGGATGGAGCAAATCGCCGCCGCCTTTGGATTCAATCGGCCCATCGATTTTGAAGTGCCCGTCGATTCCAGCAAGATATCCATCGAAGATGCGCCTTATCCGCTGGCTGAAATTGCCAGCGGATATAATCGCACCACCTTGATATCGCCGCTTCACGGTGCCATGATCGGGGCTGCGGTGTTAAATCAGGGCAATATGCTCGAGCCCACGATCATCGACAGAATCACCGATGAAAAAGGCTATTCCGTATATGAGAACCGAACAGAACCGATGAAACAGGTGATTTCGGCCAAATCCGCAGATACGATGGCCCATCTAATGGAAGCCACCGTCAATTCCGGTACGGGCCGAAAAGCGTTCAAGGATTATCAGAAAGACAGTATTCTGTCCCGCCTCGATATTGGCGGCAAAACCGGTTCGATGGATAACCAAACCCATGAAACGCATTTCGATTGGTTTGTCGGATATGCCTGGGATCGTGCCAGCGGACAGAAAGTGGTGGTTGCTTCGGTGGTGGGGCATCAGAAATTCATTGGAACCCGTTCGGGCTATTATGCGAGGATTCTGATGAAACAGTATTTT
>CAZBUL010000072.1:10419-14413 GCA_964495045.1 uncultured Desulfobacterales bacterium | reverse complement strand
TCTCAGGGAAGAATCGAAATGGTCGGATACAACCCCTCCCGCTCCCCATCGGGATAGGGTTGAATGGTGTTGAATGAGATGTTCTGATTCTGCTGGGCGTGTCCCCGGTAATGCTTGCCGTCGAAATAGGCGCCGTTTGCCTCCAGGATGTGTTCGATGCGGTGTTGAAATCCTTCCACAAACTGCTCTCCGTCTCCTTCGAACAGCAGTTCTCCCATCACCAGGCCGTCTTTGATTTCGGCAAAAATTTCCAATGGCAGGCTGTGATCTTTCAAATCCTGGGCATTGCTGATCGATCCCCAGACCAGATGATTGTGTGGTATGGACACCGGTTCTGTCAGATCGATGATGGTATGCGGCATCACGATGCAGCCTTCACCGATTGTGAGGGGTGATTCGGGCGTTCCCCTCAGAAAAGAGTTGAAACCGACAAACACTTTTTTCCCGAGATGCGCTTCGATGATTTTGGCCCCGTGAGCTGTCACATCGAAACCATCCAGGTGGGAGTTGATGATGTAGCAGTTTTCCTGGGCATTGGCGCCTTTTCCCAGAAAGGAGTTTTCGATATAGGCACGCTGGGCGACCAGAACGTTTTCGCTGATGCGCGTTTTCTGCTTGATCACGGCGAACCTGTCCACCGAAGCTCCGGCGGGTATGGTGATCGGAAGTTCAAGATGGATCTCATCGAAAACCCGCTTGAAATCTTCTTTGCGATTCTGAATGAAATCCATGATGATGCCTCGGGGCGGGCCTTCACCGAGCTTGAAATTGACATAATCATCCAGTTTATGGCGCGGATAGCGGTACAGAAAATTGAAGGCCTTGTCTTTTTTGATCCATATTGTTCCCGGATCGACATGAATATGAGACATTTCGCCGACCTGAACGTAGGAGAACCGACCGATCACACAGTCATGCGCCGTCGTGAGATCCACAGTGCTGAAGGTGCCGAGAAAACATCCTTCGGTTGGCGAGCCATGGATGTTGGCATAATGCATGGACATCGTGTCGGTGATGAAAAATGTTTCGAGGCTTTCCGGATCATGGGAGTAATTGTGCACGAGGGTCTTGATGAGAAAACTGTCGCGGATATGAATGCATTCGTCTTCATAAACAGGGATTTTGTGACTGCCGAATGAAAAGGCATCGTCTTTGCGTTTGAGTTCATCCCCGCGGATATCGCTTTTATACAATACGGAGTGATCCACCCGGCATTTGCCCAGAAAATAGCTGCCAGCCAGATTGGAGTGGGTGAAATGGAAATTCAGTGGATGATGCGGCGTGATGCCGTAAAAGGCATAGAATTTTGCCAGTTGTCCGACAGGAAGGGCATTTTTAATGTAAGGGGTCAGATCGAAGTTCAGTTCTCTGAGATTGATGGTGATTCGTTGGGCGATTCGGGCAATGAGGTTTTCAATCTGTTTCATATCTGCTACCTTTATATAAAATGGAGGCGGTTATCTTTTGTCTGGCGGTAATCAACCGATGAAATGGGAATGCTGGTGAGCTCATATACTGCATTCTTTCATGACATGGAAAACAGCGGCGAATACATCGGTCAGCCGGAGAATGCCGACAATGTCATTTCCTTTCGTGACCAGAAGCGACTGATGCTGCCCCAGAACCAGTTGGTGAATCGCTTCGTCGAGCATGGCATCTTCTGGCACATATTCGCCTTCCGTCGGGGTGTACATGAAATCCTTGACTTTTTTTTCACCGGCTTTGTGGCAGATGTCGTTCAGCGGGCTTTCCCAGAGATGATATTGCGTCAGCATGGATTTCATGAATTTTCTGCTGAACCCGTAGCGGGCCAGGCCGTTGCTGCCCTGCATCTCGGCATATTTGGGTTCGAGCGCCCGCAGCACGTCGATCTGGCTGAGTTTGCCCACAACCTTGCCGTCTTTGTTGAGAATCAGGATCGCCCGGTGCTGATATCGGCTGTGGTCGAAGGCCAGTTGGGCCTGTTCGAGGGCCATGACGGCTTCGAACAGTGTGGCTTCCTCATCGACCGTTGCGTATTCGGTCAAGGGTATCATCAAGTCTTTGATCTGAAATGTTTTCACGTATTACCTCCCTGTTGATTTGAATTCCCTGAATTATCTTATCATAGCGAGCATGTCAGGTATAGACCTTTTCACCGTAATTATCCGGATAATGGAGAAACGCATGAGCCCAGTGCAACTCGGTTTCGATCATTGGTTCAGCCGTTCGCGGTTTCACTTTTCCTTGATATGTGAAGGGCGGTATAGTATTGAACAGACGATGTTCCATTCAATTAATCGTATCATAGAATATAAGTCAAAAAGTTGGAGGCTTTTCATGAAAAAACCTGGTTTGCTATTGAAGCTGTCACTGTTTTGTGTCGTTTTTTTGGTTGTGTCATCATCGGCTGCCCTGGCTGATGTTTTCTGGGAATCGGAACAGGAAACCAAGGGCATGCCCGGACGTCCGGACGAATCCCGAATCATCAAAACCTATCTTTCGCCCAATGCTTTCCGCACCGAGCGGGAAGGCCAGATCACCATCATGAATTTCGACACCAAGATGATGTATCATCTCAATCCGCAGGCCAAAACCTATCAGCAGATCAATATGGCGGAAATTGGAAAATCTCCGGAAATGAAAGGTGAAAAAGGCCAGGCACAGCAGCAGATGATGAAAAACATGATGGGCAATTTTCAGGTGACCCCTACCGAAGAAAAGAAAAAGATCGGCGGTTACGACTGCCGCAAATATCAGGTGACCGGGATGATGATGAACAGCGAATACTGGCTGTCTAAAGACGTCAAGGGATATGATGAGGTCAAGGAAATCGGCAAAAAGATATCCGGGGTATTTGACGAAAACCCCATGATGAAGCAGATGAACATTCCTGGCATGATCAGCCAACTGGATGGATTTCCGGTGCAGATGGTCATGAACATCATGCAGGGCACCTCCACCACCACCCTGAAGAAAATCGAGAAAAAGACGCTGGATAAATCCCTTTTTGCGATTCCTGAAGGCTATACCCTGACCCAGGCCAAACTGCCCATGATGTTGACTCCTAAAGAGAAAAAGACTGAAGAGAAAAAAACTGAATAAGGTTATATCCATGCCGTTTGTCAGCCATCCCGGATTGCCGGGTAAGGTATATGTGCCGGTTTTTGATCCGACCGGATTTCGAAAGCATCCCTGCAAGGATTGTTTTTCCTGTCAGCGGTGTGGAGATGATCGTTGTCATATCTGCCGGGGGCAATCGGAAAAGGAAGATGAAAGAACAACCGAAGGAGAATGTCGTGTCAACGAATGAACTGTACGATTTAATTATTGTCGGCGGCGGTCCGGGCGGTTTTTCGGCCGGTATCTACGCCATGCGGGCGGCATTGAAAACCGTCCTGATCGAAAAAGGTGCGCCTGGCGGTCAGATGACCCTGTCCGGAGAAGTCGAGAATTATCCGGCCATCGAGCGGATCAGCGGGCCAGAGCTTTCCATGCAGTTTCAGCAGCATGCCGAGTCTTATGGGATGGAGATGATCACCGCGGAAGTTACGGAAATCGAACCCGGCATCGCCAATCACAAAGTGCATCTGGATGACGGCAGGGTGCTGAGCGCCTATTCCGTGATCATCGGCACCGGCGGCAGTGCGCATAAACTGAACATTCCCGGCGAAGCCGAATACTATGGAAAGGGCGTGTCTTACTGTGCAGTCTGCGACGGGTTTTTCTTCCGAAACAAAACCGTTGTGGTGATCGGCGGGGGAGACAGCGCGGCTGAAGAATCGCTGTATCTGGCCAAACTGGCCAAGCAGGTGCTTATGGTTCACCGGCGGGATTCCTTGCGGGCCGGCAAGATTCTTCAGCAGCGGATTCAGGCGGAATGCAAGATCGAGATGGTGTGGGATTCCATCCCGGTTGCGATCAAGGCCGATGCGCAGGGCGTCAATTGCGTTGAAATCCAGAATGTCAAGACCGGCGGGCACCGGGAGCTGTCCACGGACGGGGTGTTCATTTT
>CAZBUL010000072.1:6270-10319 GCA_964495045.1 uncultured Desulfobacterales bacterium | reverse complement strand
GCCGACACCTGTCAGCTCGCATAACTTGATGGTGAATCCTGTGCGATACGATCCCATCGATCCGACCCTGTTTGTCGAAAACCGCAAGAAATTGAAGTCACGGCTCAAACCCGACGCCATCGCGGTATTTCTGTCCAATGATGTGATGCCGACCAGCGCGGACGGCCGGATGCCGTTCGTTCAGCACACGGATATCTTTTATCTTTCCGGTATCGACCAGGAAGAAACGATGCTTGTGATCTGTCCGGATGCCTACGAGGAAAAACACCGGGAAATCCTTTTTATCCGGGAAACCAGCGAGCAGATCGCCTTATGGGAAGGGCGGAAACTCACCCGTGAACAGGCAGCCGAGATATCCGGCATCCAAACTGTGTATTGGACGCGGGAGTTCGAAAGTGTTTTCCGGATACTGGTGATCGAATCCAAAACCATCTATCTCAACACCAACGAACATCTGCGGGCGGAAGTCCTTGTGGAAACGCGGGAAATGCGGTTTCTGAAAGACTGCATGGCCACATATCCACTCCATCATTACGAGCGGCTCGCGCCGGTGATGCATGCTTTGCGGGCCGTCAAATCACCGATGGAGCTGAGGCTGATTCAAAAAGCTTGCGGGATTACCGAAAAAGCCTTTCGGCGGGCTTTGTCGTTTATCCGGCCCGGTGTCTGGGAATTTGAAATCGAAGCGGAAATCATTCATGAATATCTGCTGAACCGCTCGCGGGGACCGGCCTTCCCGTCCATTATCGCTTCGGGAGCCAATGCCTGCGTTCTCCATTATGAAAACAACGACCGGCAGTGTCTCGACGGAGAGCTGGTGCTGATGGATTTCGGAGCCGAATATGCCGGTTATACATCCGATCTGACCCGGACGGTGCCGGTCAACGGCCGGTTCAGTTCCCGGCAGAAAGCGGTCTATAATGCCGTTTTGCGGGTGCAGAAAGGTGCTGCCGCCATGCTGGTTCCCGGCAATGCGCTGATCGAATATCACCAGGCTGTGGGGCTGCTGATGGAAAAAGAACTGGTCGATTTGGGGTTGCTGACATTGGCCGACATTCAGAATCAGCCCATCACGGCACCGGCCTACAAGAAATATTTCATGCACGGCACTTCGCATCACCTGGGGCTGAATGTTCACGACTACGGCAATCGGCACCGCTTTTTCGAGCCCGGCATGGTATTCACCGTCGAGCCGGGAATATACATCCGGGAGGAAGGCATCGGCATCCGGATCGAAAACGACATCGTCATAACAGCCGATGGGCCGGTGGATTTAATGAGGAACATTCCCGTCGAAGCCGATGAGATCGAAATGCTGATGGCGTCACGTAAACGATGATGTATCTCTTCTCAATGATCATCCCCTCGTCAAAGAATATTATGCAATATTTTCGCGTATTTCGTGGTTAATTTATCTTCATGGTAAATAATGATAAATCCTGTACATCATAAAACACCGGTATCCATTCAACAGGCTATTGCGGAACTGGGCGAATTGCGGAAAACCGTATTGGCCCTTCCGCCGGAAAAGGCCATGGATGTCATTTTGAATGCCCCGCAGCCGGCCGCTCTGGTGCATTCCATTCCGGAAACCGACCTGTATTTTTTGGTTCAGGATATCGGGACCGAAGACAGTCTGCCTATTCTGTCTCTGGCATCCAATGCCCAATGGGAATTCATGCTGGATATGGCTGTCTGGAAAGTCGATCGGTTCGAAAACCGGTCGTTGACCCGATGGCTGCATCTGAGATTTCTGGCGGATCCAGA
This sequence comes from uncultured Desulfobacterales bacterium, assembly GCA_964495045.1. GTDB lineage: Bacteria > Desulfobacterota > Desulfobacteria > Desulfobacterales > Desulfatirhabdiaceae > RAAP-1. The sequence continues at coordinate 8,552 of CAZBUL010000072.1, read as the reverse complement.
CCGTTTTCTGCAATGGTTTGAAAATGATGAAAGGGAATTCGTCGAATGGTATCTGTTCAAAAATATCCAGGTCCGGATGCGGGAACCCGATGAAGACCCATCGGATTTCCCGGATGCATTCATGTCATTGGACAATGAGGTTTTCTTTCGTCTGCTTCCGGAATCCGATGAACCGATAGATTGGGAAGATGAATCCGCTGACGCTGATGAAGATCGTTATTCGTTTATCACAGCACTTCTGGAAAAGCTCAGCGCGGATGATCCGATTCGGTACATGAATGTCATGATGGAAATCCAGACCATCCTGCCAGCTGAAACCGAGGAAGAAGCCTGGCGGCTTCGAAATGTCCGGATGGCGGAAAGGGGCTTTCTTCCATTTGACGAAGCGATCGGCGTATATCAACCGTTGAAGCCGGGTGCCGTTCCCCAGCGGATCGTCATGCCGAAAAAACCCGACTCGATCCATGCGCCGGTTCCCTCCTACGCATCGGCAACCTTGCAATCCGACAATGCATTCGTCCGGTCATTGAAAGTGTTGGAGCACGATCCCTTGCTGCTGGATATCCAGACGGAACTGGCCGCTCTGGTGAACCAGATGGTGGTGGCCGATCAGAAAACGATCACATCCCGATCCGATATCGAAGAAGTCGTCCAAAAGGCGGCCGGATATCTGTCTATCGGGCTGGAACGTTTGACAGAAAATGCGAGCGATGTGCTCAAAAATGCGGCAGTTATTCGCTCCCGGATGCTGTCCGGCATTTTTCGGGTGGGCTATGGGGCCGCCCTCGATTTGAAATGGAAGGCTCAGGCATGGGTCAAAGAGAGCTGGTTCAAGGCCCAAAAACTGCCGCTGATCTTCTGGGGGGAAGCATGGGTGGGGGTTCTGGGCGGTTTGCTGGTCAAAAAGCCTCTGTACTTCGATAATTATCAAACCGGTGTCCTCTACCGGGAATTCCGGTCGAGCGAGGAAATTGCAGCGGCCGGCGTCGTTCTGGATCAGATCGTTCAATTCGACCAGATGCTGGCACCCATGACGGAAGAGATTGACCGGTTTATTCTGGCGTTGTCTTCCCAGCCAGGTCTGTCTTATAAGAATCTGCTGTTGACCCGTTGGGCTCAAAGTCATCTGGGACTTTTTCCGGAAAATGTACCGATGCCCATGGACAGATTCGCGTCGTTTTTCCACGATCTCTTTGGAAAAGCTGACAAAGCGGATGCCGCAGAACCCAAGAAAATCCGAAAAGCCATGAAAATATCATTTTTACACTGGCTGTCTGAAAAAACCGGATGGTCGTCCATCGAGTTGACCCAGCGGTGCGGATTGGAATTGGAACGCCTTTTTTCGGAATTGGAAGGGGAGCTTGGCGCGGTTGCAGAAGGCAACCTGGATGCCCGGTATATCCACTTGTTTTGGGTCGAATCCGCATGATTCCCCCCGTGAATGGCTGTGATGGAGCGGTTCCGGCACCGACAGCACGATATTGCGAAAAACCGTAAGATCAATATCGACAGATGCGATCCAATATATGAATTTGTCGGACGATCTTGTCTCTGTCGATGGATGCGACCCGAATGCCCTGAAGCATGATGGCCTCCATCGGTGTCGTTCTCAAAAGCAGTTCCTGCCTGTCTGCCATGTCCAACAGGTGAATGCGCCGTTCTTTTTCAGACAGCAGTGCTTGATGGATGTCGGATTCCGGGTGCGCATCACCGAGAAATTCGAGAAGGGCATCCAGCCATTCCAATGGATCGGCTGATTTCAAAATATGTTCTTCAATAACTTCCTGCAAAAATTGGATATGGGATTCGCTTTGAATCCATTTCGCATTTCTCAGCCGGATCAGGCATTGTGTTCGGATGGATTCTTCTGAAAATCGGTTGAGGGATGCCATGATTCGGGCATCTGTGGTATGGGTGATGTTCAGCCGGGAAACAACGGCTTGAACGGCTTCGGGGGGAATCGTGACAGCCACATCGCCAAGGCCGGGAAATGAGAGAATCGTCTCCAGTTTCCGGGAGGTCAATCGTTCGATGATCGTTTTTTCATCTGCTCTGGAGTAATGGAGTCGTTCGAGAATACCTTCGACAGCCGCCTGAAAGCCTTCATCCGGAAAGAAAATCAAGTCGAACAATGTGGCACCCTCGCATGAGGTTTCATCCAGAAGGGTTTGCCGAATGCTGTTTAGGGAAGTCATCCCCAGGACGGATGTGATGTATTGGATGATGTCCGCACCGATGGGAATGCCGCGGCACAGTTCATGTTGGATGGCATCCGCCAGAAT
>CAZBUL010000072.1:4789-6170 GCA_964495045.1 uncultured Desulfobacterales bacterium | reverse complement strand
GATGAGATCGACGGCAACATCCATTTATCGAGGACGAAATATGATACCGCAGATTCATTCATTCTGCATGACATTGATGATCTTTTTGTTCCCATTACCGCTTCTGATATTTTCAGGCTGCAAATCCGGAGAAACCGGTAATCCGGCTGTAACCGCCGGTTCTGTCGTGAAATGCGATTTTGAAAGGGAGTTTTCGGCTCAAGGCATTGCGATGGTCACAACCGAGGCGTTTTCATCGACGGGAGACAATATTGATGAGTTGATCAATGCATCGACGGCTGTAAAAATTTATCTAATTGAATATTATACAAAAAATTATGACGGGCAGATGGTTGTCGCATCCGGTGTGGTGGCTGTGCCGTCCCCTGAAACCGGAGTTTATCCCATCGCTGCATATCTGCATGGCACCGTGTTCGAAGATTCGGAAACTCCGTCTTTCACCGTGGCAGATCCCGAATATGAAGCGCTTCTGACCATTTCACTCTTTGCCGGTCATGGTTATGTGCTTGTGATGCCGGATTACATCGGTCAGGGGAAAGGATCGAAAGTTGTCCGGCCTTATTTGCACGCCGATTCCGTGGCTGCTTCGACCGCCGATATGCTGACCGCTGTCCAATCGCTGGCAACGACGCTGAATGTCAAACTCAATTCCAAATTGTTCGTCTGCGGTATGTCTCAGGGAGGGCATGGCGCGTTGGCGCTTCAGCGATATATCGAATCGTCACCGCAATCTCAGCCCTTCAGTTTGACCGCCGCCGCATCGATCGCCGGTCCGCATGCGATTCCAGCGGTCTGGGAATTTTGGCTCCAGCACAGTCCGGAGGGAGTTTCGCCGATTGTGGTCCACCTCATTCAGTCGTATAAAAAAATTTACGGTTTTGGCGATGCATTGAGCGATATTTTTCTGCCGCCTTATGATACAAAGGTCGAAACGATCGATGACGGTACCCATGATGGTGAAGAAATGTCCGAATCGCTTCCGGCCGAACTGCATGACCTGCTTCAGGAAAAATTCATCGCTGACGTGTCCGCAGGCACACATCCTTTTCACCAGGCCATGCTTGCCAACAGCACCTACGATTTTGCTCCGACAACTCCCACGCGCCTGTATCATGGCGTCAACGACGAGCTGGTTCCCTTGTCCTCTTCGGAATTTACGGTTGCTCACATGAAATCGCTGGGTGCCAAAAATATCGAACTTATCCCCATTGATTCGGAGTGGGATCATATATCATCTGTGATACCCTCCATATTGTCGGCGAAGATGTGGTTTGATACATTTTGAACGATTGAAACCGCTTATTTTACCAAGCAAATATTTCTCCGGCCAGTTTATACAGAGGGTTTCTTAATGAATGATTTCCAGGAAAATTCAGTCATT
>CAZBUL010000072.1:0-4689 GCA_964495045.1 uncultured Desulfobacterales bacterium | reverse complement strand
GCCAGTTTATACAGAGGGTTTCTTAATGAATGATTTCCAGGAAAATTCAGTCATTATCCGTTTCGGCCGGAAGACTTTAAGTTGACACATCCTTTGGTGAAAGAAATTTCTGAAAGAGGAATCAAGATCCAGTAAGGATTAGACGCATGTCGTGAATGATGGTTTCTTCTATTTTTTTCACCATCATCGATTGACATCATTTCTATTTGAGGGAGTGGGCGCTGCTCTCCGTGTTTTGTATATTGAATTGATTGTGAATAATATTGACTTTTTTGGATTCCGGAATGTAAAGAGTAATAAAATATGATATTTTTCAGGTTCACAGAGTGGTGATTACCCGTCACATCGGCGTACAGTAGAAAGTGTGATCATTCGACAACATCTTAAGGAGAACAGCATGGACATTGCGGAACAGAAACCCCATATCAATGTGGACTATTTCGAAGATTTGACCGGCGACATCTCTGCGCCGGCTTTGCTCAGCATCGAAGAGATCGGCGTCAGAATCAAAACCATCCGGGAAGAAAAGGGCATTTCTCTCGAGGAGCTGTCCAAAATGACAGGATTCGACGTGCCGGCGCTTTCAGATATCGAGGCCAATCGGTTTCAGCCACAGCTTGGAACCCTTATCAAGCTGTCCAAGGCGTTGGACAGCGCTTTCGGCCGAATCGTTTCCGGTGTCGGCAGCAAACTGTATTCGGTGACGCGGAAAAATGAACGCAAGACCATATCCCGCTCGACATCCTATCGGGATCAAAAACCCGTTTACATATATAAAAGCCTGGCTCCGGAAGTGCAGGGCCGTCACATGGAAGCCCTCATCGTTCAACTGGAAGAAAATCCCGATGCGGAAATGTCCGTTCACGATGGGGAAGAATTCATCTATGTGCTCGACGGGGTGGCGTCTCTAAAGATCGGCGGCGATGCATTCGAACTCGAACCGGGAGACAGTGTTTATTATTTGTCAACCACGCCGCATCTGATTGCCGCCAAAACCGGAAAAGCCACCATTCTGGCTGTCATTTACGAAGGCTGAGACGGCGTGTGTGACCCCCACCCCGGCCCTCCCCCGCTGGGGGAGGGAGTTTTCTGCTCTCCCAGCGGGGGAGGGAGTTTTCTGCTCCTCCCCCCAGCGGGGGGAGGCTGGGAGGGGGGCCGGAACGATGATCAACGCAAAAAATCGATCAAAACCACCAAAGTGGTGTCAAGAGTGTATGATTGTCAGCCAGCGGGAGGAGGTCGGGAGGGGAGGTAGTATTGTGTTTACAAATAGTTACTCTCTTCCTGAGATATTCAGCTGTGAGGGGGAGGGAACGGTTACTAAAGGGATAAGGGAGATGTCGGCGGATGGGGTTCAAACAGGAACTTCTGAAAAAGATTCAGATCGATCGGATGACCGAAAAAATACTTGCCACGATCGGGCCTTCCGGAAGCGATCAGAAAGTGGATAAAGGCCTGGTTCGCGTGCTGTTGGAAACGGCTGGATATCACCATCAGAAAGAACGGGATCTGGATATGTATCTGCCACCGCCGGATTCCGGGAATTCGAACGTTCTGGTGCTGGATAATGACCTGCCTTTTTATAAAACAACCATTGCCGATATCGGCATGCGAAAAAGTCCGACAGTCAAGGAAATGGTCAATATTCGCAATGCCATTAAAATTTTGAATGACAGCGATGTCGTGGTCAGTAAAAAGGCGGATTCGATCAAGACGGTTCACAAAGAGTGCATTTCTCGGCTCAATCTCTCGTTTTCAGCAGATGACATCGAAACGATGGCTGCCGATGGCGCTGCATCTCTTGAAAATGGATATGCGGACGGCGTACAGGAATGCCTCGATCTCTTTGCCGAACTGCTGGGGTATCAGCCGGCGCCGAAAGCCTTCCGGGCCGATCACCATCGGATCATCGGCGCAGTTTCTCAGCAAGACAATGGGGAAACGGTTTTCGGTCCCATTGTCTGTTACAATCTGATGCATCACAAGCTGTTCGGGGTAAAGACCGCTATCGGCAGTTTTGATCGTGTCCGCCTGGAATCCTATCAGGAAATATTGAGCGGGGCTGAAAAGCCTTCATTGGCCGGTGCCGAGGTGTTCCAATTTCTGAAAACCGAGGTGATCCGGCGGGGATATTCTCCATCCTAATAATGAACTCGCAATCAATCATAGGGTTTTCCATCGAACGGAGGCTCTCTCCATTATCAATAGCGGCGTGGCGTTGTCACGATGATATGACAGTAACAATCTACTGAATTTATTATAGGTTTTCACAATGCCGGATGAAACCAGTTCTCAGAGTGAAGAAACCGCTTCTGAATCTTCCAGAAGCAAGGTAAAGTTTGAAATTTTCGGCGAAGAAATGCTCGAAAAAGAAGTCAAATCCAGCGGCAACAGCGGACGGGTGTATCTGCCGCCCGACTGGGTCGGTCATCATGTAAAAATCGTTCGAATTGATTGACAATTCCTTATCAAGAGGAGAACTTCAGTGGAAGATTGTATCATCAGACGATTACGGCCGGAAGATGCCGACGACATCAACCGGATCAGCACAGCCATCACCAATGTTCCGTCGGAATGTGATTTCAAAAGATTGATCGAAGATCAGACGGGCAGATATGAAGATGCCAGTTTTGTGGCGGAACATGACGGCCGAATTGTGGGGTATTTGATTATCTCGATTCTCTCCGGTTTCTTCGGTATGAAACGCAGTGCGTGGATATCCCACTTGGGTGTTCATCCCCGGTTCATGGGAAAACGGATCGGTGAAAAACTGGCGGAGGAAGGTTTCAAGTATTGCAAGTTTATGGGCATCAGTGATGTCTATACCACTGTTCGCTGGGACTCTTTCGATCTGCTGTCTTTTTTCAAAACGCTGGGATTCGATCGCAGTAATTTTATCAATCTCAAAAAGAAGTTGGACATATAGCGCTTTTACCGTGAAAAAGCTGTTAACCACGAAATACACAAACAACACGAAAAAAATGATCTGAATAATTTATGTCCCAGAACGATACCCCGTTTCTCATACTGGCATCCCAATCCCCCCGCCGGCGCTATCTGCTGAAACAGGCGGGTGTCGAATTCACCGTTATTCCCAGCAGTTTCGATGAATCCAGCATCTCAGAGACCCATCCGGAAAATTTCGTTCGCATGCTGGCGCTGGCCAAAGCCGGAGTCGTATCGGCACAGTATCCCCATAGCTGGGTGATGGGGGCCGACACCATTGTGGTGATCGATGATACCATCCTTGGCAAACCCAACGCCAAGTCCGAAGCCCGTGTCATGTTGAAAGCATTGAGCGGCCGGGTTCACCGGGTGCTGACCGGGTTTTCTCTTTGCTGTGCGGCCAGGCATATCGACTATGTAGAAGCGGTTTCCACCGATGTCCATTTCAAGGAACTCACAGAGAATGAAATCGAATGGTATGTCCACACGGGCGAGCCTTTCGACAAAGCCGGTGCTTATGCGGCTCAGGGGCTGGGCGCTTTCATGATCAAGCGGATCAACGGGTCTTACAGCAATGTGGTGGGGCTGCCGGTTTGTGAAGTTATCGAAAGCCTGGTTCGGGAGGGCATCGTCGAATTCAGGCCCGGCGCACGGGGAGCGGAAGGGCTTTACATGAAGGTTCAGAAATGACTGATAAAAATATTGCCGACAATCTGAAAGCTGTTCGGCAGCGGATGGTGGATACCTGCTTGCGGTGCGGCAGAGACCCGGCTTCCGTCCGGCTGGTGTGTGTGACCAAGACGGTGGGAGCGGATGTCGTGAAAGCGGCGATTGCGGCAAGTGCCGGGATATTCGGGGAAAACTACATTCAGGAAGCGCGGGATAAGTGCCGGTTGTTGGCGGATGATCCCGTTTCGTGGCATTTCATCGGCCACCTTCAGACCAACAAGGCCAAGTATGCGGTCAAGCTGTTCGATCTCATCCATACGGTCGATTCCCTGAGACTGGCTGAAGAGCTGGATCGAGAGGCCCGAAAAATCGGCAAGGTTCAGCGTGTTCTGATTCAGGTCAATATCGGTCAGGAAACCACCAAATCGGGAATCGATGTGGCATCGGCCGCCTCGCTCGTTTCCGATATCGGATCGCTGCCGAATCTCTTGCTTCAAGGGGTGATGATTATTCCGCCGTTTTTCGACGAACCCGAACGCGTGCGGCCTTTTTTCAGAGAGCTTCGGAAACTTCGGGATGACTGGGTATCATCGGGGATTGCGCCTGAGCATCTGGCCGAATTGTCGATGGGTATGACCGGCGATTTCGAGGCGGCTATCGAAGAGGGGGCCACCCTCGTGCGCATCGGTACGGCGATTTTCGGAGAACGGTTATGAAACTGCTGCTCCATACCTGCTGCGCACCCTGTGCCATTTACCCCATCGAGACACTGCGGCAGGAAGGCGCCGAGGTGATGGGTTTTTTTTATCGCCACAACATCCATCCCTATACCGAATGCCTCAAACGTCAGGAGACCCTGGCCGCTTATGCCGAGTCGATCGCATTGAAAGTCATTTTCCAGGAAGGGTACGATCTGGAGGGCTTTCTGCAGCGGGCGGTGTTTCGGGAATCGAACCGCTGCGCCATCTGTTACCATGACCGGTTGAAATCAACCGCCCTCATTGCCCGGAAGGGAAAATTCGATGCCTTTTCATCCTCTCTGCTGTACAGCAAATTCCAGAAACATGACATGAT
>CAZBUL010000071.1:0-14676 GCA_964495045.1 uncultured Desulfobacterales bacterium | reverse complement strand
CGATTCCTATGCTTAAAATAACCGACCTCGATGTGGTGTTTGGAACTGGTGCCACGCGTATCCATGCTGTCCGGAACATTTCCTTTGAGATCGAAAAAGGCAAGAGCTTTGGTTTGATCGGCGAATCTGGCTCTGGAAAATCCACGGTGCTCAATTGTATCACCGGCCGTATCCAGGGGTGGACCGGTGAGATTCAGCTTGATGGAAAACCGCTTCAGACAAAGCGGGCGTTGTCGTTTTACAGAAACGTTCAGATGGTGTTTCAGGATCCGTATGGATCGCTTCATCCCTTGCATACCGTGGACCGAACGCTTCGGGAGCCGGTGGTCATTCATAAACTGGGAAATGCCGACCGCCGTGTCGAAACCGTTTTGGACGAGGTGGGTCTCGGAAGCCGTTTCCGGTTCCGATATCCCCACCAGTTGTCCGGCGGGCAGCGGCAGCGGATCGCCATTGCCAGAGCACTGATTCTGGAGCCGGCACTCCTGCTTCTCGATGAACCCACCGCGGCGCTGGATGTCTCCATTCAGGCCGAAATTCTGAACCTGCTCAAGGACATTCAGGAAACGCGCTGTCTCACCTATCTTCTGGTCAGCCACAATCTGGCCGTGATTTCCTATATGTGCCATTCTCTGGCCGTGATGAATCAAGGAACAGTTGTGGAGTATCTTACCCGGCAGGATCTCAGACAGGGGAATATCCAGCATCCATACACACGCGAGTTGATGGCGGCAGGCCGCGGATTTCTTTGTACCGCGTGAATCCACGTCCACCGATGTTTTTCGATTTTTCAAAGCTGGGTTCCCCCCAATCACCCACAATTTTCTTGACAAAAGTCCTGATAGCTGTAATGTAGCTTCAATGTGATTAATTTGTGAATTCTGTTTAGAGAATTTTCATCAGTCACATTATTGATAAAAATAGAAACCCCCGCAGTATGGAGGCATCATGTCACAAATTCAGAAAATCGGCGTCATCGGCGCCGGCAACATGGGCAGCGGCATTGCCCAGAAAATCGCCCAGGAAGGGATTCCGGTGGTGATGATCGATACGAAGGATGAATTCGTTCAACGCGGACTCAGTACCATTCAGAGACTGCTTCAGGAAGGGGTGGAGCGAAAAGTTTTCAAACCGGAAAAGGTTGCGGAAATCATGTCCCGCATCACAGGAACGACGGATTTTGAGGCCGTCCGGGATGCCGATCTGGTCATCGAAGCCGTTTTCGAAGATAAGGCTGTCAAAACCGATCTGTTCAAGAAACTGGATGCTGTCTGTTCGGAGAAGACGATTCTTGCCACCAATACCTCCAGCTTTTATGTCCGGGAATTCGCCGAACAGATCAAGCGGCCAGACCGCTTTGTGGGCCTTCATTATTTCTACCACCCCGCCAAGAACCGCTTGCTTGAAGTTATCCCCCACGCCGGAACCAGCGCTGCAACTATCGAAAAATCCCTTTTGGCCGCCAAACTTCACGGTAAAACATCCATTCTGGTCAAAGATGCGCCGGGCTTTGCCGTCAACCGCTTTTTCGTGCCATTTATAAACGAAGCCGCCCGCATGCTCGAAGAAGGTATCGCCGATATCCCTACCATCGAAGCCGCCTGCAAGCAGGCATTCAAGATCGGTATGGGGCCATTTCAGCTCATGAACGTCACCGGTATTCCCATCGCCGTTCATGCGGCCACCACCCTGGGCAACGAATTGGGGCCGTTTTATGCGCCCTGTAATATCCTGAAGGCTCAGATGGAAAAGAAGGAAAACTGGAATCTGGAAGGTGCCGTGGATGAAAGTCGGATTCAGGCTGTGACGGATCGGATGTACGGTGTCTGCCTGGGTGTGTCCGCTGCGCTCGTGGATGAAGGGGTGGCCTCCATGGAGGATACGGATCGGGGGGCCAAAATCGGTTTGCGGTGGGCATTCGGTCCTTTTGAAATTGCGAACAAGATCGGCATCGACAAAACATTTTCCGTGGTCGAAGCGATTTGCAAGAAATATCCTGATTTCAAGATGCCTGCGCTATTGCAGAAACAGAAAGAGATCGGCAAACCCTTTGCGTTCAATTTTGTGGATATGGATGTCAAAAATGGGATTGCCACCATCACCTTGAACCGCCCTGAAGCTATGAATGCATTGAACGAGCAGGTTGTGGCGCAGCTCGACAGCCGGTTTTCGGAAGCCGAAAGCCGGACAGACGTCCGGGCCATCGTCATCCAGGGAGCCGGAAAAGCCTTTGTGGCAGGCGCTGATATCCGTTTTTTCGTCAACAAGATCAAGGCGGATAAAGTGCCGGATATCGTGACATTCACCCGAAAAGGCCATGAAGTCTTGCTGAAAATTGAAAATTCGTCCAAACTGACCATCGCTTTGCTGGACGGCCTTTCTTTGGGCGGCGGCAGTGAACTGGCATTGGCCTGTCAAGCCATTGTGGCCACATCCGCTGGTTCCCTGGCATTTCCTGAAACCGGTATCGGCATTTATCCCGGACTCGGCGGCATGCTGCGTTTCGCCCGTCAGGTGGGGCCGGAACTGGCCAAATATTATGTTTTTACGGGGGCTCCCATCAACGCCCAGGATGCCAAGGCGTTGGGTGTCTTTCATAAACTGGTGGGCCCGGCCGAGGTTCCTGCCGCCATTCAGGAGCTTGTTTCCGAAGGCCGGCCGGATAAATACCGTGCCCGGAACCTGCCGGACAAATTCAAACCGCTGGCCGACATGTTTACGGCCGATCGGGTCGGTGCCTGGCTGGCGGGGAAGATACCGGACGGGGTGGATGCCGATGCCGGCGCAAAAGCCCGGAAGACCATCGGGTTCAAGGCACCGCTGGCTTTGAAAATCGCTGCGGAGATCATCGATCGGCAGATGGGAAAATCCATTCCTGATGCGGTGGAAATCGAGCTCGGTGAACTATCTGCCATATTTTCAACGGCCGATGCCCTCGAAGGATTGTCCACCGCCGGCCGAAAACGTCCAGAATTCAAGGGCGCGTGAATTTATCCGTTCCGGGAATATCCACCGGCCGTGCCATGCTACGGTTGTGAGTGGTTCGGAACGGTCTGTCTGACAACAAGATTCCATTATTCATTGAAGGGATGAACTATGCACAAACTCCTGACCGACCAACCCGGCGCCACCATGGTACTGCTGGGTAACGAAGCTATCGCTCGGGGAGCGATCGAGGCCGGTGTCGCGGTAGCCACCACCTATCCCGGCACCCCGTCATCGGAAATTTCCCTGAATTTTTTCCAGATATCCCAGGAATCCAGCCTGTATTTCGAATACAGCACCAATGAAAAAGTATCCCTCGAAGTGGCAGCGGCAACGGCCAACGCAGGCGTCCGCAGCATGTGTGTGATGAAGCATGTCGGCATGAATGTGGCTGCGGATGCCCTGATGACCCTGGCATACATCGGGGTCAAGGGCGGGCTGATCATTCTGACGGCCGACGACCCGTTCATGTTCTCGAGCCAGAACGAGCAGGACAACCGGTACTACGGCAAGCTTTCGGGGCTGCCGGTGCTGGAGCCGTCTTCGGTGGAAGAAGCCAAGAACATGATTCCTTATGCTTTCGAGCTGTCCGAGGCCCTGCAGGAACCGGTGATTTTCCGGACAACGACCCGGATCAATCATTCTACGGCGCCAGTGACACTGGGGCCTATTCGGGAGCGGGTCTGCAAGGGCGATTTCGCCAAAGACCCGTTCAATTACGTGACGGTGCCGGCGATCTCCCGAAAACTCCATGTCAAGCTGCTCGCCAATCTCGACAAAGCGGCCGAACAGACGGAAACATCTCCCTATAATTTCGTGACGGGAAACGGTTCCTGGGGAATCATCTGCAATGGTGTCAGCTTTGCTTATATGAACGATGCGGTGCGGGATTTGGGAATTCAAGACAAAGTCCGCATTCTGCGGGTCGGCTTTTCCCATCCCATGCCCCAGAAAATGATCAAATCTTTTTTGGGTGCCTGCGAAAAAGTGTTGGTGGCCGAAGAAGGCGAGCCCTATATGGAAGAAGCGGTCAAGGCGTACGCCCAGGAAGCCGGTATCATGATCCCCATCAACGGCAAGGGCAAAGACCTTTTTTCGCGACTCTATGAATTCAATCCACGGCTGGTTCGCCAGGTTGTGGCCGGGTATTTCGGTGTTCCCTGTGAACTCCAGCCGGTTGTGGATATCTCGGATGTTCCCGAAATTCCCCAGCGGCCTCCCAATCTCTGTGCTGGATGTTCGCATCGGGCCACATTCTATGCGGTCAAAAAGGCTGCGGAGGGGCTGGCCACCATTTATCCGACCGATATCGGCTGCTATACACTGGGATTCCTTCCGCCGCTGTCCATGGGCGATTTTCTGATCTGCATGGGATCCTCCGCCGGCACCAGTTGCGGATTCTCCAAAGTCACGGACAAGAAAGTGGTTTCTTTTATCGGAGACTCCACATTTTTCCATTCCGGCATTCCCGGCCTGGTGAATGCCGTTTTCAACAACCACAATTACACATTTATCATATTGGACAATGGCATTACGGCCATGACCGGTCATCAGCCCAACCCCGGTGTGGATATGAGCCTGATGAATCTCCAGGGATACGGCCGGGTTTCCATCGAAGCCATTGTTCGGGCCCTGGGGGTGCCCCATGTTTCTGTCATCAAGCCCTACAAGGTGAAAAAAAGCATCGAAGCCCTCCGTGAAGCTTTCAGCTTCCAAGGGGTTTCCGTCGTCATCGCTCAGGAAATGTGTACCCTTTACGCCAAGGGATTCAAGAAGACCAAGTCCCGGCCGTATTATGTCAGCGACAAATGCCGAAATCATCGGGATTGCCTCAATCATCTGGCCTGCCCGGCTTTTTTCCTGGAAGGAGACAAGGTGAAAATCAATCCGGTCATGTGTGACGGCTGTGCGGTATGCGCCCAGGTCTGTCCGGAAAATGCCATTTTGCCGGTCAAATCCTGACGGGATGCTGTCCGATTTTCCCCCACCCCGGCCCTCCCCCGCTGGGAGAGGGAGATAAAGGATGCACGTTCATAACCGTTCAACATATTGATCGCTACTGGTGGGGATGACCCCTCATAATAAAATAGACATATATGCAAAGGAAAATCGTATGTCAGATATCACACGACTGATTATCGTGGCGGTCGGCGGGCAGGGCAATCTGCTGGCGTCCAGTGTGCTGGGAGAAGCCGCTCTGCTGGCCGGCATCCCTCTTCGTATGAGTGAAATTCACGGCATGGCCCAGCGGGGCGGTGTGGTCGAATCGGCGCTGGTGTTCGGAAATGCCCAGAGCACCATCATATCGGACGGTGAAGCCGATGTGCTGCTGGGGTTCGAACCTTCCGAGACCCTGCGTGCCCTGAACAAATGCAATGCCCGAACCGTCGTCATTACCAACCTGTCTCCGCTGCCGCCGTTTACGGTGGCCATCGGCAAGGGGGTCTATCCGGATATAGATCGTCTCCAGCAGCTCATTCGGGAGAAAACCGCCCGGTTGATTTCCATGAATGCCGTGGAACTGGCCAAAACCGCCGGCAATGTGCTGTCGGTGAATATGGTGCTGCTCGGAGCGCTGATCCAGACCGGCATTCTGCCGCTGACGGCCGATCATGTTAAAACGGCGATCCGCACCAAAACCAAGGCGGCCTTTGTCGATATCAACATCCGTGCTTTCGAGGCGGGGTTCGAGGCGGCTTCACGGCAGTAAACAATCATGAATCACGCCGGGCTTCACTCCCAGGCGTGAAACATGAAACCGTGAATCTCAACACAACAATGCAAAAACGATCATAAATAATGGTTTATTTTTTTATCAATTTATCTAAGGAGGAAGGATATGCCCTGGAACGACACATTTGAATGCATGCCGGTAGCCGATCTTCAGAAATTCCAGTTGGAAAAGTTGAAAGAGACTGTGGCATGGGTGTATGCGAAAGTCCCTTTTTATCGCCGCAAACTGGACGATTTGAAGATATCTCCGGATGATATCCAGAGTCTGGAAGACATTGCCAAGCTTCCCTTTACGGTCAAGAACGATCTGAGAGACAATTATCCCTTCGGGCTCTGTGCCGTTCCTCTGAAAGAAGTCAATCGGGTGCACGCATCTTCCGGAACCACGGGAAAACCCATTACCGGCCCTTACACGGCGGAAGACCTGGATCAGTGGACGGAATGTATGGTTCGCTGTCTCTGGTCCGCCGGCGTCCGGCCGGATGATATCGCCCAGAATGCTTATGGGCACGGGCTGTTCACCGGTGGCCTCGGTTTCCATCAGGCGGCAACCAAATTGGGATGTACGGTCGTTCCCACCAGTTCGGGGCTCACCGAACGGCAGATCATGTTGATGAAGGATTTCGGCACCACGGCGCTGTTTTGCACACCTTCTTACGCACTGACCATCGCCGAAAGAGCCGAAGAATTGAAAGTCAGTCTCAAGGATTTGCCGCTGAAAATCGGTGTTTTCGGTGCCGAGCCGTGGACGATCGCCATGCGGGATGAAATCGAGCGCCGCATGGGAATTCGTGCCAATGAAGCCTATGGATTGACCGAACTCAGTGGGCCGGGTGTTGCCTTCGACTGCGAAGCCCAGGACGGTCTCCACATCAATGAAGACCATTTCCTGGCCGAAATTGTCGATCCTGTTACCTTCGAACCACTTCCTCTCGGTGAAAAAGGGGAATTGATCTTCACCTCCCTTCAGCGCCGGGCCATGCCCATGCTCCGCTACCGCACCAAAGACATCACACGGTTCCGCCGTGAAACCTGCTCCTGCGGTCGAACGCTGCTCAAGATGGACAAACTTTCCGGACGCACCGACGACATGCTCATCATCAGCGGTGTCAATGTATTCCCCTCCCAGATCGAAGCCTTGCTCCTGGAAATCCCGGAAGTCGAACCCCAGTATCGTCTATTGGTCCGCAAAAAAGGCTATCTCGATCATCTGGTGGTGCAGGTCGAAGGGAAAAAGGAAATCTATGAAGCCGGCAAGGAGAAACGTCTTGAGATCGAGTCCAAAGTGGCCGGTCATATCAAGGGCATGATGGGTGTCGGGGTTGAGGTCAACATCGTCGAGCCCAAATTCATCGCCCGCAGTGAAGGCAAGGCGTTGCGGGTGGTCGATGAACGGCCGAAACATTTGCGGTGATATCATCCCATCGCTTTTCCTTTCTATGCGTTCCGTAGGGGCGGGCTTCAAACCCGCTCCTACCCAATCGTTCGATTTCCGGCAGAGGGATTCATCGTGAACGATTTACCCGCTTCCCAGCCATCCGTATCCTGTCTCAGCGCCGAACAGCGCTATCACGCATTTCTGGAATTTCTGCCGGACCCGGTCTTCGTTTTCAACCTGGACCATACGGTATCCTATCTGAATCCTGCTTTTGAAAAGGTTTTCGGCTGGTCTCTGGCGGAACTGGAAGGAAAGATCATTCCCTTCGTTCCGAAATCGGCCCGGGAAGAAACCCGAATCGGCATCGAAAAACTCTATAGCGAAAAAGTCCTTCATGGATTGGAAACGCAGCGTCTGACCAAAGACGGCCGGATTCTCGATGTGGTGGTCGATGGCGCCATTTTTTTCGATGAGATGGGCCGACCGGCCGGTCAGGTGGTCACCCTGCGGGATGTCACCCAGGAAAAGCGGCTGGGGCGCATCAATCAGACCCTTTTCCGCATTGCCAACTCCCTGTATCAATATCGCCGGCTCGAGGATCGTCTGGAGTTCATTATCAAGGAAGTCCAGGAATTGCTGGCCGTCCAGGGGGCTTCGGTCATTTTGCTGGACGATGCCAATCAGGAATTCTATTTCCCCGTGGCCAACTATGAAGATGCGGTCACGGGAAAACGCATGATGGAAATTCGTTTTCCGGTCGATAAAGGCGTTGCCGGTCATGTGTATCGGACCCGTCTGCCTCAGATTGTGCCCGACTACCCGCAAAGCCCATATTATTTCCCGGCGGTGGATTTGAAATCCGGGTTCCAGACGCTCAATATGCTGGATGTGCCCATCCAGATTCCGGACCGGATGATCGGGGTGTTGTGTGCGGTCAACAAAAAAGAGGGCGAATTCGATCAGACCGATATCGAGATTTTAAGCGCCATCGCCAGTGCGGTGGCCTATCCCGTCGAAAACGCCCGGATCAATGCGGAGCTGAGACTGTCCTACGAGGAAGTCCAGACATTGAGCCGAGCCAAGGATCGGGTGATCCATCATCTGTCTCATGAGCTGAAAACGCCGGTTTCGGTGTTGTCGGCATCTCTGGGGCTGCTGGAGAAGAAAATGCCCGGCGCCCATGAAGACGCAGGCATCGGGCGAATTCTGGAGCGGGCGCAGCGCAGTCTCACGCGCATCCTCGATATGCAGTATCAGGTTCAGGACATTCTCCGCCAGCGGGATTACCGGGCCCACAATCTGTTGTCGGCGTTGCTCGACAACTGCTCGGACATGCTCGAGACCCTGGCGGATGAAGCCTGTGAATCGGGACGGGTGTCCCGGAAAATCCGAACCCGGATCGAAGAATTGTTCGGGCCGTCGGAATCCGTTTCCGAAGAGATTCAGCTGGATGTTTTTGTGGAAAATGTTCTGCGGGATATCGCCCCCCTTTTTTCCCATCGCAGTTGCCGCATCGTTCGGCATATCGAATCCCCCCCTCCTGTTTATCTTCCCAAGGATGTGTTATATAAGCTGATCGAGGGGGTGGTGCGCAACGCCATTGAAAACACTCCGGATTTGGGGGTGATCGAGATCGGTGTCCGCCGCCAGACATCGGGCGCCGAGCTCGAAATCCGGGATTTCGGTATCGGTATCACTGCAGAAAACCAGAAACTGGTTTTTGAAAGTCATGTCACCACAACCGAGCCCCTTCAGTATGCCACCCGGAAACCCTACGATTTCCGTGCCGGCGGCAAGGGCTTCGATCTGCTGAGAATGAAGATATTCTCCGAACGCTATCATTTCTCGATTCGCATGCGATCCAGCCGGTGTGTTCATATTCCTGAAGACACAGATATGTGTCCTGGAGACATCGGGCTTTGCCGTTACTGCCACACCGTTGAGGATTGCATGCATTCCGGCGGAACCACGATGACGGTCCATTTTATATGAAAAAGAAAGACGAGAAGTTTTTTCGAGATATCGAAATCGAATTCCTGATTCATGAACTGAAAGATCCGGTGTCGATCATCGAAACCGGGGTGCGCATGCTTCTGGAACGACGGGAAGCTTACGGGCCGCTTTCAGACAAGCAGGAAAAGACCCTCAAACGGGTGCTGAGAAATACCCAGAAAGCCCGCACCATGATGTACGGGCTGCTGGAAGTGGGCCGGTCGGAGGCGGGGTGTCTTGTCTGTTCGCGTTTTCCGCTGATTCCGACGGTTCAGGATGTGCTGCTCGAATCGGTGGAGTCGATCTGCCCGGCTGTTTTTGAAAAGATCGGTACTATCGACAATCGGGAGGATATTCTGGCGTTGCTGTCTCGAGAAAAAATTCACCTTCACCTGAATCCGGAAGTTTCCGACATCGAACCGAGTCTGGATGAAGTCAAATTTCGGCAGATTGCGGGCAATCTGATCAAAAATGCCCTGCATCATCGGAAGGAGCGGGTGGATGTCCGGGTGGCATTCCATCATCGGAAAATCTGGATCGAAGTCTCCGACGACGGCCCCGGCATCGGTGCCGAACACCACGAAATGATTTTTCGCCGATACACCCAGATCAAAGCCAGTGATGCACTCACCCGCACCGGCCACGGTCTCGGGCTGGCCGGAGCGTTGATTCTGGCCCAATCCATGGGAGGAACCATCGAAATCATCAGCCAGAAAGGCAAGGGCGCGATATTTCGGCTGTCGCTCCCTTGTGAACTGAATATTCATGTAAAACCTGTTTTTTGTGAATTTTAGGCATCCAATATGATACAGAGTTATGACATGAATTTTAGCTATTTCAAATGGTTAAGTTATTTTGTTATAAGCTATACTGCGAAAGGGCATAATCCTTGCTTTCCTTATGCTCCCTCCCCCAGCGGGGGAGGGTTGGGGTGGGGGGTTTAAAAGTTAAGATTATGCCCGTCCGCAATGGGCTGAACGGATGCTCACGGACAGCACGGACGGCATGGATTGCAACTTACATTTTGCACGGATAGTGCATTTTTATCAGTACCCCCGATCGAATTCCACGCGATACCACAAAGGCTCTCCCCGAAGCAACCGCCGATAATTATCCAAAAAGATAGGTGTGATGCCTTCGGGAACACTCAGCGCTGCCGTGTGTGAGGTGATCAGCACATTCGGTGTCCGCCAGAAGATATGTTCTGCGGGAAGTGGCTCTGCTTCGAACACATCCAGAACGGCACCGGCAAGGCGGCCGGTTTGCAGGGCTTCGGCCAGCGCCGCCTCATCCACCGCACTGCCGCGGCCAACGTTGATGAACACGGCCCGTGGCGGCAGGGCTGCCAGAAAACCGGCATTCACGATGCGGCGCGTCTCGGCCGTGTTGGGAAGCACGTTCACCAGATAATCGATATCTGCGGCAAACGCCGTCCAATCTTTTCCGTGATAATACATATCCACATCCGGACAGGCTTCGCTGGATCGGGTATAGCCTTTGACCCGCATCCCGAAATGCCTGGCCATCCGCGCCACCACGGCGCCGATCGATCCCACCCCCATCAGCCCGATCGTTTTGCCGCACAGCGTTCCGGAAGGGGTTTGGTTCCATCGGCCGGCACACTGAGCTGTATGACGCTGGAGTATCCGGCGTTCATACGCCAGAAGATAGGCCAGGACATATTCAGCCATGTCTTCCCCGAAAACGCCCCGGGCATTGGTCAGCACATAATCTTGACGCAAACCGGGCGCCAGCAGCGGCTCGACACCGGCCCAGGTGGATTGCACCCAGCGCAGGTTCGGCAGCCGCATGATGATTTCAGAAATCAGAGAAGGTTCACCGAAAACGATGTCGCAGGTGGATCCACAGGCCGCGCCTTCATTCGGATCTCGCGTTGCCGTCACCCTCAGATCGGGCAGATCGGCTTCCCGAATCCTGCGCAGATAAGCATCCGCCTGCTGTGAAAGTATCAAGAGCTCGTGCATGGCTAATTTTTCTTTTCTCCCCACACCGCATAAACCGGATCGGAATACAACTGCTGTCCATAATACTTGTCGGTTTCCGGCCGCGGAAGCCCCCGCATCGAAAACGTGTGCAGGTTTTCAAAAGCACCGCTTTGCAGCAGATATTCCAGCACCAGCCCCATCCGTTCGAATTCATGGAGTTCTTTCCATATCCGAATGGCTTTGGGTGGAAACCAGCGATTGGAAAATGTCATGATCACCCGGCCGCCGGGTTTGAGAATGCGGGAGATTTCAGCAAAAACCTCGAAGGGTTTGATCAGATATTCGACGGATGCCGTGCAGATCACCGCATCCAGAGAAGCCGTCTCAAAAGGCAGAATACTGGTTTGGTTGAGGTCTTGAACCATGAAACGGCTCAGGCGGTTGTTGGCCTGGAGTTCTTCGGTGTTCATGCCGAGGCCGACCACTTCCGAAAATGAAATATCGGGCAGGTGAGATGTCCAACTGCTCATCAGATCGAGAACCCGCATGCCGGGTTTTAGCTGTTCAGCATACAGACCGGTGATCACCGAAATGGCCCGCTCGTCCAGATGATTCACGAACCGGGGAGCTTCATAAAACCGGGGATCCGGCTGATTGTCATCTCGATCGAAGGGATTGTCCGAAAAAAAGTCCGTCGGTTTCCCATTGACCCGAATCTGCATCCCTGGGCCAGTGGCAGCCACTTCGAGCCAATCATAGCACGTTCCACCCCGATCCACTGGCTTGTCGCTGATGTTCAGGATGGTGGCGCCAAGATCGACGGGAAAAGCTGCCAGGGGATGATTGAAGCTGACACGAAGTGTTGCGTCAGACACATCCACGCATCGAAACGGCTCCACATTGACCCGAAAGACATTGGCCATACCCGTCAGCATGCCTTTTGGATAAAACCGTCCGGCTCTGGGTTCGATGATGCGGGTTGGATCCATCTTGCGGTCAAACTGCGAAAATTGGATGGTGTGTTCGTTGGACGGTTTGAATGCCGGAACGATTTCACCAGCTTGTATGGCATGATTCACCTGTTCGCCAACCGATTTATGCAATAATTTATCATAAATATCCTTGGGGAAACAGTCTCTCCAGAAATTCACCCGTTGAGCCGCGTACGCATCGACATGGGTGGCCGTATCACTTTTCCATGTGATACGAAATTCGACATCCGCTAAAGAATTTTTATCAGTAATCATAATCGCTCCTTTTTTTGGGTTCAGTTCAAGATAAGCGCCGTCCTCGAATCCGTCAAGAAGCAGCGATTTCACCATTTTTACCAGAACTGAAACTACAAAATCATCTTTGCATCGATCCTGCATTGATGTATGGTAATTCAATCAACCCATCGCATTTTCGAGGAGAACATCATGCACTGGAACCCAACGGAAACGATTTCACCCGATGCCCTGGTCCGTTGAAACGATCACTCACCGGGCGGCCGAAGAGATCGCATTTTCGAAGGAATGCTGCCACCTGGTTCGCCCTGGATCGAGGAAACAATCCAGTCAAAATATCATTCCACCCATGACAGCATCAACGGATGAATCTCAATGAACGACCACAGACCCTGTTATATCGACACATTGAAAAGCGGGCTTCTGCAGAAAAAGATCCAGCAGGTCACCGAAATATTGCAGCACTGCCAGCTTTGCCCCAGAAAATGCCGCGTCAACCGGCTGAACGGTGAGAAAGGCATCTGCCGCACCACCGATCAGGCCGTTGTTTACGGATATCATGCCCATTTCGGCGAGGAAGCGCCGCTCGTCGGCAGGCACGGCTCTGGAACGATTTTTTTCAGCCATTGCAATCTGAAATGCAATTTCTGCCAGAATTTCGATATCAGTCACAAAGGCCAGGGAAATCCGGTTTCAGATGTGGAGCTGGCGGATATGATGCTGGCCCTCCAAAAGGAAGGCTGCCACAACATCAATTTCGTTACACCATCGCATGTCGTTCCTCAAATTCTTGCTGCGGTGCAGATCGCTGCCGAAAAAGGGCTGATTCTCCCCTTGATCTACAACACCAGCGCTTATGATGCCGTGGAAACCCTTCAGATTCTGGAGGGTGTCATCGATATCTACATGCCGGATTTCAAGTTTTGGGATCCCCGTTCGTCGGATGTCACCTGCGGGGCGCCGGATTATCCCGACGCGGCCAGAAAATCCATTCTGGAAATGCACCGTCAGGTCGGTGATCTCGTGATGGACGCCACCGGTCTGGCGCAAAGGGGACTGCTCATCCGCCATCTCGTCATGCCGGACCGATTGGCGGAAACCAATGAAATCATGAAATTCATCACCGCCAAAATTTCCGTCAACACATACGTCAACGTCATGCCGCAGTATCGCCCCAGCGGGGATATCGGCAACATCCGGTGGCTGCGGCGGGAAATCACTGAACAGGAATACGCCAAGGCCATTCAATACGCTCTCGATGCCGGTCTCACCCGGCTCGACAACCGATAAATACATATTACATCACAATAATTTTTCACCGCAAAGACGCAAAGGACGCAAAGATTTTGTATATATTTTTCCCTTTGCGTCCTTTGCGCCTTTGCGGTGATTATTTTCTTTTTTGAAAGTTTAGAACTATGACAACTACAGACTGGCAGAGCCGTGTGGTTTCCCCCAAAAAAGCCCTGGATCAAATCGAGCCGGGCATGAGCATTTTCCTGGGAACGGGAGTGGGAGAACCCCGCACCCTGGTCAAACATCTGATGGCCGCTGAAGCCGGCAACCTCATGGATCTGGAACTGATTCAGATCGTCAGTTTCGGGGATGCCATCTCGCTTCAATCCCTGCAATCCCAACGATACCGCCTCAAAACATTTTTTTCCGGATGGGTGGCGGGCCAAGCCATTGCCACCGGCCGGGTCGATCTCATTCCCAGCCGGTTTTCCGATATCCCCCTGCTCATCGAATCCGGCCAATTGCCGGTGGATGCTGCCTTCATTCAGATCACGCCGCCGAACGAAGCCGGATTTTGCAGCCTTGGCATTGCCGGAGACGTCTCCCGTCAGGTTATGGAACGGGCATCTTTGCTTATCGGCGAAATCAACCCCCTGATTCCCCAGACATTTGGCGACACTTTCGTGCCGGTATCGGATTTTCATTTTCTGGTTGAGTCCTCCGAACCGCCCCTGTATTTCGATCGCTGGCCGGTCAACGACATCATGAACCGGGTGGCGGAAAATGTGGCCTCCGTCATCGAAGACGGCTGTTGTATCTCCTATTCCATCGGATCGCTGTTCGATGCCCTCAGCCCGCACCTGGCCCGCAAGCGCAATCTCGGCATTCACACCGCCATTTTTACCGATGCCTTGATGGATCTGGTCAAGAGTGGCGCAGTCACCAACCGGTTCAAGCACTCGTTTCGCGGAAAATCCCTGGCCTGTTACGGATTCGGCACCCAGGAAATGCTCTCGTGGCTCGACCGCAATCCCCTCATCGAATTTCAGGGCATCGACCGGGTCATCAACCCCATCCTGATCGGCCGAAACCCCCGGTTTGTAGCCATCCTGCCGGCCCGTAAAGTTGATATTTCGGGACGCATCGCCTTTCATATCGGCAAGGGAAATGTCTCCGCCGG
>CAZBUL010000070.1:0-14736 GCA_964495045.1 uncultured Desulfobacterales bacterium | reverse complement strand
TCGATATTACCCAATTGCCACCGGTCGGTTTTTTGCCACCGTGCGTTCTGACCCCGTCCCAGACATTCAATCTGATTTTTTCCTCGCAGATTTTTCAGGACATGGCGGATCATATCCGCACTGACATTCGGGCATTTGTTTTGAAGTTCGGGAATGCTGAAAGGGCCATGCATTCTGTCGATGGCATGTAGCACAAGATGGGTTTTGCCGCCTTTGGGAAGGTGAAGTCGGTCGATGCGTTGTTCGAATTCCCGATAGGCCATTTTTATGATGGAAAGCAGATAGTTGATGTATGGCCAGGGATCATGGTTACCATCGTGCCAATTGAGGGAACTTTGCTCCAGGGTTTCGTAATACCGGTCTTTGTTCTGTTCGACCAGTCTTTCCAGGCTGATATAGCGCCCGACTTCGAATCCCAGGTGGTAACATTGCAGAAGCAAAAAGAGTCTTGAAACACGGCCGTTGCCGTTCCGAAACGGGTAGGATACAGAGAAAATCCAGATTGAAGGCCGCCAGCAGCACCAGGGGATGAATGTTGTGCTCGTCGATGGCATCGTGATAGCGTTTCACCAGTTCCGTCATACAAGATGGGGTATCTGTTGCGGAAACCGTCCTGAATCGGACCCGTATGCGACCATCCGGGAACTTTTCGATGATGTCACCGTCTTTTTCCTTGTAGTTTCCGGAATCCCAGATATCCCCACGAGTCAAGCGATGGAGCTGCAAGAGGGTATCTTCCGATAAGGGAATTCGCTTGCTCTGGTCATGAATCCATGTCAGAGCCTGCCGGTATCCCCGGACTTCCTCCTCGTCACGGTCTCTCAGAATCGGGTGACCGAACACCACGGTGGCGATCCGGGATGAATCGATTTCAATCCCTTCGATCCGGTTGGACGATACGGTGCTTTCGATGAGAGCATTCTCCCGGAGAACGTTGAGATGCTGTGGCGATTGGCGGGTGAACAGTTCCTGCTTCCCCCGCGCTTCACCAAGGTCGGCAAGGTACCATGATGTGGAAACGGGCACCGATTCGAATTTCCGGGAAAAACCCTGCAATGTCATCATCGCTTGTCTCTTGGAACTGATTCTCAATCGGTTTTTTATCAATCATGGAATAATTCGGCTCCGATCTCAGCATAGACAGTGGCTTAGCATCAGGGTTGAACTGACTGGGATCGATATGCAGCAATTTGATAAGTCGATGCATTCCATGGATTTCTAACAGCAATCCGGCTTCTTTGAAACGTAAATAATTAACAAACATTAATGCACATTTTTTTGCATACCCAAAAGATTCGATTGGTATCACCTTATCCCCGGTAGTAACAAAGATGCCGTGAACCAACTTGATTCCCCGCAATCATCCGCAACCTGTCAAAACAGAAAGGTCGTAACCCCGAAAGATTACGACCTTTATTTAACGATGGTGCCGAAGGCGAGATTTGAACTCGCACGGACTGGGTCCGCTACCCCCTCAAGATAGTGTGTCTACCAATTCCACCACTTCGGCACAAGCTAAGGCTTATTTCATCAAATTATACTGATGAAAGCAGCCTTGAGGATATCAATTTTTCGAATCACCTTCCGGCTGCTGTTGTGAAGGTGCGGCGGTTTGAGGTGCACTTTGTGCCGGTTCCGGTTTGGTTTCGGATGTCGCTGGTGCCGAAACAGGAGCCGGTGTACTGGTCATGATGGACTTGCTGCCGGTTGGATTGGTGGACATATAGGCCAATGCCAGCGAGGTGATCATGAAAACTACGGCAGATACGGTTGTTGCTTTGCTCAGGAATGTTGAAGCTCCGGTGCTGCCAAATAGCGTTGAGCTGGCGCCTCCGCCGAATGCTGCCCCCATATCGGAGCCCTTGCCGGTCTGAAGCAGAACGACCATGATCAACACAACACACACAATAATATGAACAAATATCAGTAAAACAGACATGAGCTTGATTTTTTCTTGGGTTAATGGTGAAACCGGATAATACGGTTAAAAGTTTCCGCCGACAGACTGGCTCCGCCAACCAGCGCGCCATCCACATCGGGCATATTCATGATTTCCGAAACATTCTCGGGTTTAACGCTGCCACCATACAGAATTCTGACGGATTTGGCAAGCAGATTGTCAAAATGTTTTTCTGTAAGTGACCGCAGAAAAGCATGCACTTCCTGAATCTGGGCGATGGTGGCGGTTTTACCCGTGCCAATGGCCCATACGGGTTCATAAGCAATGACCAGAACGTTTGTGAGCAATTCCGTCGAAAAGCCTTCTAAACCCTTTGTGACCTGTTTGTCAAGAACAGAAAACGTCTCGCCGGCTTCCCGTTGAGATTCGGTTTCTCCCACACAAAAAACCGGGATCAACTGATGATCGAGGGCTGCCCTTATTTTGGCGTTCACCGTCTCATCGGTATCGCTGAAAAACTGGCGGCGTTCGGAATGGCCAATGATGACATACCTACAGCCAACATCCGTAAGCATAACCGGCGAAATTTCTCCGGTGAAAGCGCCTTCGTTTTTCCAGTAAAGATTCTGCGCCCCCACTGCCACAGATGTTCCCCGAACGACTTCGGAAACCGGAAACAGCGCCGTAAACGGCGGGGCGATCATCACATCGACATCGACTCCGGCCGTGCACTCAACGAGATCTTTGGCTGTCTGAACGGCCTCCGCCACGGTTTTGTACATTTTCCAGTTGCCGGCTATAAGAGGCTTTCGAAATGTCGGGTTCATCAGAGCTGTTCTCCTATCATGGCGGCCAGATCGACCATTCGCGTGGAATATCCGGTTTCGTTGTCGTACCACGACATGACCTTGACCATGTCTTGAACGACGAAAGTCGAGTCCGCATCGACAATGGAAGAATATTTCGATCCATTGAAATCCGAAGACACCAGCGGCAGGTCGCAATAGGACAGGATACCGGACAACGGACCTTCGGCAGCTTCTTTCAGAGCATTGTTGACATCCGCCACACTGACACCGGATTTTTCGATGGTCGCGACAAAATCCACGATGGAAACATTCGGCGTCGGCACCCGAATGGCCAGCCCATTCAATTTACCGGACAATTCCGGAAGCACCAGCGCGACAGCCTTGGCCGCACCGGTCGTGGTGGGAATCATGGACAAAGCGGCGGCCCGTGCCCGCCGCAGATCCCGGTGAGGAAAATCCAGCAGCCGCTGGTCTCCGGTATAGGAATGAACGGTTGTCATCAAGCCGCAGCGAATGCCGAAACTTTCCAGCAGCACTTTGGCAACCGGCGCCAGACAATTGGTGGTGCAGGAAGCGTTCGAGATGATGTCGTGTTTTCTGGGATCATAACTGTTGTTGTTGACACCCATGACGATGGTGATATCGGGATTTTTGGCCGGCGCGGAAATGATGACTTTTTTGGCACCGGCTGCCAGGTGCTTGGACGCGTTTTCCTTATCGGTGAAAAGCCCCGTGCATTCGGCGGCAATATCCACCCCGTAGTCTTTCCATGCCAGCTTGGTGGGATCTTTGATACTGGTAACGGCAACGGTTTTTCCGTCAACATCGATCCCCCCATCCTTGGCGGTAACCTTGACGGGCAGTTTTCCGTGAACGGAATCATACTCCAGAAGATGCGCCATGGTGGCGGCATCGGTGAGATCGTTGATGGCGACGACTTCCACA
Source organism: uncultured Desulfobacterales bacterium (assembly GCA_964495045.1). GTDB lineage: Bacteria > Desulfobacterota > Desulfobacteria > Desulfobacterales > Desulfatirhabdiaceae > RAAP-1. Next base: position 11,082 of record CAZBUL010000070.1, on the reverse strand, counting down.
TCGGATCGGCTCATCGCAGCCCTGAAAACCAATCTTCCTATTCGACCAAAACCATTTATTCCCAACTTGATACTCATAAAAACCCTCCTTCAGTAGATGATCAATAATTGTCTGAATCTACACAGGCATCAGACCGGAAGCGGATCGCCTCCGGCACCTGCCTGTTACGATGGGTCTGCACGCTTGTTTCCTTTCAGAATCCCGCTTGCCAGTGAAATGCTTTTTTTTCCCGACGCCTCCAAATTGACGGCCAGTTTGCCGAGTTCCGTATCTTTCCGAAGGTTGAGCGCCTTGATCAGAATCGGTAAGTTCACCCCGGAAAGCACTTCGATACGTCCTTCTTCCAAAAAAGAATAGCTGATATTGGAGGGTGTGCCGCCAAACATATCCGTAAGGATCAGCACACCGGATTTCATATCGACTTTTTTGATGCCGGCGGCCACTTTGCCGCGCAGTTTTTCAGCTTCTTCGTTGATATTGATGGAAACGGCTTCCAATTGCTCCGGACGACTGCCGAGAATGAACGCTGCTGCTTCAATCAGGGCATCGCCGAGGGCGCAATGGGTGACGATGACAATTCCAATCATGAGCACTCCTGTAACAATCGTAAAAGCCCCGATGATGAATTTCCGGAACGGCTGAATCGGGGCGGGCAATATAAAAAGTTCCGGAAAAATCAGTTCCGGAACGAGCGGATTATGGATGGTTCTTTATGTCAGCGCCATGTCCCGATGATGAACTTCGATGTGTTTTGTCGGGTACTGATCGCACAGATTTTTGCCGACTGCTTCCGCAACGGCTACGGATCGATGCCTGCCGCCGGTGCATCCAATCGCCATTGTCAGGTAGGCCTTTCCCTCTTTTTCGTACAGCGGAATGAGATATGTCAGCAGATCGAGGTAACGTCTGATGAATTCCTGGCAGTCAACATTGTCGATGACATAATATTTGACAGGTGGTGATGTTCCATCCAGCGATTTCAATTCGGGAATATAGAACGGATTGGAGAGAAATCGAACATCCATGACGAGATCGGCATCCTTGGGGATTCCGAATTTGAAACCAAACGACAACACCGTGATATGAACCGACGACAACACCCCGCTTTTTTTTGCGATGCTTTGAATCATGGATTTAAGTTCATGAACATTATAAGCGGATGTGTCGATAATCATGTCGGATGCGGTCCGCAAGCCAGACAACTGTTCTTTCTCTATCCGGATACTGTCTGTCAGATTTTTATTTCGAGACAGGGGGTGCTGCCTTCGCGTCTGGCTGTAACGGCGGATCAGCACATCATCATCGGCTTCCAGAAAAAGAATTTTGAAGTCATACCCCTGGGACCGCAACACATCGAAGATGGGGGGATAGCTGTCGAGAAAACTCTTTTCCCGCACATCCATGACAAAGGCCAGCCCTGCGGTCTTGAAGTCCGGTTCGATCGGAAGTTCCAGAAATTTGGGGAGGAGCGCAACCGGCATGTTATCCACGCAGTAATAGCCGGCATCTTCAAGCGCGGCGATGGCGGTGCTTTTTCCGGAACCGGAATACCCGGTGATGATGATGATATGATATTTATTCACGGATGGAATGATCAGAAATCTTCGTCTTCAGCCTGGATAACGGAAATGATATCATCGGCAGTCTTCGCCCGAAAAAGCATCTCTTTGAACGCTTCGTTTTTGAGCATCCTGGCGAGTCTAGCCAGTGCCTTCAGATGAAGGCCGGTGGAACTTTCCGGAGTGATCAACATGAAAAACAGATGCGCTGGCCGGCCGTCGAGAGAATCGAAATCGACACCTTTTCGGCTCAGTCCGAAACCCATGAACAGTGTATCGATATCTTTAAGTTTTCCATGAGGAATACCGATGCCCATGCCGATGCCGGTGCTTCCGAGGCGCTCACGCTCCATCATGACGTTGACCAGCTCGGCACGACTCACGCCGATGATTCGGGCAACCGGGTCTGCCAGCTCTGCGATAATTCCCGTTTTATCACGGGATGTCAGATCGGTGAGAATGGCATCGCGGTGTAATGCTTCGAGTATTTTCATGTATCGAGATTCCGGCAGCGGCCGGATGCGAATGAAATGTTTCTTGTCTGGCAACCGGCCTTCAACTGAATCAGTTGCTGGGCTGAATCAGGCCGTAGTCTCCATCTTTGCGGCGATACAGCACATTGACCCGTTCGGATCGGGCATTGGTGAATACGAAAAACTGATCTTCCGTCAGATCCATCTGCATGATGGCTTCTTCAACATCCATAGGTTTGTAGTCGATGTTCTCGACAACGACCTGACCGCGTTCTTCGGTAGCGGGCTGCGTCAGTGTCTCATCTCCCGAAGGTTTCATACGGGCCTTGCCGCCGGTTCGTCTTTCCCGCGTCTTATCTTTGTTTTTCTTGATTTGCTTTTCGAGTTTATCGAGAACCATATCGATGGCGGAATACATGTCTGCGGTTTCTTCCTTGCCATATATATTGAGGCGGTCGCCGACAATATTGATTTCCGCGATATGTCTGAATTTTTCGACGGAAAGCACGACATTGGCTTCCGCCGGATTATCGAGAAATTTGTCGAATCGGTCGAGCTTGTGGCCGACATATTGCGAGAGATTGTCGGACGGATCGATATTTTTAAATGTTACAGATGTCTGCATGAAAAATCTCCTTTTTGATTCGATATTTAACGAAAGGCAGCTAAAATTGCCTGCGTCTGCTGGAAGGCAATACTTTCAACATTTCCCGATACTTGGCGACGGTTCTTCTGGCCACCTGGATATTGGCGGCTTTCAGCATTTCCGAAAGCTGCTGATCGCTGTATGGGTTTTTCGTATTTTCACCGGCAATGATCTGTTTGATCTGGTTCAGCACACTGGCCGAAGCAATGGCTTCTCCGTGCATCCGGTTAATAGAGCTGTTGAAGAAAAATTTCAATTCAAAAATACCTTGGGGAGTGTGGGCGTATTTATTGGTGGTGACCCGGCTGATGGTGGATTCGTGCATGCCGATGTCTTCAGCGATGTCGCGAAGCACCATGGGTTTGAGATGTAATATCCCTTTTTCGAAAAATTCCCGCTGATACCGCAAGATGCTTTCCATGACCCGATAGATGGTTTTCTGGCGCTGATGAATGCTGCGAATCAGCCAGGTGGCGGATCGCATTTTTTCCTGAACATACTCACGGGTTTGAACGGACACATTTTTTTTCTGCTGAATGGCATCCTTGTAAAATGTGTTCACCTTGAGTTTTGGCATGCCGTCATCGTTGAGAACGATCACAAATTCATCTTCGACTTTGTAAACATAAATGTCCGGCGTGATGTATTGGGGGGATTCGGAGCTGAACTCGCGGCCGGGTCTGGGTTCGAGGCCCTTGATGATTTCTACGGCCGAAACGACCTCTTCAATCGACAGTTTCAGCGCCTTGCAGATAGCCTTGTAATTTTTTCTTTCGAGATGATGCAGATGGTTGGCAATGATTTCGATGACCGGTGTTTCTTCCAGATGCAATTGCTTGGCCTGAATCATCAGACATTCCTTGAGATCCCGGGAACAAATGCCGACCGGATCGAATGTCTGTATCATCTGTAGTACCTCTAAGGCTCTTTCGGGAGACGTTTGGCCTGTCTGAGCCAGTTCATCGATACTTACATCTATATAACCGTCGGCATTCAAATTGCCGATGATCAAACTGCCCAATTTTTCGACTTCCAAATCGGGAAACGTCATCAGCAACTGCCAGAACAAATGATCCTGGAGCGATTCTTTCTGAGCAATAAAGGATTCGTAGTTGGGGGCATCTTTCTTTTCGGTTTCCGACGTCACTCTTCCCGATGAGCTGTATTCATTGATGAGACTGCTCCAGTCGGTATCTTCAAGGGTTTTGCTGTCCGGCACCTCTCCGGACAAGGTGCCGATGTCCGGGGGGATGATTTCCGGGGCTTCTTCCGATGAATCGGCTACCGTATCCTCCATGGCCTCTTCGAGGGCAGGGTTTTCCTGAAGCTCCTGATGAATGGTTTCCAGCAGTTCGAGCCGGGAGAGTTGCAGGAGTTTTATTGCCAGTTGCAACTGGGGGGTCATGACCAGTTGCTGGGATAATCTCAATTGTTGGCGTAATTCAAGAGCCATCTGATCTCTGGTGATCGGTTAGAGTGTAAATTCATTTCCCAGGTAAATGCGACGACAGACCTCACTGGATGCGATCTGCTGCGGAGACCCGGATTCGATAATCTCTCCGCCGCTCAGAATGAAGGCTTCATCACAAACACCCAGTGTTTCCCGGACATTGTGGTCGGAAATGAGAACCCCGATGCCCAGATCTTTCAAATGAACGATGATGGCCTTGATATCGATAACCGCCAGCGGATCGATACCCGCAAAGGGTTCGTCCAGCAGAATGAAAGACGGATCGGTCGAGAGCGCCCTGGAAATTTCGAGCCGCCGTTTTTCTCCGCCCGAGAGCAGCGCGGCTTTCTGATCGGACAGATGTTTGATCCCCAGCTCATCAAGCAGCCTGTCTGCCCGTGCTTCCCGTTCGGACGGGGTAATCGCCTGATGTTCGAGAATCGCCATGATGTTTTCCCGCACCGTCAGTTTTCGAAATATGGATGTCTCCTGGGGGAGATAGCCGATTCCTTTTCGGGCCCGGATGTGAATGGGAAAACCCGTCATCTCTTCGTCATCGAGAAAAATCTGTCCGGAGTCGGGCTTCAGCATACCGACAGCCATATAAAACGTGGTGGTTTTTCCGGCCCCGTTCGGGCCCAGCAACCCGACCACCTGGCTTCCGGAGATATTCATGCTGACGGAATTGACAACCCGTTTTCCATCGAAACTTTTGATCAAATTTTTGAGCAGCAATACGGCCATGATCCGGATCACATCAAGTAAAAACATCAAGAAACCATGCATTCTTCAGATCGGGATGCTGCGGTCATCGTTTGTTGCATAGCGGCGATGGACAGAGAAAAAACGACTCTCCGTCAGGGTTTTTTGTCGAGTTCCCCGGAATAAAAAACCGCTTCGACCTGTTTTTCCTTGCCGCGTTCCACCGACACACGGTCTTCATTGATGAAAAACGTAATTTTTTCACCTGAAACGAAATTGCTGCCGCTGACGACTTTGGAGTCTGGCCCGTTCAGGATGACCACTTTGGTTGACGGTGTGTATTCGGCCTGGCTGGTATAAGCCGTTCGGTTCTCCGACTGAATCACGACTTTTCCGGACGCGGTGACTTTTTTGACGGATTCTTCACCGGTTTCTTTTTTACCTTTGCCGTCCGACACTTTGCTGTAATAAATTCTCAACTTGTCGGCCGTAATCCGGGTGGTTCCCTGAACGGCCGTGACATTCCCGGAAAATTCGGCATAGCTGGCTTCATTATAAGCCACCAGACTGTCTGCCTTGATCTGAATACTGCCTGCTTCATCCTTTTTGTCTGCTGCATGCACCGACGAATTGATCGATGGCCACACGCCCCCTGCGATTAACACCGCCAGAACGATCAGAAACCGGAAACACCGACTGTCGTTATAGTTATATGAAGCTCTCACGCATCGTTACCTCGACGTTTTGTTGAAACCTTGTCTCATTGGCATTTATGTCGTATTTCATGGAGTCCGCCGTCAGATCGACCGTTTTTCCGGTGATGTGGACAGGTGTCGATGTAAACAGGATGCGCTGTCCGTGATCATAGTTGATCTGTTCGGTTTTCAAGGTGTAATCGGTATATGTCAGCACCACCCCGCCAGTGAGTACGATATCTTTGGACTCGGTTTTCAGAATTCCCCGGTCGCCAGTCAGCCGAACCTCCTGGCCATTTTTGATAAAATAGACAACCGTCACGTCTTCTAACATCAATTGTTTGGTTTCGTCAACAACATGGGCGGATTTGGCATCCAAAATCCATTCCTTGATGCCGTCCCGGGTCGAAACCTGATGGACGTTGCCGATTGACAGGGAGGCATTTTTCTGAATCGTACTGATCAACCTGACCGGATCCTGACTCAGATAGCGGTTCTTGATGAAAATACCGGCAATCACACCCGTTGTGATCAGGCAGAAAGCAATCAAAACGACGGTAATCTTTTTTCGGGTGATCGTCATGGATACATCTTCCGGTAAATCAACGATACGGTCATTGCAGAAATCGGCGGATCACGCTTTCCCACTGGTTTTGAGCGATTAAAATAGTTTCACAGATTTCCCGGACCGCTCCCTTGCCGCCCGGCCGGGAGGTCACCCTATCGGCTTGCCGGCAAACCAGCTCGTGGGCATCTGCAACGGCAAAAGAGACACCGGCCGATTTCATGAGCGGCAGATCCATGAGATCATCGCCGACATAAGCGGTCTCTTCCGGTAGTATGCCGGTTTGTCGAAAGACCGCTTCCAGCACATCCGCTTTGGACGACAGTCCATCCATAATCAGTGAAATCCCAAGATTTTCGCAGCGATGGATCAGGGCCTGAGAACGCCGGCCGGTGGCGATGCCCACCTGAATGCCGGCCAGCATCAGCAAGCGGATTCCCAATCCGTCTTTGACATCGAACACCTTGATTTGTGCGCCCGAATCGTCGTAGATGATGCTGCCGTCCGTCAAAACGCCATCGACATCCAACAGCAGCAATTTGATTTTGTTGAGCTTGTCTGAAAATTGTTGATTTTCCATGGGTCGGCTAAGATGTCTCAGGGGGGATGTCGGCTGCGACGCGTCGGATCGCCGAAAGCCGGGATAACAGATCGTGAAGAATCGTTAAAGGCAACGAATTGGGACCATCGCATCGGGCATGATCCGGGTCCGGATGGACTTCGAGAAAAATGCCGTCGGCACCGGCCGCCACCGCCGCTTTGGCCAGGAGTGGGGCGAATTCTCTCTGACCGCCGGAATGGGTTCCGGCGCCCCCGGGCAACTGAACGCTATGGGTGGCATCGAATACGACCGGAAAGCCGATATCCTGCATGATCCGGATGCTGCGAAAATCGACGACAAGATTGGAGTATCCGAAGGTGGTGCCTCGTTCCGTCAACAATATCTGCCGGTTGCCGGTGGAAGTGACTTTTTCTGTAAGGGGAATCATTTCCCACGGAGACAAAAACTGCCCTTTCTTGATATTGACGGGTTTGCCGGTTCGGGCGGCTGTCAGAATCAAATCGGTCTGTCGGCACAAAAAGGCGGGGATTTGTAGAATATCCAGTACCTGCGCCGCAGCTTCCACTTCCAATGATGAATGGACGTCCGACAGAATGGGAACGGATAATTCCTGTTTGATGCAGGAGAGGATTTCGAGGCCTTTTTCCATGCCTGGCCCCCGATAGGACTGCAGGGATGTCCGATTGGCCTTGTCATAAGAGGCCTTGAAAACGAACGGGATTTTCAGCTCATTGGTGAGTTGTTTCAGGAAACGGGCAATGGACAGGGTGATTTCGTAATCTTCGATGACACACGGGCCGGCGAACAGAACGAGTTCTGAACCCGGCCCCATGGTGATTTCGTTGAATGATGTGTTGAAGTGCATAACTTTTCTTTGATCTTTTTCATTTTTGGGTGATGATCGAACAAGTTCATAATCAGGCTTTTACCGGTCCGGGGCGGAAATCCGTGCCGAAACAGCCCCTGAAAGATGGTCATCGGGAATCAATGCCATGGGCATCGTCTGCCCATGAATCTTGACTTTCCAATGATTTCATCATGTTTTATTTATAGTTCGAACAAACAAAAGTCAAGGATTGATACGGATTCCGGAGCAGCTGGGCCAAAAAACAAAACCTTGATAAGCAACGGGTTAATTGATAATAAATGAAGATTGAAAATTAGCCTTGATAATAAAAGTCGAAAAATTCACCCTTTTGGTTGACGTTTTTTTTAAACGCTCATAAATCATGCTGGGTTTCACCCCCAAGCATGATAATTGAACAGTACATCTTTTTTCCGTGTATTCGGTGTATTCAGTGATTCATGTATTTTCACGGTAAAATAGGCGGATTGCAACTTAGTGGAACGTAAATTCAATTTCGGAAACTTCTTGTTTTACCTGTCGGTTCTCTCGATCGTTTGTGTCGTATCGGCGGCAGGCTGGCTGTTCTGGAACCGTCTGGAAGGGCGGCCGCCTGTCATCGCCACAGAAATCCCTTCGAGTTTCAATCCTTCCCGTGAATTCGTGCTGAATTTCTCCGATGCGGAAAGCGGTATTCACAGAATCCGGATTGCCATCGAGCAAAATGGCAAAGAGACCGTACTGCGTGATGATTTCTATCCGCAGAAAGGGGGAAGCAATGGTGCGCCGGTTCATTCGCAGTCGATTCCTGTGGCGGTGGATGTCAAAAAACTGGGGATCATGGACGGCAAGGCTGTTTTCCGGATCATGGTTCGAGATAATTCCTGGCGGAGCTGGTTTCATGGCAATAAGGCCTTTATCGAAAAAGATATCCTCATCGATTCACGGCCGCCGGAAATCGTGGTTCTCAGCCGGGATCACAACCTGTATCAGGGAGGCGCAGGGCTTGTCATCTATCGGCTTGCAGAATCCTGTCCGGTCAGCGGCGTGATGGTGGGAGACATGTTTTTTCCGGGGCAGGCCGGTTATTTCAGTGATCCGGCGATTCATCTGGCCTTCATTGCCGTGTCGCACTCCCAAGACGCTGGCGTCGAATTCTATGTCAAAGCCGTCGATGTGGCTGGCAACACCGCCCGAACCGGTCTTGCCCATCATGTCAGACGAAAGGTTTTTCGAAAAGATACGATCCCGTTGACCGATGCTTTCCTCGACCAGAAAATGCCCGAATTCGATGTAACGGTTGCTGCGGACAGCTCTCATCCCATGCTGGATCGTTTTATCAAAGTGAACACGGATCTTCGGGAATCCAATTACCAGACCATTTCTTCGGCCGTGACTTCGAGCGACAACAAAATGTACTGGGAAGGCACCTTTACCCGGCTGCCCAATTCCGCCCCCCGTGCCGGATTTGCGGATCACCGGGTGTATATGTATCAGGGAAAAGAGGTGGACCGGCAGGATCATTTGGGTGTGGATCTGGCCTCCCAGCAGCAGTCTCCGGTGCCGGCCGCCAACTCCGGCCGGGTGGTGTTGACCGAATTTATCGGCATCTACGGCAACACGGTGGTTCTGGATCATGGATTCGGGCTGTTCAGTATGTATTCCCATCTCAGCCGCTTTCATGCAACCGTCGGTCAAATGGTACCGAAAAACGATATCATCGGATACACCGGAAGCACCGGCATGGCAGCCGGAGATCATCTGCATTATGCTGTGCTTATCCGCAACACCTTTGTCAACCCGATCGAGTGGTGGGATGCCGGGTGGATCAAAAACAATATCACCGACAAGATCAAAGATGCCCAGGCCGCCATCAAGTAAGGCAGGTTACCGTTTGTATCCGGCTGTTACCATACCGAAACCCCGAAACCGATCTTCGGTGTGCTTTTTCTGTGGAGATTCCCATTGATGAAAAAATATAAGATCAACAAAACATACAAAGAAATCAACGACAAAATCCGGTCTGGCGAGGTGGTGGTGGTCACGGCCGAAGAAATGACAGACATCGTCAAAGACAAGGGAGCGGAAGATGCAGCCCGGTATGTGGATGTGGTGACGACCGGCACCTTTGCCCCCATGTGTTCATCCGGCGCCTTCATCAATTTCGGCCATTCGTCTCCGGGCATCAAGGCTTCCAAAGTCTGGATGAACAATGTTCCGGCTTATGGCGGCATTGCGGCCGTGGATTGCTATATCGGCGCCACCGAACCCTGCGAGGATGATCCGCTCAACAAGGTGTATCCGGGTGAGTTCAGTTATGGAGGCGGGCATGTGATTCAAGACCTTGTGGCCGGCAAGCGGGTGTATCTGAAAGCCACGGCGTACGGAACGGACTGTTATCCCAACCGGTTCGTCGAAAAGGAAATCACACTCCAGAGTCTTCCCAATGCCATCCTCTGCAATCCGAGAAACGGTTACCAAAACTACAACTGTGCCGTCAATCTCACGAAAAAAACGGTTTACACCTACATGGGCACCCTCAAACCCCGTGCCGCCAATGCCAATTACAGCACATCGGGCGCGCTCAGCCCCCTTTTCAACGACCCTTATTATCAAACTATCGGACTGGGAACCCGCATTTTTCTAGGAGGAGCGGAAGGCTACGTCACCTGGCACGGTACCCAGCACAAACCGGCTGCCAAGCGCAATGAAAGAGGGGTTCCGGTGACACCGGCCGGCACCCTCTGGGTCATGGGGGATCTGAAAAAAATGAGTCCCCGCTGGCTGGTGGGTGTCAGTATTCTGGGATACGGCTGTTCGCTTGCGGTCGGTCTGGGCATTCCGATCCCGGTGTTGAACGAAGAAATCGCCATGTTTACCGGGGTGTCGGATGAGGACATCTTCACCCAAATCATCGATTACGGCCATGATTATCCCAACGGGATATCGCGCAGTCTGGGTCAGGTCAGCTATGCGGAGCTTAAAAGCGGCACCATTCAACTAAATGGCATGGATGTTCAGACGGTGCCGCTGTCCAGCATAGTTCGGGCCAGAGAAATCGCCGCCACATTGAAGGAATGGATCACCCGCGGGGAATTTTTACTCGGAGAACCCCAGTTCACACTGCCGGTCTGACGGAATTCACTCATGACGGAACCGATTCGCGCCTTTATCGCCATCACCCTTCCCGATTCCCTGATCGGGCTGATTTCTGAAGTTCAGCAGAAACTCAAAAAAAACGGGCTGCGGATTTCCTGGGTGTCTCCCGAAAACGTTCACCTGACGTTGAAATTTCTGGGGGACATCGCACCCGATGATATCGATCCGATTGCGGCGGTCATGGCCGAATGTGCACCAGGATTGATTCCCATGCTTCTGGCCGCCGGCGGCATTGGCGTGTTTCCGGATCTGCGGCGGGCACGGATTTTATGGATGGGGATTACGGGAGATATGCCGCAGTTGGTGGCACTTCAGAAAAATCTGGAGGTGCGCCTGACCGCATTGGGAAACGGCCGATTCAAACCGGAAGACCGGCCGTTCAAAGGACATTTGACACTGGGCCGAATCAAATCCCGGGTGGATTACG
>CAZBUL010000069.1:12734-14839 GCA_964495045.1 uncultured Desulfobacterales bacterium | reverse complement strand
GCATGGGAATCGAACCCACCCGGGACGGTTTTAGCGCCCCACACCGGATTTGAAGTCCGGGAGCCCCACCAGTGAGCTGTGCACTTCCATGGGTAGATATGTATTATGGGACATGCCGATTGTCAATCTTTTTCAGAATTCATCGCCCCTTTTTCATGAACGGCCAGCCATTCTTGAACCCAGGCCAGTGCCATTTCCCGGTCGCTCAGCTCATGAGACAGCCGGCCTTCTTCAACAGCCTCCAAAATGATCTTGAATTCCGCTGACGGTTGCAGACCGAAGTGGATCATCAAGTCTTGACCGGTAATGAGAGGGGCCTGTTTTTGGCGGGGCAAATAATCCTCCCCATACAGTTTCAAAAGATTCACAACAAAATCGCAGAAAGCTGGATCCGCGTCATCGCTCTTATCCGTCTTGGCGCGAATATCTGCCAAAACCATCGCCAGAAGATCGGGCATATCGTCTTTCATGGCTCGGAACAGGCGGACAATACCCTTTCGGGTCAGCGTCCTCGTTTGATGCGCTTGGTACAAAAAAAGCGGCCGCAGATGATTTCGAATCAGTTCCCGGAGATATTCGGAATCGGAATTGGATAGTTTCAAGCGCAAAGCGATGTCTGAGGCCATTTGAGCGCCGGCTTTCTCATGCCCGTAAAAATGCACCGAGCCACTGTCATCCATCGTTCGGGTCGAAGGCTTTCCGATGTCATGCAACAGCATGGCCAGCTTCAATACTGGCCGTTTCGGAGCGGCAATGGCTGCTTGAAACATAACCGCGTCAGCACCATCACCGTTTAAAATCGCCTCGAGATGGTGGCAGGCCCAAAGCGTGTGTTCCAACACATCGAATGTGTGATGTTCATTCTGGGTGCATCCCGAGGTGTTCCTGATTTCAGGGAAAATCTCGAAGAGAAGCCCAGAATCTTTCATTTTCCTTAAAATTCCTGATGCACATGGTGTGTTCAATAACCGAAACAGTTCTTCACGGATGCGCTCGCCAGCCGGTTTGGAAATGAGCCGGCTGTGGGTTTGAATAGCGGTTTTCGTTTCTGTTTCAATCTCAAAATTCAGAGTGGCTGCCAAGCGGTAGGCCCGAATCAACCGAAGGGGATCGTTGACAAACGCCTGTTCGGACACCATCCGAATTGTTCGTTCAGCCAGATCGGCTTGCCCATTCAGCGGATCAATCGGTACTTGGTGCCCGAGATGAACGGCCATGGCATTGATTGTAAAATCACGCAAATACAGATCGGATGCAATCGAACCTCCGGCCATGGGAACGATATCGAGAGTATATGAGCCGATTTTCCCCCGATACACCACCTGTCGATTCTTTCCCAACTTGAAAAATGAAACACCCATATCCTGGGAAACGGCATCGACAAAAACCTGTGGATCTTTCGATACAACAATATCATAGTCGAGGGGACTGATACCAAGCAGCATATCGCGAACCGCACCGCCGACAAGATAAATGTCATGGACCTCCGAATAAGTGCTGAGAACGGGAATGGCGTGATAAAATGCTGAGATGTCGGCAGACAAGTCAGTGGCCCCGATCCAGACTGCGGTACTGAATGGCTTCGGCCACATGCTCGACACGGATGTCCGGCGCAGCATCCAGGTCGGCAATGGTGCGGGCGATCTTGAGAATCCGGTTGTAAGCCCGTGCCGAAAGCCCCAGCCGATCGATGGCCGACTCCAGAAGGGTGCCGGAAGCCTCGTCTGTCTGGCAGTATTTGCGAATCTGTCTGCTCGGCATCTGGGCATTGCAATAGATCGAAAGCTGGGAAAAACGTTCAGACTGTATAGCCCGCGCAGTAGCCACCCGGTTTTGGATAGACGCCGACGGTTCCTGAAGGCCGCTTCCCATCAAATCTTTGTACGGAACGGCCGGCACGTTGACATGAATGTCGATGCGATCCAGAAGGGGGCCGGATATCTTGGATCGGTATTTATGAATTTGATGGGATGTGCAACTGCATTCATGTTTGGGGTCCGATAAATATCCGCAGGGACAAGGGTTCATAGCGGCAACCAACATGAAACTGGAGGGATAGGTGATGGTGGTGGCCGCTCTGGACAGCGTGACTCTGTGGTCTTCCA
>CAZBUL010000069.1:0-12634 GCA_964495045.1 uncultured Desulfobacterales bacterium | reverse complement strand
GGCCCGATCATGATGAGGTTGTGCCCGCCGGCAGCCGCCACTTCAAGTGCTCGTTTGGCCAGTTCCTGCCCCATGACTTCAGCATAATCCGATTCATAGTCCATCGATTGATTGAATATTCTTGAAATATCGGTTACTTCCGGATCGATGGGTGTATAGCCCCGAAAAAAGTCGATCAATTGTGAAAGGCTTGATACGGGAAACGTCGTGATTCCCTGAACCACGGCAGCCTCCAGGCGATTCTCGAAAGGTACGATAATGGTGGGATAACCAGCCTGCCGGGCGGCTATGGCCATGGGAAGAGACCCATTTACCGGTTTTATTCGGCCGTCTAAAGACAACTCTCCGAGAATCAGGCAGCCCGAAACGGCTTCGGCCGGTATCAGCCGGAACGCGGCAAGTATTCCAACGGCAATGGGCAAATCGAATCCGGTTCCTTCTTTTTTGATGCTGGCTGGCGCCAGATTGACCGTGATGCGGTCATCCGGAAACGTATATCCGGAATTGTGAATGGCGGATCGGACCCGTTCCTTGCTTTCCTTGACCGATATTTCCGGAAGCCCGACGATGGTGAAGCTGGGCAGTCCATAGGCGATATCCACCTCGACTTCCACCAAAAAAGCATCCACGCCGATAACAGCGCTGCTTAATATTTTAGAGAGCACCGTGCCACCTCATCACATCGCTTTCGCTCATCCCACCGGCCGAACCATGGTTGATGCTGGTACAATTGTCAGTTTTTTTAGGATTTCAGGAAGTTCCTCCCGCAGAATCTGAAGGGTGACTGCATGCGGATGACCAATTGCCACGGCCTGACCCGTGGTAATTGCTTTTTGTTCCAAGCGTCTGAACTGCCGCCGGATGGCGTCGGGCTCCTGAACATGATCCAGAAAAATATCCCGTTCCGCGTATGGTATCTGGAAAAGCTTCGCGGATGACCGCACCCGGCTGTCTGGCGTGGTGCGGCTGTCGATGAAGAATAAGTCCCTTTTTTTGATGCCGGAAATAATCTGGTTCATCTGTTCCGATGACGCCGTCAACTTCGAGCCCATGTGATTGTTGATGCCTTTGATGTAGGGAACCGAATCGATGTCGTCGTTCAACTGGCGAATCAGTTCATCCGGAGACATGCGGGTTAGCAGCGCCCCTGGCCCAGGATTGACTCCAGGGTATTCCAAAGGTTCCATCGGCAGATGGAGCATGATCTCCAGACCCTTTTTACGGGCCATCAGGACAATTTGTCGCTGATGGGGGCTGTGGGGCAGGATCGACAGCGTGATCGGTGTATTCAAATTGATGAATTTTTCGGCAATCTGCTGATCATATCCGATATCATCGATGATAATAGCAATCCTGGGTTTTTTTTCCGGAAGTGCAGTATGCACTTTTTCTTCCGGAACTGACGGAGTTATCGTCGGCTCGGTCGGCGGAAATATCTCGAAAGGGGGGGGGATGTTTCGAACCACTGGAGGAACCGGTACTTTCGTCGGATGCGGAATGGCAGCGACAACGGCCGTTTCCGGTTTCCGAGACGCGTGTTTTTCCTTTACAACCCAATGTACCACCAATCCGACGACCAGAACGAGGACTGTTAAAATGGCGACAGCAATCCCCCCCCGCTTCAGGTGATGTTTTACCGGCGGTTTTTTGGGGGATTTATTGGCTGTTGACGATTTTTTTTTCCGGGTGTTGCCGGGCATTATTTCTGCTGGAGCCCCTTGAATATGTCATAACTGATCAGGGTTTCCAGAGCCCGTTTAACCTGGGTGTCCATTTCGAGCCGTTCCGGATTCACCACTCCATCCGTAGTGGCGTCATCTTCGCGAGCTGGTTGTTCGGATACTGTTTTCTCAACAGGCTTTTCCAGCGGTGCGGCATCTTTGGATTTTTTGGTTCCTTTGCCCGGCTCGGCTTCCAGATGATTTTCCAGATCCTTTTCCTTGGGCATGACCAGGGATTCACGGGTCGGTTTTTCCTTGCTGCGCGGCGGCTCCTGTTTCACTTCGATATCGGGCTCGATCCCCTTGGCCTGGATGGATCGGCCGCTTGGCGTGTAGTATCTGGCAATGGTCAGCTTCAATCCGTATCCATCCCGAAGCGTCTCAACATTCTGAACGGACCCCTTGCCAAAAGATGTTGTTCCCATCACCAACGCCCGTTTATGATCCTGCAGTGCGCCGGCAACAATTTCCGATGCACTGGCACTGCCGCCATTTATCAGAACGACGATCGGATAATTCCGTTTGACGACATTGGAATGGGCCGTGAAGACTTTGGTGTTTTTGTCCTGACGCCCCTTGATGGATAAAATGGTGCCTTTATCGAGAAAAAGATCGGATACCTCGATCGCCTGATTCAGCAGCCCGCCCGGATTGTTTCTCAGATCCAGCACGAGCCCCTTGATAGGCGGCGATGCGGATTCAAGCTTTTCGAGGGCGGAAACCAGATCCGACGTGGTGTTATCGCGAAAATTGGTGATCCAGATATACCCGTAGCCAGGTTTCAGGGTGAGGGATCGAACACTTTCGATGGGAATCACATCCCGCACCAGTACGAATTCCAGGGGCTCGGCAGTGCCTTCCCGCACCAAGGTCACGGTGACCTTGGTGCCTTTGGGCCCGCGAATCCGGCTGACAGCATCCCGCAGATTTTTGGTCGGCTCCCCGCCGATCTTGACAATGATATCTCCGGGCTTGACTCCGGCTTTATAGGCCGGTGTTCCCTGGATGGCTGAAACAACCGTCACCATGCCTTCCCGCGTGGTGATGCTAACACCGATTCCGGTAAATTCACCCTGTGTATCCACCTGAAGGTCCTTGTAATCTTCCGGTGACAGCAGGGATGAATGGGGATCGAGCCCATGAACCATCCCCTGAATGGCATCTTCGATGAGTTTTTTGGTATCGACGGATTCGACATAATTCTTTTCGATCAATTCGATCACATCGGAAAAGAGCTTGAGACCCTTGTAGGTTTCATCGGTGGTTGCGGAAAGATCCCGAAAAAATCCGGCGCCAATGGTCCAGAAAACGACCGCAACCGCCACGGTCAACCATAATTTGATTTGACGATAATGTCTGGTGGTCATTCAAATGCTCCTTTTATCCCGTCTTGATCCACTCCACTGGATCCATGGGTTTCCCCCGATGTCTGATTTCAAAATATAGACCCGTTCCTGTCACCGATCCTGTATCTCCGACGGTGCCGATGGTCTCGCTAGTTTCGACCTTATCGCCTTTCTGTTTGAAGCGCTCTTCCAGATGGCCATACACCGAATAATATTGATTGCCGTGGTCGATGATCATCAGGTTCCCAAACCCCTTGTACCACTCTGAATAAAGAACCCGGCCGGCAAAGACCGACTGAACCGGCTCCCCCCGATCCGCCTGAATATCGATTCCATTTCTGAATGCTTCCATATTCAATCGACCGATCCGATTCAGACCGTATTTCGTAACGATTTTACCCTTCACAGGCATGGGAAGCAAGCCTTTGCTGGAAATAAAATTCTCTCCGACGTGAGCTGTCTGAGAAAATGGGTCCGCATCTTCCTGATTCAGCGCTTCAATCGTGGCGTTCAGTTTCTCCGCTGCCTGGTTCAAGGCTTCGATGGCATCGATCTCCATTTTTTTCTGGGTGCGGATTTCTTTCAGCAATTTCTGCCGACGCCGCTTTTCCGTTTCGATGGATTGAATTTGCGCAGCATAATTTTTTTCGAGGGTTTCTTTGTCTGCATATTGGGATTTTTGTTTTTCGTACAGGGATTCGAGCTTCTTTCGGTCGTTTGAAAGCCGGACGAGTGTGCGCTCATCAGCGGATAAAATCCGCTGCATTGCGTACTTTCGCTCGGCCCAGTCTTGAAGGGATTCAGCAGACATAAGAAATCCCATCTTGCCCGCCCCATCCAGTTTATACATGGCTATTACGCGCTTTCCGGCATTTTCTTCGCTCTGTTTGATGCGAACGGCAACCTCTTCGGAGGCCGAAAGGGTTTCATCGATTTTCTGTTTGAGGGAAGCGATATCCCGCCGCAGAGATTCACTCTTGTTTCGAGATTGATTCAGTGACCGGTCGATGTCATCGAGAAGGAAAACGGCCGAGCTTTCTTTCTGGGAAAAAGATTCGAGCTCGGTTCGGCGTTCGGCGATGTGGCGGGAAATGCGGTCAATCTGCTTTTGAATCCGCTGAAAATCATTCAAGGATCGGCGCCGGAATGCGTCTTCTTCATCAGTCGTTTTCTGAACCTCCGCAAAACGATCGCCGATGAACCCCCGTCGGTCTCCGAGCATGATTTCATACCAGCTATTAAGGTGATTATGGATCGAAACTTGCGTTCCCTTCCGCAGAACAGCAATCACCGGACTTTGAACATCGGGCAGTTCACGAACCCGAAGCTTGTCGGCCGTTATGATACCAGTCAGGGTCGCGGGTGCTGAATGCAGCCGAACGGCCCCTGCAGTCGCCAGCAGGCAGGCGGTGACAACGATGAAAATCAGCTTCGAAAAAACTGTTTCATGGAAAGAAGACATCCGATCCATCCGATTCCAACACTGCAACCGACGATGACAGCGATCGACTCAAGGGAAACAAACCGGATATGCCAGAATCCGGAAGTCAATACGGCAGCCAGCCGGGTATCCATATAAGCGTAAGCGGCATAAATGACTGAAAGGCCGATGGCACAGCCACATGCGCTCTGAATCAGACTTTGAATATAAAACGGTGCCGTGATGAAGTTGTCTGTAGCCCCCACAAGTCTCATGATTTCAATTTCTTCTTTGCGGGAATATAACACCAGCCGGGCGGTGTTGGCGATGATCAGTCCGGATGCGATAAAGAAAATTCCGCCGAGAATGACTCCCGTAAAACGAAAAAGATTCAGCAGCCCCGTAAAACGGCCGATCCACTGCTGCCCGTATTCCACGCTGTCGGTAACCGGCAATGTGGCGATCTCTTCAGCAATTGCGCCGACCTGATTCACCCGGCCGGTTTGGATATCCACGTCGAGAGAATCGGGAAGCGGATTTTCCGGCAAGCCGTCCAGTAGGGAAGCCTGATGCTGCAACTGTGTTCGCAGCGTTTCGAGGGCCTGTGTGCGGGAAATGAATACCACGTTCTGAATCCCTTCCATGCTTTGGATGCGGTATTGGGTTTCCTGTCGCAGCTTTTCCGAAGTGCCATCCTTGAGATAAACCCGGATGCGGATATGGGATTCGGATACCCGCATCCAATCGGAGACATTGGTCCAGATCAATGAAAATGCACCGGCGATCAATACAGAAAGAGCCACGGTCAAGATGGCAACACCGTTCAGGAAACGATTGTCGCTCATATCCCGAAGCGCACGCCGCCAGGATGAAATCATGAAATCTGTCCGCCCGCTGTGTCCTGAGACAGTTGACCCTGAACGAGATGGATACTTCTGCCTCCGGCATTTTCAATGAGTGCCCGGTCGTGAGTGGCCAATATAACCGTCGCCCCTTTCTGGTGAATGCTTTTCAGAAGCGAAAGGATGGCCGCTGCGGCTTCCGGATCGAGACTGCCGGTCGGTTCGTCGGCCAAAATGATTCGAGGACTTCCTGCAATGGCGCGGGCAACGGCTACCCGCTGCTGCTCGCCTCCGGAAAGGCTCAGGGGATAAGCCCCCTGCCGGTGATCCATTTCTACCGTACGCAGTACGCTGCTGACTCTTTTTTCGACCTGGCGGCGTATTTCTCCCTGAGCTTCCAGCACCAGCGCCACATTTTCGAACACGGTTCGGGTGGGTATCAGTTTGAAGTCCTGAAAAATGATCCCGAAACTGCGGCGTAAATGGGGGATGCGGCCTTTCGAAATCCGGCTCAGATTGACCCCATCTACAATGACCTGTCCCTGGGTGACGGGCTCTGCCAGATATAGAAGTTTGAGAAGTGTGGATTTTCCGGCACCGCTGGGACCTGTCACAAGCACGAATTCGTTGCGGTAGATGTCCAGAGTGATGTCGATCAGCGACTTCTGAACACTGTATGTTTTGTGAACATGGAACAGGCGGATAACCGGAATGCTGCTGTTTCCCATGGTGATAGGATCCGAAATCGTTGAGTTATGTGGACCGATGACCTTCTTTCACTAGCAGGGCGTGGTACCAGCAGGAAAACTCGAACATCCCCCGGTATTTGTCATCATCGTTGATGATTCCCAGCGCAATTTCCAGAACCCCGCTGCCATAAGCATTGCTGTACTTTTCATGAGCGTGTGTCTGGAGAAACTCCCGGACCAGCATTTGTGTGGTGCGTTTGGTTTTGTCTTTTCGGATGTCGATGGGATCCTTCGGCTCGGAGAAAGGGTCCCAGCCGTCATATCCTTTTTTCTGAATGTGTGCCTGCCTTCTGGGCGACATATTGTCAAAAATCGCTTTTTTCCGGATATCGACTTCTTCTTTGGTAAATTCCTTCATGGGGTCTGCTTTTCCTCCGGATTGTCGGATTGTCGGATACCCAGATAGTCATCATCGTAATTAGTGATCAGCGCCATGGAAAGGGGCACCAGCATTTCTCCCATCCGCGAAAATTTCGATCCGATGGCACGGGCCAAATCTGTGGACAATTGCAACAGCCGAGACTGAATCTTGTCCAGATTGGCCGTTGGATAAGTCATCCCTTTTTCGAATGCCGACAGCCCGCAGGTATATCCCTGACCGCCGATGGCTGTGGGAATTCCGTAAAGCTTGCATGTCAACGGTCTGAATTCATAAATCTCACACATCTGCTCATCATTGAGCATGGGGCAGCGTAGGCGCGTTTCGGCCATTTCATTCAATATCTCGTTATCTTCTTTACCGGATTCGGCGGCCTTGAATGCGTTTTTCTTGAGCTTGTAAATGGCGCGGTCTGCGCGATTGCATCTCTCCAGAAGTTCTTCCAGCACTTGTCCGGAAAATTTGTTGTGAAACCGTTCGTTGATATAAAGCGCCTCAATGAGGGTCAAATCGAACAGTGCATAACAGCAGTCCGAACATAGGGGCTTGCATGTCACACATTCCGGGAATTGGTTTTTGACGGTTTCGAAAGCTCGCCCGGTTGAATCGGACAACGCCTCGTATTGTTCAAAAAAAGATGTGAGCGTTTCGTTCATGATAAGTTCTACCTGTTCAGCCGTGCTTTATATGAAACACGGGATTGACTGTTCGACAAATCATTATTTGCCGATACAGAACGTGTTGAAAATCCGATCGAGGGTGGCTTCCGTCGTTCGAATGCCGGTGATTTCATCGATCCGTTCCATCGCATCGCGGATATCCATGGCAATAATTTCTGCCGGGTTGTTTTGTCGGATTCCCGACAATGCCCGTTGAACACACGTTGCCGCATCTTCGAGAGCGGTTGTCTGCCTGAGATTGGGAATCCAACCTATGTCGAGCAGATCGGCCGTTTTCTGATGAACTTCCAAAGCAATCCGGTCCGCCAACGATTCCAGATTCAATTGTTTTTTTACGGATATCGACATCATCGGAAGGTCATCCAACGATACATTTCTTATACCATTATCATAATCCGGCGCAAGGTCAATCTTATTCAGAATCCGAATCACCGGAATATTTCGAATCTGTTCCAAAAGATGTTCTTCGCGTGAGCAATCCGTGGCGGAAGCATCCATGACCAAGAGAATCAGATCGGCGGTACGGATATTTTCGTAGGTTTTTTCGATGCCAAGAAGTTCCACCACATCCTGGGTGAAATGAATGCCTGCGGTATCGGAAAAATGGACAGGTATGCCTTGAAACATCACCGAATCGGTTACAACATCCCGTGTTGTTCCGGGGATTTCCGTTACAATCGAACGTTCATATCCGACCAGCCAGTTCATGAGACTTGATTTACCGACATTCGGACGGCCGATAATGGTTATCCGGTAGCCATCTCGAATCACGCGCCCGTCTTCATAATGATGAATCAGTTTTCGGATCGGTTTCAAGACATCTGTTTCAAGCCGGGAAACAAACGAATCTAATGGCAACGATTCCACTTCATCTGGAAAGTCGATCGCCGCCTCAATCTGTACGCGTATATCCTGCAACCCGGCGGCGATGTCATCGATAACCCGTCGAAATCCACCCGTTAAGTGATTGGATGCGGAAATCCGTGCTGTTTCCGTTTTCGAATTGATCAGATCGATCACAGCTTCCGCCTGGGTCAGATCGATACGGCCATTAAGAAAAGCGCGGCGGGTGAATTCGCCGGGACCGGCTGTTCTGGCTCCCCCCTTTAACACGGCCTGCAGAATGGCCTTTAACACGGCATATCCGGAATGCGCTTGAATTTCGACAACATCCTCCCGGGTGTAGGAATGCGGTGCCTTCATAAAGGCTATCAGCACCTCGTCGATAACATTCCGAGTTTCGGGTTCTACGATAGTTCCATAATACAAGTGATGAGAAATGATCCTGTCAGGATGAAAAGACTGTTTTACCAACGATCGAGGGTGAAACAGAGATGAAGCTATGGAAAAAGCCATCTCTCCGGATATGCGTACAATGCCGATTCCTCCGCAACCCGGCGGGGTAGCAACTGCTGCGATCGTGTTCCCTGTCATGCATACATTCCTTCGTAACCGTTTACGATCCCTCCTCCTCAATGAAACAATACAGGAGAAGATGAACTCTTTGAAAACACGATATTTCCCCTTCCCGGTTACATTTCGCGTGGAATAACAACGAGCTTCTTCAGATAACCCTCTCCCCTGCTTTGGGTTTTGATCCGTTTGTCATCTTTCAACGCAAGATGGATGGTTTTTCTGTCTTGGGGACTGAATCTGCCGACCGTGACCGATCTGCCGTTTTGACATGCCTTTTCGGCAAACCGCTGGGCAATTTTCTGAAGTTCCAGCCGGCGTTCCGGTGTGTGATCAGCAATTTCGACGACGATTCGCATCCGGGATTCGGCCGATTTATTGACAACTTGTTTCATCAGGTGTCGGATGGCTTCGAATGTCTGCCCTCTTTTGCCAATGAGAGCTGCCGGATTCCCGCCGCTGATGGTATATACGATCTGATGATTGCCAGACAATGCATTCACTTTGGCACCATCGGTAATGGCATCGACCATCCGTTGCAACGCATGTCTGCCCGTGTTGGCCGATTTCTCCATCAGTAACGCACGGGATGACATCTCATCATCTTGTGAGACATCGACAGGGTTAACCGTCTTCGGTTCAGCCGAAATCTCACTGGATTCCGATATATCATTGCCAAGAGAATTCGAAGCCGCTGTGATATCAGGCAGAAATTCCGATTCCGATTCCGGTTCATGTTCGGTTTCAGTATCGTCCGGGATCGATACACGGATACGGGCCCTCTTGAAACCGACCAAACCAAATATTCCGGTAGCTCCGAAACGGACGATTTCGTGTTTTAGCTGATCCCGGGAGATGTTTAAGGTTCCACAGGCCTTGATGACAGCTTCCTCTACGTTTTTTCCCTCAAATTCGATATACGGCGGCATCCCCGTTCTCCATCGACTGACCGCAGAAATGCCCGGTGAATCAGGCGTATTTTTTTTGAATATAATACTGCTGGCTGATGGATACAATGTTATTGACCAGCCAGTACAATACGAGACCGGATGAAAAATTGATAAAAATGAAAGTGAAGACAATGGGCATCATCATCATCATTTTGGCCTGGGTGGGATCGCCCATGGGAGGAGACATTTTTTGCTGAATGAACATGGTGGCCCCCATGATAATGGTCAGCACCGGAATTCCGTACGGCGGTTCCATGAAGGGGATCGAAAAGGAAAAATGCATCAGCCGGTCCGGCGCTGATAGATCGTTGATCCACCCGATAAACGGGGCATGGCGCAGTTCGATCGCTTCATACAGCATGCGGTAAAGCGCAAAGAATACAGGAATCTGAATCAGCATGGGCAGGCACCCGCCAAGGGGATTGACCTTGTAGGTTTTATACAGCGCCATGATTTCTTCATTCATTCTTTTCTTGTCATCCTTGTATTTTTCCCGAATCTGCGTCATCAGGGGCTGAATTTTTTTCATTTCGCTCATCGACTTGTAGCTTTTGGAACCCAGCGGCCACAAAACGGCTTTGATGATCAGCGTCAGAATAATGATTGCCGTGCCATAATTAGGGATGAATCCATACAGAAAATTGAGAAGCTGCAACAGTGGTTTGGCAAGAATATCGAAAAAGCCGAAATTGATGGCTTTGTCCAACCCGATGTTGAGGCTGGTAAGAATCGAAAGACTTTTCGGGCCCATATATACTTGATATGAATATTTCTGCTGAGCACCGGAAGCTAAATGGATTTCCGGTTCGATCAACATATTGTCTAGCCGGCTGTTTGAGAGTGAAAGCTGAATACCGGCATCGACCGGCGTCTGCGGAACAATACTGGATAAAAAGTAACGATCTTCGATACAGGTCCACTCGATTTTGCCAGTGTAAGCGTTTTTCTTGGCAATATCCTTGACGTCAATCTGTTCGAGTGTTTTGTTGACAAAGATACTGGGCCCTTCGAACCCATAGCTGTTTTTAGCCTCGGTGAACCTGCCCGAGAGCGATATTGCCGGATGATCCTGGAACAACTTATCCGAATTGTTTTTGACGAAAATATCCAGACCGATCAGGTATGAATTCGGGTAAAATGTGAAGTGCTTTTCGACGATCATACCGGTCGGTGACATCCACTGAAATGAAACTTCCCGAGATCCGTCTCGAACTTCCAGTGCGTCTTGGGAAACCGTTGACAGAAAAATTGCATCATTAAAATCCGGAATCGTATTGCCTGTGAAAGAGAGTTTCAGGGTTCCAACATCCGGCAGACTGACGAGTTCTTTGTTCGGGGAATCGGAGGCAACCGTCTCCCGATAATTTTTCAAGACAAAGTGCTTGAAAAAAGCGCCTTTGTCTGAAATGGTAACCGCATACAGAGGGGTATTCACCACGAGGTCTTTGGTTTTTTGAAAGGCAGGCAGCGGCGTTTCCTGAATGACAGGGGCTGAACCTTCAAGCGGATTGTTTGGAGAAGCGGACGTCTCTGCAGCAGTCTGCACCTTTGGCTGCTGAGGGGGTGTATTTTCCTGAAAAAAAAATCCCCAGATGGTAAACACTAAGATGGAAAGCACAATTGCAATGAGTAAACGACCTTGTTCCATGGTGACTCCCATGACCTTCCCAGCGGGAAGATCAGTTGATGATTCTCGGAAAAACAGGATGGATATGACGATGTAACATCATGAGGATGCGTGATGTGAAAAAATGGAAAGAACGACTCATGATCAGGGAACGGGATCAAATCCGCCCGCATGAAATGGATGGCATTTCAACAGGCGTCTGCATGCCATCGCAACACCTTTGATCACGCCGTACTTCAGAATGGCCTCGGATGCATACACCGAACACGAAGGATAAAACCGACAGCAAGGCCCGATCACGGGAGATACGGCAACCTGATAAGCCATGATTGCCAATCTGACGATATGTCGAATCGTAAACAAACTTACCGTTGACCGGTCGCTGTGGAATTATCGGCTCCACCGGCGAATTTTTTAAATTTTTGAAACAATCCCTCAAGCATGGCGTTCGTCTGCTGAAATGGTAGAGAAGCTGCCGGTTTTCTGGCAATGACGTGAAACTCCCAGTATTCCGGCAATGCCCTGTGGTGAAAACGAAAAAACTCTCTGATGCGCCGCTTTACCAGGTTTCGGATGACGGCATGCCCCACTTTTCGTGATACTGTTATGCCAATCCGTGGATTTCCTAATTGCCCGCGTTTATAAACCAATATGAATCCCTGGCTGTGTATCGCCTTTCCAGATGAGTAAAAAGCCAAAAATTCATATCTTTTGAGGATGCGGTCTTTTTTGGGAAAGGATAACAGTTTCAAGGTGTTGAAGTAGCGGTGAAAGGAGGGCGCATTCCGATAGGAACTCCGTGAAACAGAATGTTCTTAAACCGTCAATCTTTTTCGACCTTTGGCCCGTCTGCGATTAATTAACTTACGGCCTTCCTTGGTCGCCATGCGTACTAAAAAACCATGGGTTCTGGATTTCTTGATCTGGCTGGGCTGATATGTTCTTTTCATGGAAATTTATCCTCAAAATGATGCGAAATATCGGTTAGCGACAAAAATTACGTCAATAGACATTTAGAAAAATAATTTCGCGGCGTTATCATTCGAAAACATACTACAGTATGATCTCTTCCATGCGGCCTTGCGAAATAAACCTACCGAACATCATATTATTACAATCTCTTCAATTAATCATAATATGAATATCAAGTCAATAAAATTTCAATTTCCTTTGTATTTTGAAAAAATTTGCTTGCAAATTTCGGACAGATTGGGTATAAAGCCGAACATTAAAAGGTCATTGAGATACTCGATTTCGGTATGTCGGTCTTTGCTTTTTTGATGAAATTGCAGCCTTTTTTTATTGACTTTTTATTTTTTTAGTTTATAGTCGCATTTTCGTCAACGGGCCGTTAACTCAGACGGTAGAGTATCTGCCTTTTAAGCAGAGAGTCGCTGGTTCGAGTCCAGCACGGCCCATCAAATGCGTCCCCATCGTCTAGCCCGGTCCAGGACATCGGCCTTTCACGCCGACGACAGGGGTTCGAATCCCCTTGGGGACGCCAATT
>CAZBUL010000068.1:0-15068 GCA_964495045.1 uncultured Desulfobacterales bacterium | reverse complement strand
TCGGATCGCAGAGATGGATTCCTGTACGCCACCAGCACGGCACCGGCCGCTTCGGCGGCCCGTTGATCCAGCTCGGAATCACCGACATAAAGCAATTGATCCGGTGCGATATCGAAATGGTGAAGGATTTTGTTCAGGGGATCGGGAAAGGGTTTGGGCCGTTCTACATCCCAGGCACTGACCACCAGATCGAACAGATCAGACAAGCCATGCGCCTCTAAAACCGTCTGGATGGTGCTGGTTCGGTTGGTGGCGATGGCTGTCGGATATGCAGGCCGCAGACGGTGAAGCAGCGGCTTGAGATAGGGTTCGATTTCCATTTTCTCCAGATACGGCAGATACGGCATCTGTTTGCGGTAGGCGTTGGCTTCGTCTGCTTCGCCCCGGTCTGGAAAGAGATAATCGATAGCTTCGTCTGCGGTATGCATGTGAACGAATGTGAACTGTCCGGAGGTCAGTTCGGGTTTGTTCATATACCGCAGCACCTGATTGTAATACATCCTGTTGACGGCTTCGGTATCGAACATTACACCGTCGCAGTCGAAGGCCACCACGCGAAATTGTTTCATGATCGTTTGTTACGGGGCTTTCTTGGGAGGAAATTCAAGAATCTGTCCATACACACTGACTTGAAGTTCCGGCTTGATCGAACTGTCTGTTTTCAACGTAACAACATCGTAATAGCGTCCGGGATCTTTTTTAAGATTTTCGACCGTGACAATGTATGTCGTGATGTCGTTTTCCTTTTTTTCGTCGGTTTTGGCCGATATGTCGGTACCGTTTTTAGTCTTGGTTTCCAGAATTTTAAAGGGATATTTCGCATCCGGCGTTACCGTGACAGACGTGGTGATGGGCTCACCAGCATTGCCGCGCAGGACAACTTTGTTGGGCGAAACATCGGCGAATTTTTCGACATTGCCCGTGATTTCAAGGGATACGTTGGGCTGTATCGGTGCACTGGTTTCCACCGTGACACTTTTTTTCAGTGTTGAACCGCCATAACCGCTGGTATTCACTTTGATGGTAATTTTTCCCTCGCCGCCGGCGGGGATTTGTCTCGTAAAAGAGACCGCCGTGCATCCTCAGCCCGTTTTGACGTTGAGGACGGATAATTCTGTCGTTCCTTTGTTCTGGATGGTAAAATCATGAACGATTTCGGCTCCATCCACTACCGGTTGAAAAGTGAATTGCTTCTCTGGAACGGTATATGATGGAGATACCTCGACCTTGTCTTCGGCACCGGACACCATGGGTAAGACAAGCAGACAAATCAATAACGACCATTTGGCATAATGACAAAATTTCATACAACCGATTCTCCTATAAATCATGATTGGATAGGGGATGCACATTATGGAATGCGGGGTAATGTATTCCCCATTGCAAAGAATGTCAAGGCGGTTTGACGACCATGAACCCGCCGTTTTCGGTCAGGATTCTTTGCTGTCTTCCTTGACGGAGGTTTCAAATCTCAGCCCGTATTTTTCGATCTTAGAATGCAGTGTGGGCCGTGAAAGCCCCAGCAGTTTGGCGGCACGGGATCGGTTGCCTCCGCAGATGGTCAACGCTTCGCTGATGAAAATCCCGGCCACCTTATCCATAATGGTATCGAATACATTCTCGCCGGTTTGGGTCATCAGGGCATGATGGAGAATGCGCCGGAGCAGCATGTCGTGTTTTTCACCGTTATCTTCGGCCGCTGGAGATTTTTCGCTGATAGCGTTTGAAATGTCTTCGGCACTGAGCGGAGCCCCCCGATTGAAAATCACGGATTTCTGAATGGTGTTGGCCAACTCCCGCACATTTCCCGGCCAGGGATAGTTGGACAGGAGATGTTCGGCTTCCGGCGTGATTCCCGGGCAGTCCAGGCTCAATTCCTTGAAAAACCGCGACAGGAAATATTCGGCCAGCAGCGGGATGTCGCCGGTGCGCTCTTTCAGCGGCGGAAGCCAGATGGTAACAACTTTCAGCCGGTAGTACAGATCTTCTCGAAAACGCCCGGTTTCAATGGCCGATTCGAGGTTCCGGTTGGTGGCGGCAATGATACGGACATCCACCGGAATGGTTTCCCGACCGCCGAGCCGTTCGATACTTCTTTCCTGGAGCAGGCGCAGCATTTTGGCCTGAAGGCTGAAGGGCATATCACCGATTTCATCCAGGAATACGGTGCCGCCGTTGGCCTGTTCCAATTTGCCGACCCGACGGTGATTGGCTCCGGTGAATGCCCCTTTTTCATAACCGAACAGCTCGCTCTCCAGCAAGGTGTCGGGAATGGCAACACAGTTGATCACCAGAAACGGTTTGTTGGCCCGCAGGCTGTGCTGATAAACAGCCCTTGCCACCAATTCCTTGCCGGTTCCCGATTCGCCGCGGATCAGCACCGTGGCCTCTGTCGGCGCCACCCGCCCGATGGCTTTGTAAACTTCCTGCATCGGCGCACTCCGGCCGATGATGGCTTCCCGATTAGCGCCGTCGGGGGCTCCGTTCATATCAACCGGAGATCGCATAAACCGTCCGGCTTCGATGGCCTGACCGATGACGGTAAGCATCGCCGGGATATCGAAGGGCTTCAGAATATAGTCGAAAGCCCCCATTTTGGTGGCCTCGATGGCGGTTTCCGTGGTTCCGTAGGCGGTCATGATAATGACCGGCAGCCTCGGTTCAATCTCATGTATGGCTTTGAATGTCTCAAAACCGTTCATGCCAGGAAGACGCATATCCAGGATGACCAGATCCGGCGGGAGCTGACGGATCATCGTGATGCCCGTCTCCCCAGATGCCGCACTTTCGATGCTGTAGCCTTCCTGCAGCAGCAGCTTATGGAAACTCTTCCGCAGTTGATCATCATCGTCGATAATCAGTATTCTATTCAAGATTCACGTCCTTATCGGAAGTAAAATGATGAATGTGGTGCCGACGCCTTCCGTGGATGTCAGGCTCAGTCTGCCCCCGTGCTCTTCGATGATTCGGGAAGCAATACTCAGGCCGAGCCCTGTTCCTTCTTCTTTGGTGGTGAAAAATGGTTGAAGTACATTGTCGATAAGTTGAGCGGGAATTCCCGGTCCGTTATCGCATACGCGGATCTCGACCAGATTCCCTATGGGCCTTTCAAACGTCTCTTCTTCGAAAATGACGATCTTGCCCCCTCTTTTCATGGCTTCACAGGCATTGACAACCAGATTCACCAGAACTTCCTTGAGCTGTTCCGGATCGGCGGATATCGGCGGCAAGGACCTTTTACGATTCACTTCGATACGGACCTCGTACGAGTTCAACCGGTGTTCGAGAAGCTGAATGACCATATCCACGATCACCGAAGGGCTGACCATCTGCATTTTCAGTTTCGGCGGTCGGGAAAATTCCAGAAAATTCTGGACGATAGTGTCGATATGTCTGATTTCCTGCGATATCACATCCATATCGTCTTTTTGTGTTTCAGTCAATTTCAGAGTTCTTTCCAAAGAGAACATCCGCATTTTTACAGAAGTGAATGGATTTCGGATGCTGTGGGCCATACCGGCGGCCAGTTTTCCGACCAATGCCATTTTTTCTGCCTGTTGAAGAGTTTCACGGCTTTTTTCTAATTCGGAGTGAGTTTGATCGACATCTTCAATCAGGTCATGAACACTGTGATAAAGGGATTTGATCTCATTGGACGATGTAGCAGCGCTTCCCTTGCGTCTGGCCTGACCGGCAAGGTTGCGGAGCGGATCCAGAATCTGATGAATGAAAAATGAGATCAAGACGCAGGCGATCAGCACGACAATAAGGGATACCATTACAGAAGCGAATCGCAATTTACCGGCCTGGATGTGTCCGCTTCCGGTGATCTGATGGATGCGGTTCACCTGAATTTTTTTGTACTGTTCACACAAATCCAGAACGGCAAAAAACAGATTCCGAACCTCTTTGTGCAGCTTCATGCCGTTTTCTTTATCGCCGTTGCGATAGTACGCGATCACCCGATCTTTGGCGGTGATGTATGCCATGTAATCGTGGTCGATCTTGTCGATCAACTCGATATGAGCATCACTCTCGGCTGAATGACGTGCGGAGATCAGTTTCTCTTTGAAAATCTGCCGATATTCCCCCAGTTGCCGGAGCCATTCCGGATCTCCGTCCAGAAAAAAATACGAGACAAATCCTTTCTGGTTGATCAAGGCCGTTTCGAGAGATTCCGCCGTTTGAAAGGTTTGTAAATACTTTTCGGTGATGGATACCAGCATGTCTTCCATTCGTAATGTGTACCACACCGTCATGACGTTTCCCACAACCGTTATGAAAACGAGCGCAGACAGTATTAAATAGATACGAATTCTCAAATTGACAGGTTTTCCCATACAACCACCTTATGTTTTCAGCCCTTCGCCGGAGGTTACCCCTTGACACAAAATATGGAATTTGTAATTATCCCCGGATAAAGACGGTTTGGTGATTTTCCCCTAAATAGATCGTTAACCATACGGATCAGACACAGAATTTTCAACACGAATATTACAGGGGGGTGCATTTGAACAGATATAAACACCTGTCTATCCTATTAATCGGAATTTTCCTTACATGGCTGAATGGTTGTGCCCATCAGACAAAGGGGCTCGCTTCAAAAGAACCGGATTCAAAAAAACATTTTTCCACCGCTAAATCTGGAGATTCAGGTAAGGACGGGGCTTCCGGCCGTCGTTTTCCTGCTTCTTATCGCATCTCTGAAGATGCCGAAATCGATGATACCAACGACATCGAAAATGCTGAAAACGACGATACCCAAGGGGATCGATTCAATTTCGGCGTAAAAAACCAGAACATTCTGGATGAAGCCCTGGATTACTGCCAATTGGCTCAGGACTACTGGATGAAGGGGCAGCTCGAAAATGCCTTATCCGCATTGGACCAGGCATACGCCCTGATCATCAAGGTCGATACATTCAACAGGCCCCGGCTCATTCAGCAGAAAGAAGACCTGCGCTATTTGATCACCCGCCGAATCCAGGACATTTATGGTTCCCGGAATGTCGTTGCCAAAGGAAGCATCAATGCCATCCCCATGGTCATGAACGATTACGTGAAGGCCGAAATCGTTTCTTTGACCACTGGATACGAAAAAGATTTTTTCATCAATTCCTATCAGCGTTCCGGGCGTTATCGGAAATATATCGAGGAAGAACTGGCCAAGGAAGGGCTGCCCATAGAACTGGCCTGGCTGCCGCTTATCGAAAGCGGTTACAATGTCAAGGCATTGTCTCCTGCCAGGGCTTTAGGGCTGTGGCAGTTCATCCCTTCGACGGGATACCGTTTCGGTCTGTCCCGCGACAAATATGTGGATGAAAGACTGGACCCTTATAAATCCACCAAAGCCGCGATTTTGTATTTAAAAGAGCTGCATCATTTGTTCGGTGATTGGGAAACAGTTCTGGCGGCTTACAACTGCGGCGAAGGCCGGGTGCTTAGAACCATCAACTCCCAGAGCATCAATTATCTCGACAATTTCTGGGACCTTTATGAAAAGTTGCCGCGTGAAACCGCCCGCTATGTTCCCCGTTTTCAGGCGACACTGCACATCATACAGAATCTGAAACAATACGGCCTGGCGGAAATCGATCCGGAAAAACCGATGGAATTCGATACGGTTCCTGTCTCCAGACAGCTTAACCTCAAATCCATCGCCGATTCGACCGGCATCGCCGAATCCTCCCTGAAACGCCTGAACCCCGAACTGCGTTACGGAATCATTCCTGGAGACAATTATCCTTTCAAAATTCCACAAGGCACGGCAGAAATGCTGGTAGCTCAACTCGACGAGATTCCGGAAACCACCAGTCTGCCACTTGAAACCGCCGAGCATGAAAAGGCACCGGTTCCCTCTCATCAAGAAAAAATGGCTTCTCACAAAGTCAAGCGTGGGGAGTCATTGGGTTCATTGGCCAAACAATATCAAACAACCCAGCAAAGCATCATCCAAGCCAATAATTTGAAAAAATCCACCAAGATCAAGGCGGGTATGGTTTTGATGATCCCTTCGAAGAAAACCTCTCCTGTTCCTGAAAAATCCGCCACTGTCGTCGCAAAGGCGCCATCTCCTTCAGAAAAATCTCATCCCGCGCCGGCACAGGCAAAAGCACCGCCTGCCCCAGAGAAAGCGGCGCCCTCGCCGGCAAAAGGCAATGCTACCGCTGTTGCCGCAAAGCCGCCTGCGGGCAAAAAAAGTGAGCAGAATCGTGCGGCCACCCATGTGGTTAAGAGCGGTGATTCATTGTTCAACATTGCCAGCCGTTACGGAGTCACCACAAAAAAGATTCAAGAGGCCAACAAGCTGTCTTCACTGAATATCACCATCGGTCAGACACTGACCATCCCCGAACCATCAAAATCCGCACCGGCCGAATCCAACCTGAAGAAATACATGGTCAAGAAAGGGGAAAATGCTTTTTCCATCGCGTCCAGTCATAATATGCCGATCGATCGGTTTTTGAGTATCAACAACTTGTCTTCAGCCAGCAAGATTTTTCCGGGCCAGAAAGTTTACGTTGAATAACAATCAAGTTGAAGTTGTTTGCAAGGATTTTACATGTCTGAATTGCCGGTTGTTTTGATTGTCGATGATGAAGATGGATTTCGGTCTGTTTTGGCCCGACGGCTCAAGTCCAGAGGTATCCAGACGTTTGATGTCGGACGGGGGGAAGATGCCTTGACGTTTCTTCAGACCCGAAATGTCGATGTGGTACTTCTGGATATCAAGATGCCGGGAATGACCGGCGTCGATGTGCTTCGAAAAATGCAGGAGTTGGGATGCCATTCAGAAGTCATTGTATTATCCGGGCATGTATTACTGGATACCGCCGTGGAAATCATGGAATTCGGTGTCAACGACTACCTGCTGAAGCCGTGTGACACGGAAGAATTGATGGATAAAATCACAATGGCTTATGAACGAAAAACGGAACGTGAAGGGAAAAACGTCAATGGAAAAAGTCATTGACGTTTTTTTCCTACTTTAAATTTTCTGCCCCCGTTTGGATTCCAGGCAATAGTCCCCTTTTAGAAATGATTCCGCCAGATGGTTGACACTGGCTTCCGTTGTCATGAGCATGTCCATTTGTCTGGTAAACAAGAGCAATCGGCCAATATAATCCAGTTTTTCCTCGATGATTTCCGGTTGAGACTTGGCGAATCTCGCCGTCACTCTGTCTCCTTGAGACTCCACCAGAAATCCCAATGCTCCCAATATTTTTTCGATGGAGCGCACCCGCCGGTTCTTCCGGATATCGTCCGCCGCCCCGCCCTTGAATTGAAAATTGATGTAGTTTTTGGTTGGGGTCTGACCGCAGTAGCTGTCCAGAATACTGTAATGATATCCAACCCTTGAGCTGAAGTTGAGATATTTATCCGAAATGATCGCATAACTCTTGTCTCCAAACCGTTCGAGATCACGGTTCGGCGGTGCAAGCATCTGCTGGCTCATTACGGAGAAAAGCCCCTTCAATTCGACAGGCCGTGGCTCCATTGCCTTCAAGTCTTTTCGAAGCATGCCTCTGAGCAGGGCGTTGAAAGGAATGGAGGTGATCCGATCGACGGTTACCGATGAAGCCCCAAAGGCATCATCCGCCAGGCCATTGCCCAGATCGATGATGTAGAGATCCAGCGGTAACGGGGCTTTCAGTCGTAAGGACATACTGCCGCGGTCGGAGGCCATATCGCTGATTTGAAACACTTCACTATATGATTTCTCATGGAGATATCGCATGATGTCATGAATGGTTTTGCAGTTTTCAGGCATGAACTGGGGCGATTTCGGATCGATCAAATTCAACGGGATGATCAAATCGGCGCGTTTCCTCAGTAGCCGGTAAACCGGCTTATCCTTCATGAACCATTTTTTCTCGATCCTCAAATCGAGCAGCTCATCTACTTTTCCATCGTAAACTCTCCCGGAATGTGCATCCACCGTAATGACTCTTCCGTGTTCAATGGCGGAGGTAGCGGTTTGGGCATTCAACAGCGCCGGTACCCTGAATTCTCTGGCCAGTGATGCCATGTGGCCGGTAATACTTCCGAAATCGGTGACAATCGCTTGCGCTTTCTGCATCACCAGCACATATTGAGGATATGAGTATGATGCAACCAATATTCCCCCTTCCGGAAATGCCATCAGATCGGATTCCGATCGAACATGATAGGCCGGTCCGCAGCCAATACCCGGACAGGCGATACTACCGCCTTCAATGAGAACGGAATAGCCGGGAAGCGGTTTGGAAACCGTTTGACCGGATTGCGTATTGAAATGGTCTTTCCGCAATGGTCTGGACTGAAGGATGATAATCTGACCGGCGTTATCTACGGCCCATTCAATGTCCTGCGGGCACTGGAAATGGTTTTCGAGGCGGACAGCATAAGACGCCAGGGTTTCAGCTTCATTTTGTGTCAGG
The DNA here is from genome assembly GCA_964495045.1 of uncultured Desulfobacterales bacterium. Taxonomy (GTDB): domain Bacteria; phylum Desulfobacterota; class Desulfobacteria; order Desulfobacterales; family Desulfatirhabdiaceae; genus RAAP-1. The sequence continues at coordinate 6,648 of CAZBUL010000068.1, read as the reverse complement.
CAGGGTTGATTCTGCATGGTCGATTCGACGGTTTCCTCTATTACATATCCATCTTTTCCACACCCCAGTTTGACGGACTTGCAGGATATCTTTGCCTCGATAATTTTGGGGGAATCACATTTTGAAAGACTATAGGAATCGGGCGTCACAACACCGTCTGCCACATAGGAACCCAGACCCCATACGGCCTGGATGATGATATTGTTTTCATTATCGTCGAATGGATGGGTGCTGTACATCACACCGCTGGCTCTGGCAGAAATCATTTCAAGACAGGCAACGCTCATGGCGGCATCCTCGAAGGGAATGCCCATGTGCTGACGGTATGAAATGGCTCTATCTGTAAACAAACTGGCCACGATGCGTCGATACTCCTGAATCATGTTTTTCGGAGGAACATTCAGCACCGAAAGATATTGACCGGCAAAAGACATCTCGCTGTCTTCTCCGATAGCACTGCTGCGAAGTGCAACCAAGGGCGCATCTTGGGTTTCACTATCTCCGAATGTTTGCTGGTAGGCATTCAAAATCGCTGTTTCAATTTCTTCCGGGAGATCGGACTGGGTCAGCAGTTTCTGAATATTTTCGCTGACACTGACGATCGTTTCAGGTGCGATGATATCCAATTCCATCTTTCGCTTGCGGATTTCCTCCACCAAACCCTCCGACTGAAGAAACCCTTCAAAAGCCGCTGTTGTAATGGCAAATCCCTTTGGGATGGGTAGGTGAACGCAGTTGCGTATCTCTCCCAAATTGGCGCTTTTTCCACCAACATACTCGGCAGTATCCTTGGTGATCCGTTCATAAGGCAAAATGAATTCCGGGATTTTCGGATTGGGCTGAATCTCCTGTTCTTCTTGAATCTGTTGATGGATTTGATCGAGAACCGCAGACAACTTCTCCGTCGAACGTCCGGACAAACTTTCGAAACTGCGAATCATCCTGCCGGCATGAAAAAGAGCGCGCAATGTTTGTGAGCGAATAAAACTCATGCCAAACACCATTTCACCCCGTAATTTTTCTTCGATTTCAGAAATGATTTTTAATAGCTCTGAATTCGAATCCAGCAGGATTTTAAAATTGACATACTTGGATCGGAAAATTGCTTGAATGTCATCCCGGGAAAGTTTTGATTTTCCCTTGGGCTGGAACAGTGATTTGATTCTATCAAACAGCATAGCCCCTCATTTTAGAACTGATAATTATGGACGAATATGTCAGGTCGCCACTCGATGGCATGCATTCCCCTGAATGCATAATAAATCTGGGATGCAATAATGTTTCCAGTATCAACATACACACTTTTGATGTGGACAGGATTCAAGTCGGAAAATGATGATAAATTGAAATATCAGGGAGTTGATTGAATTGTCAATAAGTGATTGCCGATTCTTCCGATCGATGGGTTTATGGCTTTAGCGGGATAATCTTGCGCATAAATCAAACTTGTTTTGCGGGATAATAGCGTGTTGCGGGACCATTGCCTGATTTTATCAGAAGCCCTCTTTTCACCAGGTCCTGCAAGTCATATTGGGCTGTCCGAACAGGAATGTCTTCGCCGATCAGTCTTTGGTATTCCAGACGGCTGATACTTCCTTGTTTCAGAATTACAGGAAAAGCTATTTGTTGACGCCGGTTCAATCTCATCGGATCGACAAGGGAAACCTTACTGCGATTTGGAACGAATGTCTGAGGAAGCAGCGGCGCCTCGATCATGGTTACAGGAACCTGATCGAATGGCTCTTCGAGTCGGATATCTTCGGTTTGAATGATATCGGATTCGACCATGGCCACGGCACGGGTGATGCAGTTCTTCAGTTCCCGAACATTCCCTGGCCAGTTGTAGTTTTTCAGTCGTTCCAATGCCCCGCGGCTCAGTCCGATGCCTTCTTTATGCATTCTATGAGACGCTTCCTTGATGAAGCTATCGACAAGGGCCGGGATGTCCTCCTTGTGCTCCCGAAGCGGAGGGGTGATGATAGAAATGACATTCAGGCGATAATACAGATCTTCACGAAAAATCCCGCGGTCGATCAGTGACTTGAGATCTTCATTGGTAGCAGAAATCAATCTTACATCAAAATCGATTTCCGTATCGGATCCAAGTGGTTTCACTTTCTTGGCGGAAAGCGTCCGCAATAGCGCTTGTTGAACTTTGGGGGAGGCGTTGCCGATTTCATCCAGGAAAAGTATTCCCTTGTGTGCTGCCAGAAAAGCCCCTTTTCTTTCGGTTTTTGCGTCGGAAAACGCACCGCTGACATGTCCGAACAGCGCATCGAGCAACAGATGCTCATCCAGCGCCCCGCAATTGATGGTAATGAAAGGGTCGTTCCGCCGTGAACTGTTGTGGTGAATGGCTTCAGAGGTCAATTGCTTGCCGGTTCCGGTTTCCCCGGTTATCAGCACATCGGCATTGACACTGGCCGCCTTCAGGATTTCGGACTTCAGCGATTCCAGCAAGGGGCCGTACCCAACGATATCATTGAAGGCGGCCTGCGAAGTCGAAGCAACCGGATAGAGCTCTTCTTCCATGCGGACTTTCTCCCGCTGTCCGGCTATCTGGATATGTTTGTCCTTCCGTTTGATCTCATCGAGCTGACTGGCCATCGTCTGAATCATGGAATTGATCGCATTTTTCAATAGAGTCGTTTCCTGATCCAGATCAGGGGAATGTATTTCCTCAATGGGCTTCGCTGGATCAATTTGGGAAACCGATTTGGCCAACTCCAAAATGGGTCCGGTAATTCTGCGGTTGACGGCGTAAATCACGGTGGTGATGATGATGACAGTCAGAATCGTCAGAACGAACAGGACGTCATATTGCCGTATCTGAGCAGCCAGCGTCAAACGGGTTCGGTCCAGATAAGCCATGCCCATGATGATTTCTTTTCCGGAGTGGGCACTGGTTTTAAATCGGACAGGCGTATATGACAAATAGTAATTATCCGTCAACGATTTCGTTTCATTACCTTTTTCATCGATTGTAATGGCACCGCTGTTTCCGGCCTGCACATCGACGATCATTTTCCAGAAAGACTCATGTTCTGGATCCGGCCGGAAAGCGTTATTCAATCCAGGTTTACCCAGAACACCTCTCAATCCCGAACGGATTCTGGTGGTTGAAAGTTCCGCCGTTTTGTCTTCAAAGCTCTCCGACTGAAACAACATCCACCCATGCCTGTCGAATACAAAGGTATATCGGGGCTCTGGGGACCTTGGAAAACCGTGGAGCGGTGACTGGTCTGAATTGAACAAGGACAATATATTTCGGATGTAATGCGCATCGATTCCTAAAAAAAGGAACCCTTCGATTTGTCCTTCTGCGTTCACACAAGGAAGCGCCAGGCGAATCACGAATGTTGTCAGGTTGTGCACATTGTAATCCCACGGAAGTGGATAAAATGTTTCCGAAATATCGGAAACATAAATCTGACCGGCACTCAGCGGTCGAATGTGTTCAAACAATATCAGCGGATTTGGCTTGATCTCAGAAAGTTGGTCCGGCCGGATTTCCAGAACGGAAGGCCCGACATTCAATAGAAAATAACGCCGGGTAACATCGAGACCGATAAAAGCGATTTCTCGATAAAAATCACCGCCGGTTTGTTTATGAATGGACAGGAAATTCTTCAAATCGTCTTTGCTGGCAGTATGTTGAGACAGGATGAGCAGATCGATGCGGCACCTTTCCAGCAGGCTTTCAATCTCATGTCCCTGAGCGAGACACTGCAACCGCGAGGAACGTTCCAGCGCCATATTCAAAAATTTGGAGGAAAACCAGTTGGAAACAAAGCCCGTCAACAGGATGATGGCTATCACCGGAGGAAGGATAAAGAACAGCAGTTTTTTACGAATGCTCCAACTGGAAAATTTTTCTGAGAGCAGGGATGCATTGGATGCAAGAGAATCCCTGAAAATCAAACCCATCATCCATTCCTTTTATCGCGCAAAACAGTTCATCAATGATGCAATATCCTAAATTATGGTAACGCAAAAAACAAGCATGATCTTTTTTTAGCAATTGCGCATTATTTCAGACGAATCGTTGTATTCATATAACTATCTGTTTAATTTAATATTATTTGGCTATCAAGAAGTTGTTGCACGATAATGCATTGTGCAATGGTACGGATATTGCTCACAAACGAAGTCCAAAATGTCGTGCAGTTTTGAAACTTATGTGAATTGAATTGGAAATTTCTGGTTAACATTTATCGAGGAGGTGAAACATGAAGATTTTGTTGGCACTGGACAATTCCGAACAAGCAATGAAAGCGTTGGGCAAGGCCATTGGCATGGCCCAAAAAGAAAACGCCGAATTGACACTGATGACCGTGTATCCGGATTTTCCAGAAGACGAGGGGGGGTTGAAACAGGCAACCGCATCGTTACGACAAATGGCGGAAAAAACAACCGCTAACGGCAAGGTAGAAGCGGATAAAGCCGGTGTTGCCGTAAAGACACAGATCGAGGCCGGCTATTCGGCTGCGGACAACATCGTCAAATATGCTGCAAACAACCATATCGATCTGATCGTCATGGGGCACAAGAGTAAAACAGGCATGGAAAGACTTCTAATCGGCAGCGTGGCAGGCAAGGTCGTTACTTATGCCCCCTGTTCGGTTCTGGTGGTTCGTTAATTTCATTTATGACATTCAATTTTATTGGAGGGTTAAACGCATGAGGCATTTAACGAAGATTTACAGCCGCATGACTTCAATTGTTATGTACGCTGCCAGTTTGGTTCTGGTGCTGCCGGCTCTGGCCGTGGCAGCGGGTGGAGGGAAAATTGATATAATGGTCATCGTTGCCGATACTCGCGGGTTACCGGCTTTTGAGGCCTGGTGGGCCAATCTTTATAATGAAAGTCATTTCTATTTTACAGTCGTCACAGTCATTCTTATCCCGGTGGTGGGTGTCATTTTTGGAACGGTCGCCGATTTTTTCATGAAAATGCTGGGTCTGGATCTCGAACATAGAGAACTCGCCGAACATTGATCCCGAATTCTAACGATTTATGGAGGTAAACAGCATGGAATGGTTATATGTATTGATGCCCATCGCAGGCGTAAAAATATTCTGGCCGGGTCTGATCATACTTGGTGTCGGTGTCGGTGTTATCGGTGGTTTTTTCGGCATGGGGGGAGCATGGATGGTTACCCCCGGATTGAACATTCTGGGATTTCCCATGGCTTTCGCCATCGGTACCGATATTGCGCACATGGCTGGCAAGTCTCTGATTTCCACTATGAGACACGGCAAGTTCGGTAATGTGGACTACAAGCTGGGTTTGATCATGCTGGTGGGAACCATTGTCGGTTTCGAGATCGGTGCTCAAATGGTCATGTGGATGGAACGTCTTGGCAATGTCGAAAAAGTGGTGCGCTATATATATCTGGTGCTGCTGGTTCTGATTGCATGGATGGTATTTCACGACGTGGCGAAAAAAATGCAGAAAGATCGTGCCGCCCTCAAAGCAGGAAAAGAAGTCGATGCCCTGAGTACCGGCATCGAATGGCACAAGACTTTTCACAAACTGAAGATTCCCCCCATGGTGAATTTGCATGTCGCCGGTATTTATTGTTCGGCATGGCTACCCATCGCCGTGAGTTTTCTGACCGGATGGCTGGCAGGTATCCTGGGAATCGGCGGCGGTCTGATCCGCATGCCGGCTTTGATTTATTTCATTGGATGCCCGACACACGTTGCCGTGGGAACGGATCTTTTCGAGGTTATGATATCCGGTCTTTATGGTGCAGCCACCTATACCTTCAAAGGTAGAACAGAGCTGGTAGCCGCCATCATCATGCTGATCGGTGCAGCAATCGGCGCTCAGATCGGTTCGGTGGCCACCAAGTACATCAAAGGCTATGGTATCCGTATCGCTTTCGGATTGGCGGTCATTGGATGCGCCATATCCATTCTTCTGAAGTTTATCGGCAAATGGTATCCAGAGACGGCGACGATAATGGATAATTCAGCCACCGCGCTGATTCTGGGTCTGGTAGCAGCACTGTCGCTGTATATCATCATGGCTTTCATCAAGGGAGCCAAAGCCGAAATAGCAAAGAAAACGGCAAGAGCCTGATTCTCACACAGTAAATTCAATCAAAATGCTACTCAAGGAGTTGATACGATGAGAAAAAGATTATGGACAATGATGGCCGCAATCCTCTTGCCGATGTTTCTTTTCGGATGTACGGAGTTTGGAACGGTTGATCAGGGAAGAGTGATTGAATTCGACAAGGATAAAGGACTCATAACCCTCATTCGGGATGTGAAACATGACGCGAAAAATCCGGATTACAGCTTTTTGCCGCCCATCGTGTATCAAAAACCGACCGATCCCAACGAAATGGGTGCGGATCCCAAACCAGGATACCGTATGAAACTGGATACCAAGAAAAAGCAGATCGTCATCTTCGACAAAGCGGCACAGAATTTCAAAACCATCGATTATGTGCCGGTTGATGAACAGGAAAACATTGATCGAAAGCATCCATTGGTCTATGATAGTGCTGCTGATAAAGCCAAGAAATTTCCGGTGGTCGATAAAGACAAGAAACAGATCACCATTTATTCGGCCCGTCAGAAATTGCTGGTGACCATCAGCGTTCCGCCCGAATATCTTTCGCTACCGGACTACGC
>CAZBUL010000067.1:0-15171 GCA_964495045.1 uncultured Desulfobacterales bacterium | reverse complement strand
TGCAATCGCACCCGAAAATTCAGGATGTGGCGGTGATCGGTCTGCCGAGTCTGCGCTTGGGGGAAATCGCTACCGCCATCGTTCAGGTCAAACCAGGACAGGCGCTCGACCGGGATGAAATCAATATGTTCTGCAACGATCTCCCCCGGTATAAACGGCCCCGCAAAATCATTTTTGCCGATGTGCCGCGCAATCCCACCGGCAAGATCGAAAAGCCGAAACTGCGAAAGATTTATGCGGGTACGGCGGAAAGCTTCAAGATCGAATAAAAGATTTTTTTTCTTGGTACAGAGGAGGAGGGGCAGGGTAATTTCCCCGCCCCATGGATGTTATTTTTTCCCTTTGACTTCTTCGAAATCCGCATCGACCACATCGTCATCACCAGAGGGCTTGGATGACGAATAGCCGGCACCCGGCCCGGCTTCCGGACCACCGGTGGGGCCTTCGCCACCGGCATCACCGGACTGGGCGGCCTTCTGATACATGGCCTCGGCCACTTTGTGGGATGCCTGCATGAGCTGATCGGTGAGGCGTTTGATCTGCTCGATGTCGTCCCCTTCCATGGCTTTCTTGAGCGGTGTGACGGCGGCTTCCACCTGCGCACGGGTGGCGCCATCCACTTTTTCACCGAGATCCTTCATGGATTTTTCCGTAGAATAGATCAAGGTGTCCGCACCGTTTCTGGCTTCGACCAGCTCTTTTTTCTTTTTGTCTTCTTCGGCATGCATTTCGGCATCCCGGATGAGTTTGTCGATTTCATCCTTGCTGAGGCCGCTCGATGCCGTGATCTTGATGGACTGCTCTTTACCGGTTCCCAGATCTTTGGCTGAAACATTCACGATGCCGTTGGCATCGATGTCGAAGGTCACCTCGATTTGGGGAACGCCGCGGGGGGCTGGCGGAATGCCGACCAGTTCGAACCGGCCAAGGGTCTTGTTGCCGCCGGCCATTTCCCGTTCGCCCTGAAGTACGTGGATGGAAACTGCCGGCTGACTGTCGGCTGCGGTGGAAAACACCTGGCTTTTCTTGGTGGGAATGGTTGTGTTCTTTTCGATCAGCCGGGTCATGACACCGCCCAGGGTTTCGATTCCCAGAGACAGCGGGGTGACGTCCAGCAGCAGCACGTCTTTGACATCTCCGCCCAAAACCCCGCCTTGAATGGCCGCACCGATGGCAACGACTTCATCCGGGTTGACACCCTTGTGGGGGTCTTTGCCGAAAATGCGTTTAACCCGATCCTGAACCGCCGGCATACGGGTCATGCCGCCGACCAGTACGACTTCCTGAATGTCGCTGGGTGTCATGCCTGCATCTTTGAGAGCGGTGCGGCAGGGGCCTTCCAGTTTGTCGAGAAGATCGGCCACCAGGGCTTCGAGTTTGGCCCGTGTGATCCGGATATTCAGGTGCTTCGGGCCGTTGGCGTCAGCCGTGATGAACGGCAGGTTGACATCGGTTTCCATGGAGGTGGAGAGCTCCATCTTGGCTTTTTCCGCGGCTTCTTTCAGGCGCTGCAGCGCCATTTTGTCGCTGCGGATGTCGATGCCCTGCTCTTTTTTGAATTCGGTTGCCAGAAATTCGATGATCCGCAGGTCGAAATCTTCACCACCCAGGTGGGTGTCTCCATTGGTGGATTTGACTTCGAAAACACCTTCACCGATTTCCAGAATCGACACGTCGAAGGTGCCGCCTCCGAGGTCGAAAACCGCGATCTTTTCTTCTTTTTTCCGGTCGAGACCATAAGCCAAGGAAGCCGCCGTCGGTTCGTTGATGATGCGGAGTACGTTCAACCCAGCGATTTTTCCGGCGTCTTTGGTGGCCTGGCGCTGACTGTCGTTAAAATATGCCGGTACGGTGATGACGGCATCGGTAATGGTTTCTCCGAGGTAATCCTCGGCAGTCTTTTTGATGTTGGCCAGAATGTAAGATGAAATCTCCGCCGGGCTCAGATGTTTGTCTCGCACATCGATCCGCACGTCGCCGTTGCTGGCTTCTTCCAGTTTATAAGGAAGCACGGTCAGGTCTCTTTGAACTTCCGGAGACTGAAATTTACGGCCGATCAGCCGTTTGACGGCAAAAACGGTGTTTTGCGGGTTGGTGATGGCCTGACGTTTGGCGATCTGACCGACCAGCCGTTCCCCGCTTTCTGTGATGGCGACAATCGAAGGGGTGGTCCGGCCGCCTTCGCCATTGGTCAATACCTTGGCCTCACCGCCTTCCATGATGGCCACACAAGAGTTGGTGGTGCCTAAGTCGATTCCGATAATTTTGCCCATGGGTAATCCTCCTTAAATATATATAAAAAATATCTTTGACAGATTGTGTCTGCGACGTGAACAATCGGGTTCCAGATGTCCGGAAATCATTCGGATTTTTGTGCCCCTTTGGAAACCACCACCATGGATGGCCGAAGCAGCCGGTCATGCAGCAGGTAGCCTTTTTGAAATTCACGGATGATGGTGTTTTCCGGATATTCATCCGATACTTCCTGCATCATGGCCTGGTGAAAATTGGGGTCGAAGGGCTTTCCGACGGCCTCGATGATCTTGACGGAAAATCTTTCAAAAATCTTCAGCAGCGCCTTCCGGGTCATTTCAACACCCTCCACCACGCAACCGACGGCATTGTTTTCGCTGCCTGCAGATTGGATGGCGCGTTCGAGATTGTCCACGACGGTCAGCAGCTCGAGAAGCAGCAGCTCGTTGGCGTATTTTCTGAATTCTTCAGCGTCCTTGAACGAGCGTTTCTTGAAGTTTTCGAATTCTGCCGAGACCCGGAGCAGTCTCTCATAATTCTGCTTCGACTCCTGTTCGGCGGTTTCGCATCGGGCTTCCAATTCCTTTATCGGATCGGGAGCTGCTTCATTTTCAAGAGATTGTTCATCGGCAGAAGGGGTGGGGGCAGCCGCTTCGGGAGAAGCTGCTTCCGTGTCGTTTTGTGAGGATTGGTTTTTGATCATGTTCCAGAAGAATCTCCTTCGATTCATTTTCTCATACTTTCTGTGGATTCATCCGTGTTCGGTTCCGTTTCAAGTGATCGAAAAATAATACGGGTCGGACTGATGTCAAGACCGAAACGTCCGGCCAATCGCCATATTTATGGAAGCACTGTTCCGCCAACGGAAATGGGGGCGGGCAGCCGGTTTTCATGCGGCAGGACGATGAAGGGGCCGTTTCAGGAAACACGGGTCTGGCGTTTGGCCAGCGGATACCGTCTGCCGTAGCCGAAAGCCTTGGTGGTGACTTTCAGGCCGGGAGCCGCCTGGCTGCGTTTGTATTCATTGCGGTCGATTCGGGAGAGGATGTCTTTCACCAGCAGGGGATCGAACCCCATCCGGACGATGTCGTCGAAGGATTTGCAGTCTTCGATACTGGCTTTGAGAATGGCATCGAGGGTTTCGTAAGGGGGCAGATCGTCCTGATCGGTCTGATCAGGCTTGAGCTCGGCGGAAGGGGCTTTTTCCAGAATGCGTTCCGGAATCACGGGGTTTTGGGAATTGATGTAGTGGGCGATGTCATAGACCATGGTTTTGGGAACATCCGATATCACCGCCAGCCCGCCGTTCATATCCCCGTAAAGGGTGCAGTATCCGACGGCCAGTTCGGATTTGTTTCCGGTGGATAACACCAGGCAACCTTTCATGTTGGATACGGCCATCAGCAGAGTGCCGCGGATTCGGGCCTGGATATTCTGCTCGGCGATGCCGGGGGCATCGGCATGAAAGTCGGGGGAGAAAACCGCCGCAAATTCCTTGAAGATGCCGTCTATGGGAATGGTGGAAAGCGGGATGTCGAGCCGTCTGCAAAGCGCTGCGGTATCTTCGTAATTGTCCGCCGATGTATAGGGAGAGGGCATGAAGACCGCCGAAACGTTTTCCCGTCCCAGTGCCATTTCGGCAATGACAAGCGTCAGGGCCGAATCGATACCGCCGCTTAGGCCCACGACGGTTTGGGAAAAACCGCATTTGTGCACATAATCCCGTGTGCCGGTTACCAGGGCCTTGAGCACCGATGCGGTCTGGGATGCCGATACCGGATGGATATCCCGACAGGCGGGTTCGGCCAGATCGACGACGACCAGGTCTTCTTCGAAATCCGCCGCCAGAGCGATGCAAACGCCCTGGGAATCGAAGGCCATACTGCATCCATCGAACAACACGCTGTCGTTGCCGCCGACCTGGTTGGCATAGACAAAAGAAACGCCGTGTTTGCGGGCGATGGAACCCAGCATATTGGCTCTGAAATCGGATTTCCCGGCATGATAGACGGAGGCGGACAGGTTGATGATCACGTCCGCGCCGTCTGCCACCAGCAATGACACCGGATCGATGGGATAGATCCGATTCCGGAAAATATCCGCATCGTTCCAGGCGTCTTCACATATCGTCATCCCGATCTTCCGTCCTTTATAGGCAAATACCCGGCTCTCGTTGCCGGGTTCGAAATACCGCCTTTCGTCAAACACATCATACGTCGGCAGCAGCCGTTTGCGGGCCGTGTGTAAAATCCGACCGTTTTCGAACAGCACCGCGGCGTTGAACAGGGGATTTCCCTGATCGGCCGGATTTTTTTCTACAAATCCACAGATCACGCCGATGCCTTCGATGTGATCCACAACATGGCGGAGGGCGGCCATATTGGACTGGATGAAATCGGCCTTCTCCAGCAGATCCCGGGACGGATATCCGGGAATCACCAGCTCGGAAAAGACCACAAGATCACAATGGCGGGCCTTGGCCTTTTCCGAGAACTGGATGATGCGGTGGCAGTTATGTTGAAAATCGCCGATAACCGGATTGATCTGTGCGATGGCGATTTTCATGGACAGCCGCAGCTCCCTTTCCAGAACGGAGACATGGCTCTGAGCCGATCGATGATGGGCGGAAGCTTTTCGATGATCAAATCCACCTCGTCTTCGGTATTGTAAACACTCAGGCTGAAGCGGATGGTGCCGTGGGCGGCCGTGAAAGGCACGCCCATGGCCCGCAGTACGTGGGACGGTTCGAGGGAGCCGGACGTACAGGCCGACCCGGAAGATGCGCAGATTCCGAATTCGTTCATCATGAGCAGGATGGATTCGCCTTCCACGAATTCAAAGGCGATGCTGCTCGTGTTGGGAAGCCGGTTGGCCGTATCTCCGTTGACCAGGGCATTGGGAATTTTCTGAACGAGCTGGGTTTCCAGCTTGTCGCGAAGGGTCTTGACGCGGCTGTTTTCTTCGTTGATATGACCAGCCGCAAAGTCACAGGCCCGACCCAGACCGATAATGGAGGCCACATTTTCCGTGCCGCCCCGTCGGCCTTTTTCCTGATGTCCGCCGATCAGAAAGGGTGAAAATTTGGTGCCTTTGCGGACATATAATGCCCCGATGCCTTTGGGGGCATGCAGTTTGTGTCCGGAGAGAGACAGCATGTCGATGCGGGTTTTCTGGACGTCGATGGGCACTTTGCCAACGGCCTGAACCGCATCGGTGTGAAAGAGAATGCCTCGTTCGGACAGAATGCCGGCCAGTTCCTCGATGGGAAAAATGACACCGGTTTCGTTGTTGGCCCACATGAAACTGGCAATGGCCGTGTCGTCGGTGAGATGCCGCATCAGATATTCCATGTCGAGCCGTCCCTTGTGATCCACAGGCACGAAAGTAACCCGGTAGCCGGTTTTGCCGAGATATTCACACAGGTTTTTGATGGCCGGATGCTCGACGCGGGAAGTGATCAGATGCTTTTTGTCCGGATTGGAGTGCAGGGCTGCCATGATGGCGGTGCTGTCGCTTTCCGTACCGCAGCTCGTGTAAACGATTTCTTCGGGGGATGCGCCCAGCAGTTCCGCCAGTTTGGCCCGGGCCTCGTTGATATGGGCCGCCACGGAACCGCCGAAGGAATGCATGCTGGAAGGATTGCCATAATATTCCGTAAAATACGGCAGCATGGCTTCGACCACTTCCGGAGCCACCCGTGTGGTGGCGTTATTGTCGAAATAAAGTGGTTTCATAGGGTTACCTCCTCGACGATAATTTCGGGTGTGACCAGTTCACGCAGTTTGGCTTCGACATAATTCTTGAGGGTGATCTGAGATTTCTTACAGGTGGCGCAGGTACCCCGCAGCCGCACCTGAACGACATTTCCGGAGACATCGATCAGTTCAATATCGCCGCCGTCCTGATTCAGGGCGGGTTTGATCTCGCGCTCCAGGGTCTGCTCGATCAGCTTGATTTTCTGGATGTTCGTTAAAGCCGCCGCCTTCTTTTTGACTGGGATGATGATTTTTCCCAGAACCGTATCGATGATCTCCTGAATTTTGTCGTGGCAATTTCCGCATCCACCGCCAGCCTTGACATAATCTGTCACCTGTTCGATGGTGGTCAGGTGATTTTCACGGACGGCCCGTTCGATCTGGATATCCGTGACGCCGAAACATTCACAGACGATGTTGCCCTCCACTTTTTTTTCGGCACTGCCGCGATAGCAGGTGATGGCCTTTTCCAGGGCATCCCGTCCCATGACCGAACAGTGCATTTTTTCCTTGGGCAGGCCGCCCAGATAATCGGCGATATTTTCGTTGGTGATTTGTTCCGCTTCTTCCAGCGTCTTGCCGATCAGCATTTCGGTGAGGGCAGAAGACGATGCGATGGCGCTGGCGCAGCCGAATGTCTTGAATCTGGCTTCTTTGATGCGCTGCTGTTCATCGAGTTTGAAATAAAGGGTGAGGGCGTCTCCGCAGGCCAGCGATCCGACCTCGCCGACGCCGTCCGGGTTCTCGATCTCTCCGACATTGCGGGGATTGAGAAAATGATCTTTGACTTTATCTGTATATTCCCACATGGCTGCCTCCCGATATATTTGCCGTTGTATAAAAAACGTTGATTTTTATCTTATGAAAAGGTGATAAACAATAAGAACGATTTGGACGAAAGTCCATCTTAAATAGTAAACCTGATGACAAAGGTCAAGAAAGGAGGTAAGGCGATATGAAAATCAGACAAGCGACCCTGTCCGGGTCATGGTATTCGGGAACGGATTCGGGGTGTCGGCAGGAGATTGAATATTTCATTCAGCATTCGACCGTTCTGCCCGATTCGTCCCGTCCGGTTGTCGGCGGTATTGTTCCGCATGCCGGGTGGTATTATTCCGGCAGTATTGCCTGCGAGGTAATTCGGCTGATGAACAGCAGTGAACCTTCTCCGGATGCGCTGGTGATGTTCGGCACCCATCTCTATCCGGATGCGCCCGTTGCCGTCATGAAAGAAGGTGTGTGGGATACCCCGCTGGGGCATCTTCCCGTTCATGAACCCCTTGCCCGGGAAATTTGTGCACGGGCACCGTTCGACATCGAGACGCAGCAGCACGTGCCAGACAACACCATCGAGGTGCAACTGCCTTTTATCAAATATTTCTGGAAAGATATCCATATCGTTCCCATCAGCGCTCCGCCGTCTCACAATTCCGTGGAAATGGGAAATATCGTGGCGGAAGCTGCCAAAAAGATGAATCTGAAAATCCTTGTTCTGGGGTCAACGGACTTGACGCATTACGGCCCCAACTACGGATATTCACCGAAGGGCCGCGGCAGTGCTGCCCTGCAATGGGTCAGCGAAGTCAACGACCGCAGTGTCATTGCCGCAATTTTGTCGATGGATCCGATCAGTGTCATCCGGGATGCTCAGCAGAAACACAATGCCTGTTGCGCCGGCGCCGCGGCCGCTGCCTTGTCTGCGGGAATGGCACTGGGTGCGGTGCAATCCCGGCTGCTGACCTACGCCACCAGCCATGACAAGAGCCCGGGAGAAAGTTTTGTTGGATATGCGGGGATTGTATTTTAAATTGATTTTGTTGTGAATCTATATTACGAAACCCGACGGATTATTTTGTTCGGGTCGAAGGAGACCATGAACCAACTGTCAATATTTCAAGCTGTTGTAAAGGGAGAGGATCAATGAAAGTACTGGTCAGTGACAATCTGGGGGAAGTCGGCATCGAGATGTTTCGAAAAGCAGAAGGCATCGATGTGGATGTCAAGACAGGGCTGTCTCCGGATGAACTCAAGCGCATCATTCATGAATATGACGCTTTGGTGATTCGAAGCGCCACCAAAGTGACGGCGGATATCATCAAGGCCGGCACGAACCTGAAAGTCGTTGGCCGGGCAGGCATCGGACTCGACAATGTCGATATTCCGGCAGCCACCAAACAAGGTATCATCGTAATGAATACGCCGGGCGGCAATGTGATCACCACCGCCGAACATGCCATCTCCATGATGCTGTCACTGACCCGTAACATTCCCCAGGGTACGGCATCCCTGAAAGCAGGCAAATGGGAAAAGAAGAATCTTCAAGGCCGGGAAATCTTCAACAAGGTGCTCGGCATCATCGGATTCGGGAAAATCGGATCCATTGTCGCAGATCGTGCCAGAGGGCTCAAAATGCGGGTTATCGTCTATGACCCCTTCGTCACCAAAGATCTCATCGAAAAGGCCGGATTCGAATCCGTTTCTCTGGAAAACCTGTATGCCTTATCCGATTATATTACGGTGCATGTTCCCAAATTGAAAGATACTCTCGGGTTTCTGAACCAGTCGGCGTTCGACCAGATGAAAAACGGGGTGATGATCATCAACTGCGCCCGCGGTGGTATCGTGGATGAAGCCGATCTGGCGGATGCCATCAAATCCGGAAAAGTGGCCGGGGCCGCCCTCGATGTTTTTGCCACCGAACCGCCCGGCAATTCTCCGCTGTTCGAGCTTGACAAGGTGATCGGCACACCGCATCTGGGGGCCTCCACCCAGGAGGCCCAGACCAATGTGGCGGTGGCCATTGCCGAACAGATCATCGATTATTTGAAAAACGGCACCATCCGCAATGCCGTCAACGTGCCGTCGATCACCGGGGAGCTTCTTGTCAAGCTCGGCCCCTTTCTGTCTCTGGCCGATCAGATCGGAAAGCTACAGTCTCAGCTCATTGAAGGTCCGCTCAAGGAAGTCATCATCGAATTTGCCGGTGATTTTCTGGGGCTGGATCTCACCCCCGTATCCACCGCAGTGCTCCGAGGGATTCTGGCGGCTGTGGTCAAGGATGATGTCAATTTCGTCAATGCCCGCATCATGGCCAAGGAGCGGGGGATCAAGGTGACGGAAACAGCCAGTCTGGATTCCGATGACTATATCAACCTGATCACCGTCAAAGCCATTACCACCGAAATGACCAATATGGTTGCCGGCACCCTGTTCGGCAAAAAGGAATCGCGAATTGTCCGGATCAACACGTTCCGTCTGGAAATGATTCCGATCGGTCACCTGGCGTTGATCTACAATATCGACAGACCCGGCTCCATCGGAGAGATCGGCACGTGTCTGGGAAAGCACCATATCAACATCGGACGGATGCAGGTGGGCCAGGAGGAGGAGGGCAACCGGAATATCATTTTCCTGTGCACCGATACGCCTATCCCCGAAGATGTGATTGCGGAGCTGCGGTCTCTGCCATCGGTGAAGATGGCGATTCCCCTCGAGTTTTAATCGACTGTCATAAAGATATTCAGAAAAATAATTTCGCTGCGTTATCGGTCAGAGATATACGACAGTATGATCTCCTCTCTGCTGCCTAGCGAAATGAATCTTCTGAACGTCTATAGGTGCGGGCCGAAGGCGGTTCCATGCTGCATCGGCCCGTCATCCATCACCCTTTTGTCAGGAGAATGAATATGCCGGATATCCCGACCGAAAAAGGAAATACCCCCAGCGAAAAAACCGCAGGCGCACTGCCGATGATCACTTTTTCCACGTTTATCGCCTCACTGAATGCCGCGGTGCTGGCCAATCTGGGCATCATCGAAGAGCCCGGAACCGGCCGGCGGTCCAAAAATCTGCTTTTGGCCAAACAGACGATCGACATTCTGGCCATGCTTGAAGAAAAAACCCGCGGCAATCTGACCTCGGATGAATCCACCATTCTACAGAGCGTTCTTTACGATTTGCGCATCATGTACGTTCGGGAGCAGGGCTGATGAGCCGGTGCCGACGGCGTTGACTTCCCGGAAAGACGTTTTATTATGAAGAACATTGCGGAAGTATGTCCGGCGGCTTCCGGTGGGTTAAAAAGAGCGAGAATGACTGCCATTTTTGATAGACGTGGCGGCGTTATCGAAGGTCGGCCGGTAACCAATTTTTGAGATGGAGTCGATTATGCGTGGTCAACAGGGGGATGTCACGATGCGTTTTATTTCCGGTGTGTTTCGCAGTTTCATGGGGGTCGGACTGGCGGTTTTGCTGATGACATCTTGGATGGCAGAGGCCAAAACAGACGATGTCGTCATGGTGCCGGAGAGCTTCAGCGCTTTGGCCGAAAAGGTCAGTCCGGCTGTTGTCAACGTGCGTACCGAAAAAACGGTTCAGGGTAGCGGCAGAGGGCTTCGTCAGTTTCATCAAAATCCTTTCGGAAACGATGAGCGGTTCAACGATTTCTTCGAAAAGTTTTTCGGAGAACAGATGCCGAAGGATCACAAGGAAAGAAGTCTTGGATCCGGATTTATTATCGACCGGGACGGTTATATCGTCACCAACAACCATGTGATCGAAAATGCGGACAAGATCAAGGTCAAGCTGAAAGACGGTAAGGAATACATTGCAGAGATCATTGGAAGGGACGCATCGACCGATCTGGCGCTGATCAAGGTACCTTCGGGCAATAATCTTCCGGTGATTGCGTTTGGAGACTCCAACGAGCTGAAAGTCGGCCAGTGGGTGGTGGCCATCGGCAGTCCGTTCGGTCTCGAGCAGACGGTTACCGCCGGTATTCTAAGCGCCAAAGGCCGGGTGATCGGATCGGGCCCTTACGATAACTTCCTTCAGACCGACGCCTCCATCAACCCCGGCAACAGCGGGGGCCCTCTGATCGACATGCAGGGCAAGGTGATCGGCATCAATACCGCCATTATCGCCAGCGGCCAGGGCATCGGTTTTGCCATTCCCATCAACATGGCTGGCGGCATCATCGAACAGTTGAAAAACAAGGGAGAGGTGACCCGTGGCTGGCTGGGGGTTGTCATCTCCGATGTCAACGACGATGTGGCGGAATATTATGGCATCAAGGACAAAAAAGGTGCTTTGGTCATGGATGTCAACAAGGGGGATCCGGCGGAACTGGCGGGTATTCAGCCGAACGATATCATTCTCGAAGTCAATGACCACAAAGTGGAAACCAGCCGGGATCTGACCAGTCTCATCGCCAATGTTCCTGTGGGTGAAAAAATCAGGATCGAGGTCCTTCGAAACGGCAAGAAACAGACATTTACCGTCGAGGTCGCCAAGCGTCCGGAAGAAACCAAACTGGCCGCCAAAAGCACGGGAAAAGGTCAGGAAGACGAGTTGGGAATCCGGGTGACGAATCTGACATCGGAACTGGCCCAGCGGTTGAATCTGTCTTCTACGGATGGGGCCCTGGTGGAGCGGGTCGATCCCAGCGGCAAAGCATCTGAAGCCGGGGTTCAGGAAGGCGATGTGATCAAGGAAATCAATCATCAGCCGGTCAAGTCCGTCAAGGATTACACGGCCATCATCTCCAGGATCAATAAGGACGAAGCCATCCAGATGTTCATCTGGCGGATGAGCGCCGGTTTTGTGGTTGTCAAACTCTCCAAATAAGTGATGGGGGTCGGGAATGGGTACCAAACCGTTCCCGCCCCCCGATCTCCAATCCCCAACTTCAGGACTTTTTTTCATGATTGCAGAAATTCTGGCCACCGGAGATGAAATCCGCTCCGGTACACTGGTCGATAGCAACTCGGCGTATATCGCCCAGAAACTGGAAGAAATCGGGGTGCCGGTCATGCGGCATCATTCCGTCGGAGACGATATTCAGGTAATGGCTGCCGTCCTTCGGGAAATCGATGGACGGGCCGATGTCTGTGTGGTGACCGGCGGGTTGGGGCCCACGTCTGATGATCTCACCGCCGATGCTGCCGCCGAGGCGGCCGGTGTTCCATTAGTGCAAAGCCTCGAGGCTTTGGAAATGGTGGAGTCTTTTTTCAAGTCGTTCCATCGGCCGATCACCGCATCCAATATCAAACAATCCTTTCTGCCTGAAGGATCCGACTGCCTGCCCAATCCCATCGGTACCGCTCCGGGATTCATGATGATGCTGAATCGCTGCCGGTTCTTCTTCCTGCCGGGGGTGCCGGCCGAAATGCGCCGGATGCTCTCCGAAACCGTCATCCCCCGAATTGAAACACTGATCGGCGGAGTGCGGCCGGTTTGCCGCGTCAAGACACTGACTACTTTCGGGCTGACCGAATCGCTGACCGGCGAAAAACTGAAAGATTTTTCAGGGAATTTCCCGGACATTCAACTGGGATTTCGGGCCAAGTTTCCGGAAATTCAGGTTAAGTTCTATGTGCGTGGAGATGATACCGCCCAGGTGGACGGGCGGATTCAGCAGGCTGTAGGTTGGGTTTCCGATAAACTCGCCCATAAACTCGTCTCTGCCGAAGGCGAACCCATGGAGGCGGTCGTCGGTCGTCTATTGGCTCGGCAGCAGGCCACCATCGCACTGGCCGAAAGCTGTACGGGCGGACTGATCGCCCATTGGCTGACCAACATCGCCGGCAGCTCGGACTATTTTCTGTATTCCGGTGTGGTGTATGCCAATCAGGCTAAGGTTTCCCTGCTCGGTGTGTCCCAGGATACCCTGGATCGGCATGGTGCGGTGCATGAAGCCACGGCTGCGGAAATGGCAAATCGGGTTCGGGAGATTTCTGGTGCGGTGTATGGTCTTTCCACGAGCGGTATTGCGGGGCCTGGCGGTGGAAGCGACGACAAACCGGTCGGTACGGTCTGTATCGGCCTGGCAACTCCCAATGAAGTTCGTTCTTACCGTTTCCAGTACCGGTTCAGAAACCGGGAAATGAACAAGCAGATGTTTGCCATGACGGCTCTCGATCTGCTGCGCCTCGAATTGCTCGGTATCCGCCCGGCGGGTGCGTCATGATGACTGTGCTTATGTACAGTCTGCTCGGATTGGCCGGTGCATATCTCCTTCTCTCCCTGATTTTCACTTACCTGGTTCAACAGTATCCTCGCAGTCCGGTATCTGATCTCCCCGACTGGGGAAAGGTGTTCGATACCCGGATTCCGGCCGTTGACGGCGGATTCCTCGAAGTCTGGCGGATCGAGCCGGACGGGCTGTCCAAAGGAACAGTGATTCTGGCCCATGGCTGGGGACGGAACCGGAACCGGATGGTTGGCCGCGCGCGTGTCTTCGGCCGCATGGGATTCACCACGGTTTTTCACAGCGCCCGGGATCACGGCAATTCGAGTCCCCGGCGGTTCATGAATGCCGTCAAATTCTGCGAAGATATCGAAGCGGTTCTGGACTGGGTGAGAACCCCCGTGATTCTCTACGGGCATTCGGCTGGCGCCGGCGGTTCGATTCTGGCGGCCTCCCGCCATCCCGACAAGGTTCAGTTGCTCATTCTCGAGGGATGCTATGCCTATACCAAAGAAGCGCTGATCAATCTATACCGCTGGTTCAACAAGCTTTTTGGCACCTGTTTCGGACCGGCCATCGTTTTCTGGATGGATGTCTTTTACCGCAGTGACATCGATCAGACCAGCCCGGCCCTGATTGCACCGAATGTTGCAATGCCGGTTCTCGTGATTCATGGGGAAAACGATCTGCGTTTTCCGGTGTCTTATGCCCATGCCCTCAGAAACAGCTTTAAACCCGGACAGGCGGAACTGTATATCGCACCGGGTGCCGGACACAGCGATTCCAGTAGCACACGGGGATATCCGGCTGCTATAGACGGATTTCTGGAAAGACATTTTGCCGTCAATGGGGGAGCGGGGGGCATCTGAAAAAATATTTTCACCGCAAAGGCGCAAAGGGCGCGAAGAGATTGCTGTAAGGATATCCCAAGGCGTTTATCTTTGCACTGTCAGCTCGAAGTCCGATTTATCTCAAGTTCTTCATCGAGATACCGATAGTAAAGGCAGATATAAAATGCCTGTTTTCTTTCTCAGCGGCAGAATCGGGAAGAAAGATATTAACGATGGACGTTTGAAACCGGGAGGGAAAGATGAAAATTGCATCGTCGGATATTCAACTGGCTTCCATGAATACGTTTTCAGCAAAATCTGAAAAAACGGAAACCCTGGAAATCTGGAAAGGAAAAAGACCTGAGCGTTCAGCCAACGCCAATGCCGCCAATGCTTCCGGTTCAGGTGTCGGTCGGTCTCTGGGGAATATCGCAGACCGGGTCTCTCTTTCTTCCGATCGGCCGATGCCGAAAGCTTACGGCCATGTCAAACAGGATGCCGTCCAGCAGTGCAGCGATTGTCAGGCAAGCGAATCGGAGGAAGGCCTTTCCGACAATCTGTCTGTGTTGAAAATGCTGGTTGAAAGGCTGACAGGAAGAAAAATCCATATCATCAGCTATGGAAACATGGATTCGGAAAGTGTGCAGGCCGATGCAAACGTTCCGGCCCAGTCGTCCGGAGAAGCAGTTCCGGCAGAGCAGGGCTGGGGGATTTCCTATGACGCTCATGAATCTTACTCCGAAGTGCAGACGGCATCCTTTGCAACCCAGGGCACGATCCAGACAGCGGACGGCCGGGAAATCAATTTTTCGCTCAGTCTGGAAATGAGCCGGGAATATCACCAGGAAAGCAGCGTTTCGTTCAGGGCCGGTGATGCGGTACAGAAAGATCCCCTGGTCATCAATTTCAGCGGATCGGCTGCCGAGCTGACCGACACCAAATTTTCCTTCGATCTGGATACGGACGGCACGGAAGACAATATCTCATTTGTTCGGCCTGGCAGCGGTTTTCTGGTGTATGATAAAAACCAGGACGGCGTGGTGAACGACGGCAGCGAGCTGTTCGGCCCTGGCAGCGGCAATGGGTTTGCGGATTTGGCGCAATATGATGAGGACAACAACAACTGGATCGATGAAAACGATTCCATTTATAGCCAGTTGTCCGTCTGGACCAAAAACGAGCAGGGTGAGGATGCGCTCAGCAGTCTTCAGGCCAAAAAAGTCGGTGCCATTTATCTGTCCAGTGCCAATACCGTGTTCGATCTGAAGGGCCAAAACAACCAGACGAACGGCCAGATTTCCGACACCGGCATTTATGCCGATGAAAATGGGGGCATCAAGACCATCCAGAATGTGAAATTGACAGT
>CAZBUL010000066.1:0-15298 GCA_964495045.1 uncultured Desulfobacterales bacterium | reverse complement strand
CACGAACCAAACATTTGTTCTTGACTCAAAAGACTATTGCCATTATAGCCCGACAAGATTGGCCGAGAAAGGAAAACGATGGAAATCCCTGATCACTGCGAGTCAATGCAAACCTGAAAGGACGATTATGGACTTGAATTTTCATAATGTACTGGTCACCGGCGCCGCCGGATTCATTGGTTATCACCTCTCGCTTCGGCTGTTGAAAATGGGATGCCGGGTGGCGGGCATCGACAACATGAATCCCTATTATGATGTCGCGCTCAAGGAATCCCGACTGGATCAACTGACCGCATTCGACCACTTTTCTTTTCATCCCGACAATTTGTCGGATCACGCAGGTATCGAGTCCATATTCAAGAAGCACCAGCCTTTTGATGTCGTGGTGAACCTGGCAGCTCAGGCAGGCGTCCGATACTCCCTGACCAATCCGTATGCGTACATCGATTCCAACCTTGTCGGATTTGCCAACATTCTGGAATGCTGCCGGCACAACCATGTGAAACATCTCGTTTTCGCATCCTCCAGTTCGGTATATGGGGCCAACACGTTGATGCCCTTTTCGGTGCATCACAATGTGGATCATCCCGTGTCTCTGTATGCCGCCACCAAGAAATCCAATGAATTGATGGCTCACACCTATAGCCATCTCTATAACCTGCACTGCACGGGGCTGCGTTTCTTTACGGTCTATGGCCCTTGGGGAAGGCCAGACATGGCGCTGTTTCTATTTGTTCGGGCCATCGAGGAAGGCAAACCCATTCAGGTTTTCAATCACGGGAAAATGAAACGGGATTTCACCTATATCGACGACATCATCGAAGGCGTTGTCCGCATCATGGGAAAACTCCCCCAGCCCAATCCTGCCTGGAACGGCGATCATCCAGACCCCGGCACGTCCTATGCGCCTTACCGGATATACAACATCGGCAACAACTGCCCGGTGGAACTGTCGGCCTTCATCGAAATCATCGAAAAAACCATCGGAAAAACCGCTCAGAAAAATCTTATGGACATCCAGCCAGGAGATGTGCCAGCCACCTATGCCAATATCGACGATCTGTTCGCGGATGTCGGATTCAAGCCCCAGACGCCTCTCGAGATCGGCGTCCAACGCTTTGTGGAATGGTACAAAGAATACTATTCGAAGCCGCACGCCGCTTGAAAATTTTGACCGTTTATCTTGAAATACATCCATTTCTTGCGAAAAGGAGTAATGATGACATCCCACAATCTCTATACCGGAGAAACATGGAAAAAGCTCATGGCGCAGGCCGAGGTGATGAATCAGCCGCAGCAGCATCTCAAGCATCTGATCGCCGCCCCGAACCGGCTCGATGCCTTTTCTTTGAGCGCCGTCGATGTTTTTTACGATTTTTCTCGTCAGCGGATCGATGCTGCCACCTGGTCGCTGTTGTTGGAACTCGCTCAGAAACGGGGCTTATTGAACAAATTCGCTGCCATGACAAAAGGGGAAAAACTGAATGTCACAGAAAAACGGGCGGCGCTGCATACGGCCACCCGCGATTTCACCAGTCCATCCCTTTATGTGGACGGAACGGATATTCTTTCGGAACTCAGGGAAGTCAACCAGAGAATCCGGACATTTTCCGAACAGGTGCATGAGGGTACCCTCCGCGGATCGACCGGGAAGCGATTCCGCCACGTTGTCGTAATCGGCATCGGCGGCTCGTATCTGGGGACGGCATTCGTGTCCACCGCTCTCGAAGTGTATGCAGACCGGGATATCGATCTGCATTATCTGGCCAATGTGGATATCCACAATTTCGGTGCCATCGCCGGCCGGATCGATCCCGAAGCCACTTTGTGGCTGATCATTTCAAAAAGCTATACCACCCCCGAAACGCTGGCTAACGAAAGCCTCGCACGCGCGTTCATGACCGAAAAAGGCATCGACCCGACCCAACATATTGTCACCGTAACCGCCAAAGGCAGTCCGGGAGATGATCCATCCAACCCCGTACTGCAATCTTTCAACATGTTCGATTTCATCGGCGGCCGCTACAGTGTGTGCTCTGCTGTCGGTGCCGTCCCCTTGAGTCTCTTTCTGGGGTACGACAAATTCGAACGTTTTCTGAAAGGGGCTGAAGCCATGGATGCCCATGCCGTCCACGCCCCGGCTGCGGAAAACATCCCGCTGGCCGCTGCACTGATCGCTGTCTGGAACAACAACTTTCTCAAATACCCGGCCCAGGCCATCATCCCATACTCCGACCCGCTGGCCAAGCTTGCACCGCATGTTCAGCAGCTCAACATGGAAAGCAACGGCAAAGGGGTCGATACCTCCGGTGTATTCCTTCAGGAACCTTGCGGGCCGATCATTTTCGGAGAACCAGGCACCAATGCCCAGCATTCCTTCTTTCAGCTCGCCCATCAGGGAAGGCCCTTTCCCATCGACTTCATCGGGGTGATGCGGCCCCAGTATCCACAGTATCAGACCCAGTCCAAGGGCGTCACCAACCACCAGGAACTGTGGGCCAACCTGCTGTCTCAGCCCATGGCACTGGCTACCGGAAAAGATGATTCCGATCCGGCCCGATGCTTTCCGGGCAATCGCCCGTCTTCCACCCTCATACTTCAGGATCTGTCGCCGGAAAATGTCGGCAAATTGCTGTCTTTTTACGAAGCCAGAACCGTTTTCGAGGCATTTATCTGGGGAATCAATCCCTTCGATCAATTCGGCGTGGAGCTGGGAAAAGTCCTGGCCGGAAAAATCCGCCAGGAGATGGCCGCCTGTAACCGGAACAAGGCCCATTCCCTCACTGCGCTCGATCCCATTACCCGGCGTTATATGGAAATGTTGTTTTCAAACTGAAAACCAGATCGGGCGGACAAGCTCACACCTGTCCGCCTGCTGTCAGAGACGGCCAACAAATTACTTGACATCATTATTTTCCTGATATAGAAGCGGGAAAAAGGCAAGAAGACCGTCGTTTGGAGTGAATACCTTAACCAATTCTGCAATCAATTAATCTCATAAGCTCCTTTATTCCTCCATATCCAACAAGGCACCGTATCGTCTTCACCCGGTTGCGTTCACCATGCTCATCCTGCTTCCCGAATGATGATACGGTTATACAGTCTTAAATTTCTTGTTTCCGTTTTTTATTCATGCTTTTGATCTCTTTTGCAAATAATGTGAACCTTTCCGGACTTTATCAACTGCCATCTCCCGGTATGGATTCCGGTAAACGAAACCACCGGCGGGATGAAATCAACGGGGTACTGCATTCATGAACATCGCCGAACTTAAAGACAAACGTATCAGCGAACTGGCCCAGATGGCCAAGGACTATAACATTCACGGGGCTGCGGGCCTGCGTAAACAGGAACTTATATTCGCCCTGTTGCAGACTCAGTTCGAAAAAAACGGCCAGATCTACGGAGAAGGCACGCTGGAAATTCTGCCGGATGGTTTCGGTTTTCTGCGGGCTCCCAATTACAATTATCTGCCCGGGCCCGACGACATCTATGTGTCTCCGTCCCAGATCCGCCGGTTCAACCTCCGAACCGGCGACACCGTCTCCGGGCAGATCCGTCAACCCAAAGAAACGGAACGGTATTTTGCCCTCCTCAAAGTCGAAGCCGTCAATTACGAAGATCCGGAAGTGGCACGGGATAAAATTCTCTTCGACAACCTCACCCCGCTTTATCCCAACCAGAAAATGAATATCGAAGGCGCCCCCGATAATTACTCCACGCGTATCATGGATTTGATGATCCCCATCGGTTTCGGCCAGCGGGGGCTGATCGTCTCTCCGCCGCGTTCGGGTAAGACGATGCTGCTGCAAAGCATCGCCAACAGCATCATCTCCAGTCATAAAGAGGTGATTCCCTTTGTATTGCTTATCGATGAACGGCCCGAAGAAGTCACCGACATGGAACGATCGGTCAATGCCGAAGTCATCAGTTCCACCTTCGATGAACCGGCCGAACGCCATGTTCAGGTGGCGGAAATGGTCATCGAAAAGGCCAAACGGCTGGTTGAACATAAAAAAGACGTGGTGATCCTGCTCGACAGCATTACCCGGCTGGCCCGTGCCTATAACGCCGTGATGCCTCCCAGCGGAAAAATCCTTTCCGGCGGGGTGGACTCCAACGCCCTTCAGCGCCCCAAAAGGTTTTTCGGAGCCGCCCGTAACATCGAAGAAGGCGGCAGCCTCACCATTATCGCCACAGCCCTCATCGACACCGGCAGCCGCATGGATGAAGTCATTTTCGAAGAGTTCAAGGGCACCGGCAATATGGAAATCCAGCTCGATAGAAGGCTGGCCGACAAACGGGTCTTCCCGGCGATTGATATCAAGAAATCCGGCACCCGTAAAGAAGAACTCCTGCTCGATGAAGAAACCTTGAATCGGGTCTGGATTCTGCGTAAATTACTGTCATCCCTCAATCCCGTTGACAGCCTTGAATTTTTACTTGAAAAAATGAGCGGAACAAAGAATAATAAAGAGTTCTTAAATTCCATGAATGCCTGATCGAATCATGATCGAATCGGGGCAAGACACCATCAAACATAACAGGGAGTTCACCAGAACCATGAAAGCACAAATTCATCCGTCCTATACGGAAACCTCCATCAAATGCGCCTGCGGCCATAATTTTGTTGTCGGCTCCACCAAGTCTGATATCCAGGTGGAAATTTGTTCCAAATGCCATCCGTTCTTTACCGGCAAACAGAAGTTGGTCGATACCGCCGGCCGCATCGAACGGTTCCGCAAAAAATACGAAAAATTCCAGAAATAACCTTTGACCGCCAGGGGCTGACGAACCGAAATCTCAGGGGATGAGTCTGTTCCCTGGATGTTTTCGCGTTTCCGGCCCTCAGCCGGATATGATATGTTCGACAAATTAAAAGGTGTTGAAAAACGTTTTCTGGAGGTCGAAAAGCTTCTTACCGACCCGAAAACCGTTCAGAACAGAGAACTTTACCAGAAATGCGTCCGGGAGCATGCAGACCTCAACAAGGTCGTGGCGGCTTACCGAGACTACAAGCGCATTCTCGACGATCTCGACAACAGCCAGGATATGTTAAAGGACAGTGATCCGGATATCAAGGACATGGCCCGCGAAGAAATCGAGAAATTGTCCTCCGACAAAGAGCAGCTCGAACAGCAGATCAGACGGCTTCTTGTTCCCAAAAATCCCAATGACGACAAAAACATCATTCTCGAAATCCGTGCCGGCACCGGCGGTGAAGAAGCCGCGCTGTTCGCTGCGGACTTGTTTCGCATGTACTGCCGGTATGCCGAAAAACGCAACTGGAAAGTCGAAATAATGGCTCAGCATGCTTCCGGTGTTGGCGGGATCAAGGAAATCGTTGCCATGATTCACGGCATGGGTGCATATAGCGCGTTCAAATACGAAAGCGGTACACATCGCGTTCAGCGCGTTCCCACAACCGAGGCGCAGGGGCGCATCCACACCTCGGCGGTCACCGTTGCCGTACTTCCTGAAGCCGAAGAAGTCGATGTCACCATCGATCCGACGGAAATCAAGTTCGATGTGTTCCGCTCCTCCGGACCGGGCGGGCAGTCCGTCAACACCACCGATTCCGCGGTGCGGGTCACCCATCTGCCCACCGGCCTGGTGGTCACCTGTCAGGACGAAAAATCCCAATGGAAAAACAAGGCCAAGGCATTGACCGTGTTACGGGCCAGATTGTTGGATAAAAGGGTCAGCGAACAGGATGAAAAACGCTCTCAAGACCGAAAAAGCCAGGTTGGCACCGGCGATCGCAGCGGCCGGATCCGCACCTACAATTTTCCCCAGGGCCGCATGACCGATCATCGCATCGGGCTGACACTCTATAAGCTGGAAAGCATCCTTCAGGGCGACATCGATGATATCATCGACCAACTGACCGCCCATCATCAGGCCCAGGCCTTACAGAATGCAGACACCGCTCCGTCCCATGGAAACTGAGTGGACCATCCTGAACCTTCTCAAATGGGCGACAGGATATTTCACTTCTCACGGCATCGACAGTCCACGGGCAACGGCGGAAATCCTGCTGGCCCATCTGCTCAATCTGAAACGGATCGATTTATACCTCAGATTCGATCAGCCCCTGCAAAAAAATGAGCTCGCCGGTTTCAAGGCCCTGATCAAAAGGCGGGTCAACCGGGAGCCAGTGGCCTATATCGTCGGCACGAAAGAATTCTGGTCTCTGGAAGTGGCTGTGAACCCACACGTTCTCATTCCCCGGCCCGATACCGAAACATTGGTCGAAACGGCCATGAAATACCTCTCACCGGCAGACCCACCCCAAGAGCTGTCCGGTCTGGTGTTGGAGCTGGGAACCGGTTCCGGCGCCATCGTTCTGGCCCTGGCATCGGAAAGACCGTCATACCGGTATATCGCGACGGACATCTCACTGAAAGCCACCGAAACGGCCCAGGCCAATGCGCGGCATCATCATCTGGAATCCATCATTCAGTTTGTTGCCGGCAACTGGCTGGAACCATTTTCACCCCATCGGCCGATCTTTGACATGATTGTTTCCAATCCGCCGTATATTCCGTCGAAAACCATCCCCGGACTTCAACCCGAGGTCAGCCGGTTCGAACCGATCCTTGCCCTCGACGGACAAATCGACGGCCTGCATGCTATCCGACAAATTCTTTTTTCTGCCCATCTCCTGCTTAAACCCCGCGGCGTCATGCTGCTTGAAATGGGATTCGATCAGAAGGCCGGTGTGACGGATCTGATCCAATCCTGCGGATTTTATGCACACTTCGATTTTATCAAAGATTATGCCGGTCACGATCGGGTGGTCATTATCCACAGAAACTGATTTTTCACTACCCATTTCACCGCAATGGCGCAAAGGGCGCAAAGAAGAATATAAAATGGTAAACGATCTTTGCGCCTTTGCGGTGAATATTTTTTGCAGGCCATATTTTCAATTATTATTGTTTTATCAAAAATAATTTGGTACAAAAAGCAGATTTTATAATTCGCACGCTCTCCGACCGGTTTTATGGTGCTTTCGCAGAAAGTGAAATCCCGGGATGAAAAGAGCGGTGGTAAAAACCAAAAAGGAGAAATCAGATGGCGTATGTAACAATGAAAGAATTGCTTGAAGCCGGCGTTCACTTCGGTCATCAGACCAAGCGCTGGAATCCGAAGATGAAACCCTTTATCTTCGGCGCCCGAAACGGCATTTACATCATCGATTTGCAAAAAACTGTCCGCATGTTCCGGGATGTCTATGATTTCGTGGTGGATACCGTCTCCAAAGGCAAGACCGTTCTCTTTGTCGGCACCAAGAAGCAGGCCAAAGAAACCATTTATGAAGAAGCCAACCGATGCGAGATGTTCTATATTCACAATCGGTGGCTGGGCGGCATGCTCACCAATTTCCAGACCATCAAAAAAAGCATCGATCGGCTCAATACCCTGACCGCCATCGAAACGGACGGATCGATCAATCTTTATCCCAAGAAAGAACGTCAGCAACTGTCCAAAGAACGCCTGAAGCTCGACAGCATTCTGGGCGGAATCCGGAACATGAACAAACTGCCGGGCGCTATCTTTATCGTGGATTCCAAAAACGAAACCATTGCCGTGCGCGAAGGACGAAGACTGCGGATACCCATCATCGCGATCGCAGACACCAACTGCGACCCGGATGAAATCGATTACCTGGTTCCGGGCAATGACGATGCCATTCGATCCATTCGGCTGCTTACTTCCAAGATTGCAGATGCCTGCCTCGAAGGCAAACAGCGTTATGCCGAAAAGAAACAGGCCGATGCAGATAAAGCGGTCGATGAATCCGAAATCGTATCGGCCGGCGTGGATTTAAAAACCGGAGAGCGAAAAGTAATTTCAGACGGTGGAGACGGCCCGGTCATTGAAATCATCAAAAGAGCATCTTCCAAATACGATGCCATCGATGACGATGACAGTGACGAATGATTTCATCACCGTTGAGATAAGAACACAATATATAATAGCGATCAACTCGATGTTTCGGCGCAGGATTCCCGACAGAACCCCTGCCGGATCAGGGTAAACTTCCACAAGTTTTTCACGGAACGAACAACCCTTTTTGAATCTTTTGCGTCGAACGCATGGGTAAGGAGAAAACGTATCATGACCACCATTAGTGCATCAACTGTCAAAGAACTGCGCGACAAAACCGGCGCAGGCATGATGGATTGCAAAGAAGCCCTTAAGGAAAGCGGCGGAGACATCAGCAAAGCTGTCGATTTTCTCAGAAAAAAAGGACTGGCCACCGCCGCCAAACGTGCCGGCAGAGCCATGTCTGAAGGCACCATTCAAACCTATATTCATACCGGCGGTAAACTCGGCGTGATGATCGAAATCGACTGCGAAACCGATTTTGTCGCCAAAAATGAAGATTTTGTTCTGTTTGCCAGAAACATGGCCATGCACATTGCCGCCACCAATCCTGTTTCCATTTCGCAACAGGATGTTCCCCAAGAAGTGATCGACAAGGAAATGGAAATTTACCGCGATCAAATTCGGGCCATGGGCAAACCGGAGCAGATGATCGACAAAATCGCCGAAGGTAAGCTCACCAAATTCTTCAAGGAAAACTGCCTGCTCAACCAGGCCTATGTCCGGGATCCCAATGTTTCTATTTCTGATCTGCTCAACGAACAGATTGCCAAAATCGGCGAAAACATCACCATCAAACGTTTTGTACGATTTCAGGTAGGAGAATAACTCCTTGAAACAGCCGATCTATAAACGAATCCTGCTCAAACTCAGCGGTGAAGCCCTCATGGGAGATCAGGGTTTCGGCATCGCTCCCGACATGATCAAATACATGGCCGATGAAATCCGGTCTGTGATCGACATCGGGGTTCAGATCGCCGTCGTCGTCGGCGGCGGCAATATCTTTCGGGGCATCGCCGCCAGTTCCTTCGGTATGGATAGAACCCCGGCGGATCACATGGGCATGCTGGCCACGGTCATCAACAGCATCGCCCTTCAGGATGCCCTCGAACGCAAAGGTGTCGAGACACGGGTGCAATCGGCCATTTCCATGCATGAGGTCGCCGAGCCGTTCATTGTCCGGAGAGCGATCCGGCATCTTGAAAAAGGCCGGGCTGTCATTTTTGCGGCGGGCACCGGCAGTCCGTATTTCACCACCGACACCGCCGCAGCCCTCAGAGCGCAGGAAATCCACGCCGAAATTCTCCTGAAGGCCACCAAGGTCGATGGGATATACGACGCCGATCCGGAAACAAACAAAGATGCCCGGTTCATCAAGCGTATCAGCTATATGGAAGTACTCGAACGGCAACTGAAAGTCATGGACATGACCGCGATATCCTTGGCGATGGACAACCAGTTGCCCTTGGCTGTGTTCAATCTCAACGCACCGGGGAACATCCGTAAAGTTATATGTGGAGAAGATGTCGGCACCCGGATCGGCAACTGAATCACCCAAAACGATCATCCGTCAACATTCCCTCTGCTTTCCGGCCTGTATTTTTTCGGAAAGAGAGGGAGTATCCGTAAAGGTGTAACCCATGATTGAATCCATTTATCAAGAAACCAAAGAAACCATGAACAAATCACTGGCCGATTTGAAAAACGATTTCAAACGGGTTCGAACCGGCCGTGCATCTCTGTCCATTCTCGACGGCATTCGTGTCGATTATTACGGCACCCTGACACCGCTCAGCCAGATGGCCTCCCTGGCTGTTCCAGAAAGCCGCCTCATCACGATTCAACCCTGGGATGCCTCGGCCATCAAGGAAATCGAGAAAGCCATTCTCAAATCCGATCTGGGGCTGACCCCGTCCAACGACGGAAAAATGATCCGCATCGCCATCCCGCCGCTCACGGCCGACCGTCGGAAAAGTCTGGTGAAAATCATTCATAAAATGAGCGAAGAACACAAGGTGGCCGTCCGAAATATCCGCCGGGATGCCAATGAGATCATCAAAGGAATGAAAAAAGACGGTGAGATTTCCGAAGACGATTCATTCAAGGGCCAGGAACGCATCCAGAAACTCACCGATGATTATATCAAGATGGTGGATGCCATCTACAGTGAAAAAGAGAAAGAAATCCTTGAATTCTAAACTCCCGTCGATCGAGGAAGCCATTCTGGAAAAAGGGATCGATATTTACCGTCTGCCCGTCCATGTGGCCATTATCATGGACGGGAACGGCCGGTGGGCCAAACAGCGCCTCCTCAACCGAATTCACGGACACGAAAAAGGGGCGGAGACGGTGCGTACCATTGTCACCACGACCCGGGAACTCGGCATCCCGACATTGACGCTATACGCCTTTTCCACCGAAAACTGGCAGCGTTCGACCCTTGAAGTCACCGCGTTGATGTCGCTGTTGAAAAAATTCCTCGAAACCGAAAAACCCGTCATGATGGAAAACGGCATTCGGCTGAATGCTATCGGACAGATCGAGCGGCTTCCGCAGAATGTACGGGATGTCTTGAATCAGACCATAACAGACACCCGGCAAAATCCCGGAATGATCCTGAATTTGGCGCTGAGCTACGGCGGCCGGGCCGAAATCGTTCGAATGGCCCGCGCATTAGCCGAGAAAGCCGCTTCCGGGGCACTCGATCCAAAATCCATTACGGAAGAAACCGTTTCATCCCATTTATATACCCGCGGGCTACCCGACCCGGATCTGCTCATCCGCACCAGCGGAGAAATGCGGATCAGCAACTTTCTTCTCTGGCAGATCGCTTATTCCGAACTGCACATCACCCAAACCCTGTGGCCCGATTTTTCACGGGATGAGTATCTGGATATCCTTAAAGAATTCCAGTTGCGCGACCGCCGATTCGGAAATGCATGACCCTTTCTTCTCACGTTAAACGCTGGATCACCGGTTTATCGGCACTCCCGCTCCTGATCGGCTGGATCGGCTGGGGCCCTCCCCTGATGTTTGCTTTGCTGATCGCCCTCGTCTGTATGATCTGCCTGCAGGAATATTTCCGAATGCTCCTTGGCGAAGCAGACAAACCCGCATATCCGCCGCCGATCGTCTTGGGGTATGTTTCGGGGGTCTCCATCCTGTGGGCCGCCTACTCCCAGTCCGCCGACATGATGCCGTGGATACTCATCGCCAATTTTATGCTGTGCAGCGTCACCGTGCTGCCCCGATTCAAAACCGACACGTCCATCGTTCAAGCCATTGCCATACAGGTTCAGGCAATGGTGTATATCCCGTTGATGATTTCCGCCCTGATTTCCATCCGCAACTCAGACAACGGCATCCTGTGGATTTTTTTTCTGTTGGCCATTGTATTCGCCGGAGATATCGGCGCTTTTTATGCAGGCTCTTACCTGGGGCGGCATAAACTCTGCCCGGCGGTCAGTCCCAACAAAACCATCGAAGGATCGATCGGCGGTCTCTGCGCCAATGTGTTGATCGGCGGCATCATCAAGGCCGTTTTTCTCCCGGCACTTCCCTGGCCGACATCTGTAGCGATGTTCCTGCTGGTCGGCGCTGCCGGACAAATCGGCGATCTCTACGAGTCAGCCTTGAAGCGGTCCGTTCACATCAAGGATTCCGGCACCTTGCTCCCCGGCCATGGCGGCATGCTCGACCGCATCGATGCCTTGCTTTTTGCCTCGCCGGTGGCGCTGCTCTTCAAGGAATTCCTTCTTTAGCAACGCTCCAAAACATTCTATCGGATCGTCATGAAAACCCTCAGCATATTGGGATCAACCGGCTCCATTGGCCGGAATACCCTCCGCATCGTGGAGCAGTTTCCCGAACAGTTCACCGTTCAGGCACTGGCCGCTAAATCCAGCATTTCCCTGCTGGCCGATCAGATTCAACAATTTCGGCCGGAAGTGGCCGTGGTTTTCGATGCCGACACGGCCGCTCAACTGGCCGATCGACTGCCGTCCGGCACGCCCGTCCATATTTTGTACGGAACCGATGGACTCAAAACCGCTGCCACCTTGCCAGCAGTTGACCTGGTGGTAGCGGCCATGGTCGGGGCCGCCGGTCTGATCCCGGTGCTGAATGCCATCACCGCCGGCAAAGATATCGCCCTGGCCAACAAAGAGACCCTGGTTATGGCCGGGGATCTCGTCATGGCGCTGGCTGCGGAACGCCATGTCCGAATCCTTCCCATCGACAGTGAACACAGCGCCATCTTCCAGTGTCTTCAAGGAAACGATCGGAAAGAAGTCCAAAAACTGATCCTGACCTGCTCCGGCGGCCCTTTCCGTCACAAGCCCAGGCATGAATTCAGCGGCATCACGGTAACCGATGCCCTTTCCCACCCAAACTGGAGCATGGGAAATAAAATCAGCATCGATTCCGCCACATTGATGAACAAAGGACTCGAGGTGATCGAAGCCCGCCATTTGTTCGGCATGGCGCGGACAGCTATCGATGTTGTAATCCATCCCCAAAGTGTGATACATTCCATGGTAGCTTTTCAGGATGGGTCCGTGATGGCTCAGTTGGGACTGCCGGATATGAAAACCGCCATCGCATATTCGCTGTCTTATCCAAACAGACTGCCGCTCGGTCTGGAGATTCCGGATTTTCCCAAGATTGGTGCCCTGACCTTCGAGCCCCCCGATCTGGAGAAATTTCCCTGTCTCAAAATGGCCTATGTGGCCTGTGATATCGGAGGTACCCTGCCGGCGGTCATGAATGCCGCCAACGAAATGGCGGTTCAGGCGTTTTTAGATGAAAAAATCAGCTTTTCCGACATTCCCGCTGTTATTCATGAAACAATGGATCATCATACCACCCTGTCATCTCCAGACCTGGAGGCCATACTGCAATCCGATTACCAGGCCAGAGATGATGCGTTGACCACGATCAGAAGTCGAAACAAATAAATAAAATTCCCTTTAGAAGTATCATTATGACAACAAGTATTCTTTCATTCATTATTGTGCTCAGCGTCCTGATTCTGGTGCATGAGCTCGGTCATTTTCTGGTAGCCAGATATTTCGGCGTTGGCGTTCTGAAATTTTCCCTCGGATTCGGGCCGCGGGTTGTTGGAAAAACCATCGGCATCACCGATTATCGCATTTCAGCCATTCCTTTGGGCGGATTTGTGAAAATGGTCGGAGACGAACCCGATTCCATCGTTCCGCCCGAAGACATCCCGCTGTCTTTCAACCACAAGCCGCTTCTCCAGCGGTTTCTCATCGTCTTTGCCGGACCCTTTTCCAATCTCTTACTGGCTGTGCTGATATTTTTCGGGCTTTTCTTCATCGCTGGCATACCGGTCATCAATCCCGTTATCGGCAAAATCGACCCGGGTTCTCCGGCCGAATTGGCTGGTATTCAGTCTGAAGACCGCATATCGGCCATCGATAATCAGCCCATCGACGCCTGGGATGACATGGCCAAAAAGATTTCCGCCAGTCATGGCCGCACGTTGACAATGACGCTGGTTCGAGAAGGACGCACGCTGAACATCGAGGTGACCCCGCAGCAGAAAGCCTCCAAAAACCTGTTCGGCGAGCCCATCGACCGCTATTTCATCGGTGTGATGTCCGCCGGTGAGACCCGAATCCGCCAGATGGGCTTTTTTGAATCCTTGGCGGAGAGTCTCACGCAGACATATAAAATCGTGGAAATGACGGTTCTCAGCATTGTCAAGCTCATCCAGGGAACCGTATCCGCCAAAACCCTGGGCGGGCCGATCATGATAGCGGAAATGGCCGGTCAGCAGGCCAAAGAAGGTGCGGTCAGTCTCATTTATTTTATTGCACTGCTCAGCGTCAATCTTGGCATTCTCAACTTTTTGCCCATTCCGGTACTGGATGGGGGTCATCTCTTCTTTTTCACTATTGAGGCGATCATTCGGAAACCGCTCAGTATCCGCCTTCGGGAAGTGGCCCAGCAGGTTGGCATCGCCACATTGGTTCTGTTGATGATTTTTGTGTTTATGAATGATATTGAACGATTATTTTTTGCAGGATAACTTTTTCCAAGGATTCCGGCATGCCACACCGACTCGAAATCTCCCTGAAACCCGACTTGTTCGATGCCGAAGGCCAGGGTATCTGCAATAAAACACGGAACTATTTCGGTTTGCACATCGATGACGTCCGCACCGTTCAGGTGATAACCATCGATGCGGATTTAACCGCCGATCAGCTCACGCGCATTCAAACCGAAATTTTCACCAATCCAGTCACTCAGGTTTCGGCCTTCACCCCGCTGGCCATGGACTTCGACTGGATCATCTGGGTGGGATTCCGGCCGGGCGTGCGGGACAACGCCGGCAGCACAGCCGTCGAAGCGGTCGAAGATGTGCTGGGTATCCAATTCCAACCCGGCGAGGCCGTCTATACGTCCAAACGCTATTGCATCCGGGCCAAAGACCTGAGCGCATCCCAGGCGGATATCATCGCCGGCGAACTGCTGGCAAACGATATCATCCAGCAATGGCGCATTTTTGCCAGATCCGACTGGAATCCGGACACCGGCATCGGATTGATGATTCCCAAAGTCCGCCTCAATCACACACCGGCCGTTACCACCATTCCCGTCGATAGCGACAAGGTGCTTGAAGATGTCAGCCGCTCCCGGAATCTGGCCCTGAACTCCAACGACATTCCCATCATCCGCGGGTATTTTTTCGATCCAGCCGTTCGGAAAGATCGTGCGGCCATGGGGCTTTCCGATCCGACGGATATCGAGCTGGAATACATTTCCCAGGCTCGCAGCGACCATTGCAATCACAATACATTCCGGGGATTGTTCCGCTACTGGAATCTCGACACCGATGAACGCGTCACCGTCAACAACCTTTTCAAGACTTGCATCGAAGCCCCGACACTCTCGCTCAAAGATCAGAAACCCTGGGTGGTATCGGTGCTGTGGGACAATGCCGGCGCCGCCCGGTTCGATGACGACCATTATTACGTGATTACCGGAGAAACCCACAACTCACCGTCCAACATGGAAGCTTACGGCGGCGCCATCACTGGCATCGTCGGGGTTTATCGCGACCCGCTGGGCACCGGCAAAGGCGCCCGCCTGATCATGGGAAGTTATGGTTTCTGTGTGGGGCCGCGAAATTATTCGGGCAACCTCAAGCCCCGCTTGCATCCAAGAAGACTGTTGGATGGGATTGTCGAAGGTGTGCGGGACGGTGGTAACAAAAGCGGCATTCCCACCACTTTCGGCCAAGTCTTGTTTCATCCCGGATACATGGGCAAATGCCTGGTATTCGTCACAGCCCTCGGACTCATGCCAGCGGTGGTAGATGGGCTGCCGGCCGAAGACAAGAAAACGTCTGCCGGCGATCTCGTCATTATATGCGGCGGCC
>CAZBUL010000065.1:0-15455 GCA_964495045.1 uncultured Desulfobacterales bacterium | reverse complement strand
ATTTCGCAAGGCAGCAGGGAGGGGATAGGCCTTTTTCGGCCATCCCCGACCGATAACGCTGCGAAATTATTTTTCTGAAGGTCTATCGTGAATATAATCCCGCTCAATAGCAGTTCAAGGTGGAGTCATGAGAAAAAATGGATTGACAAGGAGTCTGTCAATCAATAATTACCATAGAAGTTGTTTTATGAGCCTTCGATTATTGTTTCTGTCTTGCTTTGTTTAGTTGCGAATTCCATAGCAGGGATTTGGAACTCTGTAAATTTTAATTCAATGAGTCGATACTATGAATATAGCAGATTTGATTTACCATGAAGCGAAAACATTACCTGAACCACTTTGCGCTGAAGTGCTAGATTTTATTGGATATTTGAGGGCTAAGCATCCCGTTGTTACAAAGCCTGACGGTAAGTTGGATCGTTTAGTCGAGTTGGAAGCCTTTTTTGCCCCATACCTGATTGATTTCAGGCAGTTTCGATTTAATCGCGATGATGCCAATGAACGCTGAATTTGTGGATACCAATGTTGTAATATACAGTCTGTCCGATGATATCGAAAAACGCCGACAGGCACTGACAATCTTGGTGAAACGGCCTGTATTGTCATTGCAGGTGCTGAACGAAGCCGCTAATGTCATGCGGCGTAAACTGGGGTTTGAAATTCCAGAGATACGAAAGGTGTTGCTTTGCTGGATTCGAGAAAGCCATGTTCATCCATTGACTCCATCCACCTTATTGTCTTCACTCGATATGGCAGCTCGTTATGGTTATTCACACTACGACAGTCTGATCCTTGCAGCAGCTTTGGAGGCAGGCTGTTCGGTACTGTATTCCGAAGACTTTCAGCATAACCAGGTTGTTGAAAACAAGTTGACGATTATCAATCCATTTAGATAATGATTGTCAACAGGGATAATTCAGGGGTAACCCTGAATATTATATGAGGGGGATTATGACGTTACATTATCCGTTTCAGATTACGATCGACAGACAGGTGGGAAGCGGCGGTGCGGAATTGGGACAGCGGATTGCCGCCAGATTGGGGTTCGCCTATCTGGACAGGCAAATCCTTCAGCAGGCCGCCCAGGAATTGGGAACGAGCGAGGAGCAACTGGCCGATCGGAACGAGCGAGTTCAAAGTTTTTGGGTGCGGATGATGGCATCCTTTTCGGCCGACAGTCCGGAACATCTGATCTGCACGCCTCCGTTTCAGATCATTTCGGATGATGCCCTGATCGAGGCCGAGCAGAATGTCATGCTGCGTCTTGCCCGCCGGGGCTCCTGTGTGATCGTGGGCCGGTGTGGATTCCATCTGCTGGCGGGCGTTGCTCCGATGCTGAATGTGTTTGTGCATGCATCCCGCCCGTTTCGTATCGAGCGGATGATCCGTCACTATGCGGCCGCCGATGAACGGGCTGCCGAAGCGATGATCGATGAAATGGATCGAACCCGCGAGCGCTATGTCGAGCGGGTCAGCCGGGTGCTGTGGTACGATGTTCGGAATTATCATCTCTCGTTTGATCTGTCGCAAATCGGATGCGATGCCGCCGAGGAGATGGTCGTGTCACAGGCGAACCGGCTTATCCGGGAGGCGGCCCCCGCATCCTGACAGATTATGATGCTGTCAACATGGCTTCGATCAGACAGGGCCCTTTCATGGTCATGGCATCGGCAAATTGCCGATGAAAGGCTTCGGCTGTGTCGGCTCGGGTAGCCCGCATTCCCATACCTTGGGCGATTTGCACCCAGTCGATGTCGGGTGGTGTCAGTCTGAGCATGGACAAGGTGCGTTCGGGGGGAATCCCCGCTCCGACGCGAGCCATTTCATAATTGAGAATGGCATAGCTGCGGTTGTTGAACAGCACCACTGCGACATCGGCTTTTTCCCGTGCCAGGGTCCAAAGCGCCTGAACGGTAAACATGGCGCTGCCGTCGGCCTGGAGAGACACGACTTTGCGGTTCGGGCAGGCAATGGCCGCCCCGAGGGCGACGGGAAGACCCTGTCCGATCGATCCGCCCGTAATGGCCAGCCAATCATGGGGCGCCGCATTTTCCGTGGCGAGATAGATGGCGAATCCGCTGGTGACCCCTTCATCCGATACGATGGCCTGATCCGGTAGCAGCATGTTGATGCTGGCCGCAATGGTCTGGGGCGTGAGGGTGCCGTCCGGTTGCGGCAGAATCTGTCGTTCATGACGTTTTCGCTGTTCCGGCGGAGCATGCAGTCTGTCTGCCAACTGGTTCAAGGCAGACACCGCATCGGTGTCGATGGGGGCGAGGGTGTGAATGCGGCTGCCTTCAGGCGTCAGGATGCTGGGCTTTCCGGGATAGGCAAAAAACGCTGTGGGAACCGTGGCACCTGCCAGAATGAACTGTTCGTAATGGGCAAGCAATTCCACAGCATTATCAACCGGGTAGGGAATGCGGACGGTGGCCACCCGGCCGGCCCCGCGATGGATATGAGCCGGAAATGTTTCACACAAAAGTGTCGCCCCCGCGGCTTCTGCAATCCGGCCGGCAGCTTTCAGCGCTTCTTCCCGCAGGGCGCGTCCACCCAGAACCAGAGCGGTGGGTTTGCCGTTGGACAGCCAGTTTGCCGCCGTGTCGATGGCTGATGGCGGAACCTTTTCCATCGATGGCAGCGAATCAGGTGTCGGTGCGATGGCTGCATCTTCCCAGGCATGATTGGCCGGAACGATGAGGGTGGCAACCTTGCCCCAGCCTTTCAGGGAGGATTGAACCGCAGAAACGGCGGCAGCGGCCAGATCGTCCGCCGATTTCGGGATAACTACCGTATCGGAGCAGATACGTGCATACGCCGGAAGATCGGAGTTCAGCGGAGAGTCATATAACTGATGATGGGTGGCGTGATTGCCCACAATATTGATGAGCGGAATGTGGGCTTTTCGGGCATTGTGGAGATTGGCCATGCCGTTGGCCAGTCCGGGGCCCATGTGCAGCAGGGTGATTGCCGGCTTGTCGGTCATTCGTCCGTAACCGTCGGCGGCACCGGTTGCCACACCTTCGAACAGGCATAACACGGGCCGGACGGCGTCGCTTTTTCCGATGGCCAGCACCAGATGCATTTCCGACGTTCCGGGATTGGTGAAGCAGACTTCGATGCCGGCCTCCGCCAGGGCTTTCAATAATGTTTCTGCACCATTCATTGAATCCTCCTTTTTTTGAATATGGGGTCATATTTAGAAAACCATCGGAGAGATGTCAACAGGATTCACTGTGCAGGAAATGCTTCGACGGTTGATATTAACGAAGAATGCAGTGCAACGCAGCCTCCGGACTTTTTACGAAGCTGTCAATCATGGCAGATTACAGGTGTGGGTCTGCCTAATTTCTGTGGCAAAGGAACGGAAATATGAAAATCGGCATGATGAACAACCCCTCGAAACCAATTACCGACCAGGCGGCTTTCTGCGGCAAGGCCGGGTTCGACTTTCTGGATTTGACCATCGAAGGCCCCCACGCCGCCGTGGTGGATGTGGACGCATTGAAGCCGGTTCTTGATGCATATCATTTGTCTGTTGTTGGACATACCGACCCCTGTCTCCCATATTCCTATCCCATCCGTCCGGTTCGGGAGGCGTGTTTGCAGGAGCTCGAACGGTGTGCCCGCATATTTTCGGCACTGGGTGCCAAGGTCATGAACATCCATCCCTGTTATTTCAGCCCGCCGGCCATGCGAAAAGACCTTGTCGCTCTCAATATCGACGCGTTGAAACCTGTTGTCGAAATGGCGGCCTCTCATGATCTGACCGTTGTGCTCGAAAATTATACCGCTCCCTTCGATCGGGTGTCCACCTTTCGAAAAATGCTGTCCGAAGTTCCGGGGCTGAAGCTCCATCTCGATGTCGGGCATACGAATTTCGGTGCCGACGGTCATGAAGTTTTCTGTAAAGAGCTGGGAGAACACATTCTGCATGTCCATTTTTCAGATAACCGTTCCCGTACCGACGATCATATACCGCTGGGGGTGGGAACCGTTGACTGGAAAAATGCGGTCGATATCCTGAAATCGATCGGTTATGACCGCACCATCACGTTGGAGATTTTCTGCAATGATCCCGAAATGCAGGGCATCTATCTCGATGTCAGCCGCACGCGGGTTCTCGATCTCTGGTGTCGAACGGACCAGACCGCAGCCGAGGATTCATCTCCATCATGAATATTCTCGTCTGTGTCAAACAGATTCGTGATCCTGATGTGCCGGTTCACATCAGCGGCAACGGCATGTGGGTGGATTACGATGCCGACGATTTCGTGATGAACCGTTTCGATGCTTTTGCTCTTGAAGAGGCCATTCTGATCCGGGAAGAGATTCCCGATGCCTGTATCCATGTTGTGTCCGTGGGGCCGGACAGGGTCGAGGCGGTGTTGAGACGATCTCTCGGCATGGGGGCCGATCATGGTATCCATTTGCTGGCCGATGCCGACGGGTATGTCGATCCGTTTTTCACTGCTGGCGTGATTGCCGATTTTGCCCGGAACCACCGGTATGATCTCATTCTGACGGGTGTGATGTCCGGGGATGATATGAACGGGATGGTGGGCCCGTTGGTGGCTGAAATGCTGGATATGCCTTGCGCCACATCGGTCATTTTCCGCCGGATGATGCCGGCATCGAACCGGATTTATGTGGAGCGGGAGGTGGAGGGAGGGCTTCGTGATGTGCAGGAGATGTGTCTCCCGGCGGTTTTGACGATTCAA
Source organism: uncultured Desulfobacterales bacterium (assembly GCA_964495045.1). Taxonomy (GTDB): domain Bacteria; phylum Desulfobacterota; class Desulfobacteria; order Desulfobacterales; family Desulfatirhabdiaceae; genus RAAP-1. Next base: position 10,734 of record CAZBUL010000065.1, on the reverse strand, counting down.
AGCGGCATCAACCAGCCGCGTTATCCCGTGCTGTCCAAAATGCTGAGAGCCCGGCAATACCCGGTGGAAGTCATTTCGGCCAGGCCTGTCGATAGATTGTCTCCCCGCCTGTCCGTCGTGAAAACCGAACTGCCCCGGAAAACGCGGGCCGGCCGGATTCTGGAAGGAACCCCTCGGCAAAAAGCCGATCAGCTTCTGGAGTTGTTTCACCGCCGGTTTGGGATGATGTTGGAGAAATGACGATGCATGCATCTATTCTGATCATTGCAGAACATGCCGACGGCCAGGTCCGTCCGGTCACGTATGAACTGGCGGCTGCAGCGTCTGTCCTTTGCCGGGAAATGGTGGCGTCCGATATCGAGATCGTTGTTATCGGAGAGGCGGTCGATGATCCGGCAGCGGACATTGCCGTCAGAACCGGCATGCCTGTTACGGCTATTCAGGTACCGGGCCTTTCCGCATACAATGCGGATACTTACAAGCATGTTCTGGCAGGCCTGGTATCCGAACGGAAACCGTCGTATGTGCTGACGGCCCATTCGACCCAGGGAGTGGATTTTCTGCCGGGGCTGGCGGTTCGATTGGGGGCGGCCTGCATGACGGGGGTCGAAGCCATTGTGAAGGAAGATAGCGGGCTCTGTTTCCGGCGGGCGGTCTGCGGCGGAAAAATCATGGCCGATATCCATTCCGACAGTGCCATGGTGATGCTCACCATTCTGCCGGGAGCTTTTGCCGCCGTTTCAGCCGCTGTTCCCATTCCTGGACCGGTCACGCTTCGGAGCATGGATTTTGTTTCGCAGCGGTGTTTCCCACAGGGGGTTCAGCGAAAAAACACGGATATATCGGCTCTTGCCGAAGCCGATGTCATTGTTGCCGCAGGCAGAGGCATCGGTGAGAAAGACAATCTAATGCTGATCCATCGGTTGGCGGAGCGATTTCCCCGGTCGGCTGTGGCCGGTTCGCGGATTGTCTGCGACAGCGGATGGCTGGATTATGCGCAGCAGGTTGGTGTTACAGGCTCCACGGTTTCGCCGCGCCTTTATATCGCCTGCGGTATATCCGGGGCTGTTCAGCATGTTTCCGGCATGCGGGGGGCGGATTTTGTGGTTTCCATCAATACGGATCGCCATGCGGCCATTTTCAACGTGTCCGATATATGCGTTGTCGAAGACCTTACCACATTTATACCGCTGCTATTGCGGGATGGAGATGGATAAGCTGTGAAAACAAGAAATCCGCAGTCTCTATTTCAATTCTTTGATGCGGCGGATGTCTTCGGATTTTCCTAGGATGATCAGCAGGTCACTGTCTTTGATGGTAAAGTCCGCCGGGGGGGCCAGGATGAAGTTCTCCGGGATGAACTCCTTGATAGCGATGATGTTGATGTGGTATCTGGCACGCAAATCCAGATTCCGCAGGGTTTTTCCGATAAATGCCCTGGGCGGTTCCACCTGAAGCAGGTTGTAATCTTCGGCCAGGGGAATGAAATCGAGGATGTTGGGAGTGGATAGTCCCTTGGCGACCCGGATGGCCATGGCCATTTCCGGCCGGATGACTTCGGTGGCGCCGACTTTTTTGAGAATTTTCTCATGATCGTCATCCATGGCTTTGGCCAGGATTTTTTTGACGCCGATTTCATGCAAATGAAGGCAGATGAGAATGCTGTTGCTGATTTTTTCACCGACACTGACAATGACACTGGCCATTTCATCCAATCCCAGAGACTGAAGGCTTTCCTTGTCCGTGGCATCCATGACGATGGCTTCGGTACAGTGTGGATCGATTTCCCGGATGATTTTTCGATCCTGGTCGATGGCCACCACTTCATGCCCTTCCTCGAAAAGTGTTTTGGCCACATGAAATCCGAATTTTCCCAGCCCGAGCACAGCAAATCGTTTGGTTTTCATAGATTATCCTAACATCATACTTTCTTCGGAATATTCAAATCCCGCATGTTTTTCGTCACCGGCAATGAAATAAAAAAAGCTGAACACACCGACCCGGCCGATCAGCATCATCACCACCAGCAGGAACTTGCCGCTGTCGTTGATGAGGGTTGTGGCGCCCATGGAAAGGCCGACGGTACCGAAGGCGGATATCACTTCGAAAAGATATATCCGGAAACGGTCGGCAATGACCGCACCCGGATAGGGGGTTGTGGATTGGGTAATGAGCAGAAGCAGAAAAATGAGCGTGACAAAAAAAACGGACATGCCGACAATGGTCAGGCTTTTCATGATATTGGCGTCACTGATACGTTTTTTGAAAATATGGGGATAATAAATACCGTGCAGTTTGGCCATGGCCGCAACACATAAAACCGTTATCGTCGTGGTCTTGACCCCGCCGGCGCATGAGCCGGGAGATGCCCCGATAAACATGAGAATCATCAACAGAAATGCGCCGGCATCGCTGAGTGTGGTCAGATCGAGGGTGTTGAAACCAGCGGTTCTGGCGGTCACCGATTGAAAGAAGGCGCCCAATATTTTTTCGACCGGATCGAGCCCATTCAAAGAGTTGTTCTTTTCGACGATCAGATACGCCACCATGCCGGAAAAAATGAGAACGGCTGTCGTGGTGACGGCGATCCTGGTTTGCAGGGAAAATTTGACGCGCCGGAACCGTCTGTTGGAATAGTACCCATAAATATCATAAATAACAGGGAATCCAATTCCTCCCAAAATAATCAGACCACAGATCGTCAGATTGACCGTAATCGATCCTTTATAATCTGAGAGATTGGCGGTGAACAGCGAAAAGCCGGCATTGCAAAATGCTGAAATCGAGTGAAAAATTCCCAGATAGAAGGCCTGGGATATCGAAAATTCCTGACACCAATATAGCGTCAACACCAGTGCGCCGATCACTTCCGTCAGGCCTGAAAAAATGAAAATGGATACCAGCAATGCGTAAATGTCTTTTCGGGGGGTATGGGCAAATGTCTCCTGCATGACCCGGCGTTGCTGAAAGGAGATATTCATGCCGATAAACTTGAATAATACCACCGTGATGGTCATCAATCCCAATCCGCCGATCTGGATCAGCAGCAAGATGACGGCCTGACCGAACAGGGTGAAATAGGTTCCGGTGTCGTGAATGGTCAGCCCGGTGACACAAACGGCGGATGTGACGGTAAACAGGGCATCCATGAAGGAAATATATCCGGAAGCCGTTGAAACAGGAAGCGTGAGTAGGGCCGTGCCCATGCTGATGCAATCAAGGAAACTGAGGATAATGATGGTTGCCGGGTGGAGTTTTCTGATCATAGATTCCAAAAGATATACGTTGCGTTCTTTGCGTCTTTGCGGTGAATCCTCTGACAGTCTGCTTTACAGTTCCAGAAGATGTCTGGCGGTTTTTTCCAGAATGGCGACGGCAAAAATCAGGGATTTGAACCGCGGGTCTTGCGTCTGTCCATGAAAGAACCGGTAATAAATCTGCTGGGCGATGACCGCCAGTCGAAACAGTCCGAAACCATAATAGAATTCGTAGTGATCCATGGACAGTCCGGATAGCTTACCGTAGTATGCGGCGACTTCCCGTCGGCTCAGGGCGCCGTCCAGATGGGTGGGCAGGGTTTTAATGGCCTGCATGTCGGGGGGATCGCCTTTTTCCACCCAGTAGCCGAGAGAACTTCCCACATCCATGAGGGGATCGCCGATGGTGGCCATTTCCCAGTCCAGAACACCGATGATGTTCAGGGGATCGGTGCTGTCCAGAACGATGTTGTCGAATTTGAAATCATTGTGGATAATACTGGGAGAAGGCGAATCCTGGGGCTGGTGATCATTCAGCCAGGTCATTACGGATTCGAAGTCCGGAGCATCCGGGGTTCGGGCGGCCCGGAAACGGCTGCTCCATCCTTCCACCTGACGCCGTACATACCCTTCGGGTCTGCCGAAGCCATCGAGCCCGATTTTCTTGTAATCGAGAGCATGGAGCGCCGCATGGATTTCCACCACTTTTTCGAAGAGGCGTCTGACCTGGGCCGGGGTCAGCACCAGACCTTCCGGCAGATTTCTTCGCAGAATCACTCCCCGGATGCGTTCCATGACATAGAAGGGGCATCCCATGACCGCCAGGTCTTCGGAATAGGCGAGTGGATCCGGACAATAGGGGAAATGCGGATTGAGTGCTTTTAGAATCCGGTATTCCCGCTTCATGTCATGGGCCGATTTGGCCTTGGCGCCGAAAGGAGGCCTTCGCAGAACCATTTCCCGGTTATCGAAGGCTATCAGATAGGTCAAATTCGAATGACCGCCGGGAAATTGCCGGACGGACATCCGGCCATCGAGATGCGGGATCATATCCCGAAGAAAGGTTTCAACCCGAGAGATATCCAGTTCTTCACCGTTTCGGACATCCGCTGCCTGATCCATCAGTTCCATATCGACTCCTTGTCGTTCAGCGTACGTCATGGCATGCATCCTGTCAGACGATTTTCTTGCCGGCATATTGTTTCAGAATTTGACGAGCTGCGGAGAGTTTGTGCACCTCATCCGCACCGTCATAAATCCGGCTGGCCCGTTCGTGGCGGTACAAAAAGGCGATGATCGTATCGTCCGTCATGCCGAGCCCGCCATGAACCTGAAGGGCGCGGTCGATGACCTTCATCATGGTGTTGGCCACGACATACTTGATCATGGAAATTTCGGTGCGGGCGGCTTTGGCACCGACTTTGTCGATTCTGTCGGCCGCATACAGCACCATGAGACGGGCGGCTTGAATGTCGGCGGCACATTCGGCAATCCAGGTCTGAATGATTTCCTTGTGAGCGAGAACCTTGCCGGGTGCAATGGGTCGGGTGAGGGCACGGGCGCACATAAGATCGAAACACCGGTTGCAGATGCCGATCCAGCGCATGCAGTGATGGATGCGGCCGGGGCCGAGACGTTCTTGGGCAATGGTAAAGGCGCCGCCTTCCAGACCCAGCAGGTTGGATTGGGGAACGCGGCAATTCTGATAGAGGATTTCCCCGTGTCCGAAATAATCTTCTCCGGCCTCTCCCATCACCGGAATGTTGCGGACCTGGTTGAAACCCGGCGTATCTGTGGGAACGATGATCATGCTGGCCCGCTGGTAGGGGGGCGCATCCGGATCGGTGACGGCCATGACGATGGCGAAAGCGGCGCCGTCGGAAGAAGATGTGTACCATTTCTGGCCGTTGATGACATAGTCGCTGCCATCCTTGACGGCTGTGGTATCCATCATCACGGGATTGGACCCCGGCATTTCCACTTCGGTCATGGAAAAGCAGCTCCGGATTTTTCCGGAGACCAGCGGCGGCAGCCATTGTTCCTTCTGTGCCGGGGTGCCGAATATATGCAGGATTTCGATATTGCCGGCATCCGGTGCCTGACATCCGAACACGTAATGGCCCAGGATCGAGCGGCCCAGGCATTCCGATACCAGGGCATGTTCCTTGAGATTCAAGCCCATGCCGCCGTATTCGGTCGGATGATTGGGCGCCCATAATTCCATCTGCTTGACCATTTGACGTTTTTGTTGGAGTTCCGGCAGCATGGCCCGGAAACCCCGTGTCAGAACGGCCGGTTCCAGTGGAATCACTTCTTTTTGGATAAACTCATCGATCATTTGGGTGATGGTCTGCATCTTTTCCGACACACTGAAGTCCATGGCATCTCCTGTTTTCAAGAATTCTTTGATTCATCAATGGATTAAATGGAAGTATGACTGACAGCCTTGTTTATTTTCAGTAGTTCGGCATCGCCGCCGTTTCGCTGAATTTCCAGAATCCGCTCCATGCAGGTGAAAAAAACATCCAGCACATCCGGATCGAAGTGCGCACCGCGGCCTTGTTTCAGAATGTCGATGACTTGATCGATGGTGAATGGTTCCTTGTAAGGACGGGCGCTCAAGAGGGCATCGAAGACATCCGCCACGGCTGCGATCCGGCCTTCCAATGGAATATCCTTGCCGGCCAGGCCCTGGGGATAGCCGGACCCATCCCATTTTTCATGATGCGTCAACGCGATGATTTCAGCCATCTGAACAATCTTGGAACTGGAACCTTCCAAAATTCTGGCACCGATAATGGTGTGGTTTTTCATGATATCCATTTCTTCGAGGTCGAGTCTGCCGGGTTTGAGCAAAATCCGGTCTGGAATGCCAATTTTGCCCACATCATGCATGGGGGAGGCATAGAGAATCATGTCGCAGAAATTTTTATCGAGTTTCATGCCTTCCGCCAGAACCTTCGAGGTATGACTCATGCGAAGAATATGATCTCCGGTGCATTCATCCTTGTATTCCGCCGCACGGGCCAGTCTGAAGATGGTTTCGAGAGAGCTCTCCTGAAGCTGTTTGAATGCTTCACGGAGCTGCTGTGTTTTCTGTTCCACATCGAATTCGAGCTGCTGTTGATAGGTCTTGAGATGATCATAATACGCTTTGAGTTTCACAGAAGATCGAATGCGGGCTTTCAGCAATACCCGATCCACCGGTTTCATCAGAAAATCGTCTGCGCCCAGTTCGAGTGCCCGTGCCCGTGCTTCGTTTTCTTCGCTGCCCGTAACCATGACCACCTGAATTCCCTGGGTGTCCGCATTCTGTTTCACCGCAGCCAACACTTCGAATCCGTTTTTTTTGGGCATCTGAATGTCGAGCAGAATGACATCCGGTGTATGTTCCATCACCAGAGACAGCGCTTTTTCCCCGTCATCGGCGGAATAAATCTGAAATCCCATGCCGTTTAGCGTTACCTGGATCAATTTTTGCTGCCATACGTCATCATCGGCGATAAGAATGATGGGTGCTTTTTCCATTGTATTTCCCTTGTTCATCTCTCATAAAAGCATTGTTCTGTCAGAACGTTTGAAAATCACTGAACGATGCACTGGAAGTAAACTGAACACGCGCCAGATAATCCTTGAGACCTGTCAATCCCAGCGCTATGTCGGCATGTGCTTGCGCACCCGCTGCCTGCTCAATGTGGGCGCCGAATTCAGTGATTTTCTGAAATCCATAGCCGCCGCCGACACCTTTTAAAGAATGGCCGATTTTTTTGATTTCCACATAATTATCCGCCGCCAACAATTCGAACAGTTGAGGCAGTTGATCCCGGATGCTCTGGAGAAAATCCGGAATCAACGATTCCAGATCGGGATCGACAACGACGACGAATGGATCTGTCAACCCTCCTTCGTTTTCAACCGGTGGTGTCGGTTCTTCCAAATTCTTTGGCTCTGCCGGTTTCTCGGGCTCTTCCAGGCCGGCTGTTTCCATCAAACATGGCGTCTGTACAGGTACCGGAGAAAGTTCGCTTTTATCGGTCAACGCCAAAAAACGAAGAATGGTGGTGAGCAATATCTGCTTCCGGATGGGTTTGCTGAGATGCTCGTTACAGCCGACTGCCAGGCATTTTTCCACATCTTCGGTGAAGGCATTTCCCGTGAGCGCGATAATGGGAATTCTGGGCCTGCTGTGGTGGGATTCTTGTTTCCGGATTGTTTTGGTGGCCGTGTAGCCGTCCATGACGGGCATCTGCATATCCATCAAAATCAAATCGTAATGGTCTTTCTGATAGAATTTCACAGCCTCCTGGCCGTTTTCCGCGAAAGTCAACTGCCAGCCGGTTTGCCTGAGGAATTCCTGAATCAGGATTCGATTGTTTTCAATATCTTCAGCGATCAAAATCCGGCGGAAAGGAAGCGCCTCGATTTTGTCCGGGGAAATGGATGCCGGGGAATCGGTGATTTTCAAAACAACTTGAAGGCTTTCCGGTACCGGTGCATCCATGGGGGGAATCATGGATTCTGTAGATTGCATTGTGGTGCTGAACCGAAAAATACTGCCTTTCCCCATCTCGCTGGTTGCACTCAGTGTTCCGCCCATCAGCTCGACAAGTTTTTTAGAGATACTCAGCCCGAGACCCGTTCCCCCGAATTTACGGGTGATGGATGGATCCACTTGCGTAAAAGCATCGAAAATCGTTTGCAGCTTATTTTCAGGAATGCCAACACCCGTATCCTGGACGCTGAATTCCAGCGTCAATAATTTTGACGGGGTGGAATTGGTTTCTCTTTTCCTTTCAATAACACGGCGAACGGAGATGGTGATGGAACCTTGTTTTGTAAACTTCAATGCATTGCCCATGAGGTTCATCAATACCTGCCGCAACCGGCTGGGGTCTCCCCGCAGTTTTACCGGGATTTCGGGATCGATGGCGCACCCGGTGGACAAACCTTTGCGGCTTCCCTGTACCTCGAGAATAGCCCCGATATCCATCATCAGATTATTGAGATTGAAATCCAGGTCTTCCAGTCGCAGATGGCCGGACTCGATTTTGGACATGTCCAAAATGTCATTGATCAGATGCAGCAGATTTTCTCCGGACGACTGGAATATCGATAAATATTCGCGCTGTTTTGGCGTCAGATCGGTTTCTGCCAGCAACTCGGCCATGCCGATGATGGCATTGAGGGGCGTGCGGATTTCATGGCTCATGTTTGCCAGAAAATTGCTTTTGGCAGCCGTGGCCACCTCGGTTGTCAGAACCATCTGATTGGCCATTTCGATGGCCTGATTCAGCTCATCGTTGCTTTGTGCCAGCTCGCGGCTGGTGGCTTCGGCCTGTTCCTTCAGTCTGAGCAGCTCCTTCTCGTTTTCCTTGCTTTCCGAAATATCCAGAAAGCTTTCGAGAAGGAAGTCTTTTTCATCCCGCCGAATCGTCACCACCGTTTTCATGATTGGAATCTGTTCCCCTTGGGCGTTTGTCAGCAATCCCTCAAAACTGAGACTACAGCCATCACAGCCGATGAATGGGCACATATTACCGTTTGAACAGGAAAAAAAACGGCTGCAGGATTGGTCTTTGATTTCATCCTGCGTTTTTCCCAGTTTTTCCAGGGTATAACTGTTGGCATCGACAATGTGGCGAGTTTCGAGATCGATGATGACAATCCCGGAACGTAATGAATCCAGGATAGTTTGCAGATGTTCCTGGCTTTCTTGCAACAGGGCTTCGGCACGTTTGAATCCTGTGATATCGTGGCCGGACCCGCGAATATAAACCGCCTGGCTGTTTTCGAAAACGACCGAGTTGGTGTATTCGATGTGATGTATCTGGCCATTTTTGCCGATAAATTGGGTGATGCCGTGGTTTGATCCGGTGGATATGATTTCAGGCAGGTAATGGTTGAAAAAATTGGCTCGATATTTCGACGGCATGAAATCCACCACAGAACGGCCGATCATTTCCACCGGTTTGTATTCGAGAAGCTGAGCGACGGCAGGGTTGATGGTCAGAAATCTGCCCTGCATATCATAAGTGTAAATGAAATCCTTGATGTTGTCGAACAGATCCCGATACTTTTTTTCGGATTTCACAAGGGACTCTTCAAACAAGTTTTTTTGGGCGATCTCAATTTCGAGCTGTTGGTTTTTTTCAGCGATGGCTGCTTCCCGGCTGGCGGATTCTTCAAGGTGAATCTGCAATGCCAGGCTTTTGCTGCTCTGAAACCAGAAGGCCAACAGTCCGCCGATCACCAAAACCGTCAGCGATGTCAACAGCACCATCAATTGCCAGGGCTTCATGCTGTCGATCACTTCTTTGCGCGGCATGATCCGCAGCAAATAAAAGGGGGTGTTGGGAACGATCGATCCAAATATCATCCCTTCATGGCGGTGGGCATCCAGGAAAGTGATGTCGAAAAATTTATGTTGATTCCGGACCATCAAATCGATCTCGGAAATCGCTGAAAACGGGATGTTATCCATGAAAGAAAACGGGGCGGATAACACCTGGTAGTCGGCGTATAGAAAATGCCCCTGTGAGGGGCCGTCACTGGCTTGTTTGACGAGCTGATGTGAAATGCGGCTCAGGGATACCCAGGATTTGATCTGTCCGACAAATCGGCTCTTGAAAAACAGGGGGGTAACGATGCTGACGTTCAGAGAAGATTGATGTGGATTGAACAGAATTTCCGGAGCGTTCGGCGTATAAAACGGATTTTCATCCACATCCGACATTTGTCGGGGCGGAAGAATCCCCGACTGGGTATCGACCAGACACTGTCTCTGGTCATCGATAAAGGCCAGTCGGGAGTAAATCAATTCTCCACCGATCTGTCGGTCTTCCTGCAACTGTTTGAATATTTGATAAATATCGAATAGAATAGCTCTCAACCCGTAAGCCATGGTCATGCCGAGGTCTCTGCTTTCAAAAAAAGTATGCAACTCCTTACGGCTGTCGAGGTCTTTGAGATCCTGCAAACGATCGGCAAAAAAGAATCCGATGGTGGCGCTTTGGCGGCCGAGTTCCAGTTTGATCTGATTCATCGCCGATTCTCTGAGCGCTGTCTGAGAGCGATAATTGGACACCATCATGTATCCAATCAGACCGGACAGAAAAATCCCCAGCAGCAAAACGGCCCATTGGTGATTTTTTAGGCTCAGGCGAAGTTGATTTGAAATCGAAACCATGAAATATCGTAACCGCCACAGTGCAGCTTCTGGTAGGGCTTATTTTACCGTAAAAAAGTTGGGGAAATAACTGAATACCGCCGGGTAGTATTTTTTCACCAGTTCCTGGTATTTCCCATCCTTTAAAAGCTGACGATAAAACGCGTTGTATGCATCTTTCAAATCCTTGCCATCCTGAGCGAAAGCAGGCGCCATTTCCTGAACCGGTGAAATCGGTCCGATGATTTTGATCTGTCCGCCCCATTTTCCCAATGCCACCAGTGCATCCGGAACATCCAGCAATGCGGCTTC